>NZ_JBHXRA010000004.1:0-317811 GCF_042717045.1 Nocardia sp. NPDC058633
TGGTGCCCGCGCTTTTGCCCCGCCGTGAGCGCACACAACCCCCCGTATCGTTCGATTTTCCGACTGGACCGGCGGGTTTGTGTGCGCTCAGCGCGCCCTGCCCACACCGGACCGGGTGTCCTCTCGCACCGACACCCGATTACGGTCGAGGCATGAGGATCGCGGTCGTCGGTGGCGGAATCAGCGGGCTCGTCGCGGCCTATCGGTTGCGGCAGCGACTGGGGGACAGCGCCGACATCGTCGTGCTCGAGCAGGGCGGACGAGTCGGTGGAGTGCTGCACACCCGCGAATTGGCCGGGGAGCCAGTCGATCTCGGGGCCGAGGCGTTCGTGGGGCGCAGGCCCGAGGTGATCGAGTTGATGAGCGAACTCGGCCTGGACGACCAGCTGGTGCGGCCCGCGGGAAAGCGCCCGCTGATCTGGGCGCGAGGATCGGCGCATCCGCTACCGGGCCGCACCCTGATGGGCATCCCGTCCGATGCCGAGTCGCTGCGCGGACTGGTCGACGACGCGACGCTGGATCGGGTCGCGACCGAGCCGCGGCGCCCGCTGCGGTGGGAGCCGGGCTCCGATGTCGACGTACAGACCCTGGTGGGTGACCGTTTCGGCACGCAGGTCGTGGAGCGGAGCGTCGATCCCTTGCTGGGAGGGGTGTACGCGGGGGTCAGCGCGTCCATCGGCATCCGCGCCGCGCTACCCACTCTTGCCGAAGCGCTCGACAACGGGGCGGCGAGCCTGACCGAGGCGATCCGTGCGGCGATGCCCGCCCCCAGCTCGGCCCCGGTATTCGGTGGACTGCGCGACGGCTACGGCGCCCTGCTCGCCGCGCTGACCGCGGCTTCGCGAGCCCGTCTGGTGACGACCACAGCCGCGACGCGGATAGCGCACGCACCCGGTGGCTGGGTGGTCGACCCACTCGGGGCCGTCGACGCCGTTGTCGTCGCGACGCCCGCCCCCGTCGCCGCCCGCCTCCTGCACTACGTGGCGCCCGCGGCGGCGCGGGCGGCCGCCGGGATCGAGCTGTCCTCCTCGGCGCTCGTCGCCATGGCACTCCCGCGCGAGACCGCATTGCCGGACAACTCGGGCATCCTCGTCGCCACCGGAGAACCCTTGCGCGCCAAGGCCTTCACGCTGTCCAGTCGCAAATGGCCCCACCTGGCCGCGCGCGAGGTCGCCCTCGTCCGCGCCTCCTTCGGCCGCCTCGGCGACGACACACCGCTCTCCTGGACCGACGACGACCTCATCGCGGCCGCGGTCGCCGACCTGGCCACCGTCACCGGCATCCCGATCACCCCACTCGAAGCCGTCGTCCAGCGCTGGCCCGGCGGCCTCCCGCAATACGCCCCCGGCCACACCGAACGCATCGCCACCCTCGAATCCGCCGTCGCCTCGCTCGACGGACTCGCGGTGGCGGGCGCCTACCTACACGGCGTCGGCGTGCCCGCCTGCGTTGCCTCGGGCACCGCGGCGGCAGGCCGGATCTCGGCGGACCTGGCGTCGGCCGACCACGGGTAACGGCGGTCCGGTCTCCTTCCGTCCGGGCGGCGTGTCACCGCCGCCAGTCGATAGCGATGTTGCATGATCGCCCGCTGTGACCACCACCGATGCGCAGCACACTGCACCGACATTGATCCTCGATCCCGATCTCGGGCCGGTCGAACTTCACCACGGTGAGGCGAGGACGGTGACGTCGATGTTCGGGAGCGAGGAATCGTCGCCGTGGCGGGCGAGCAGGCCGGTGGTGGACCCAGCCCCGGCGGTGGGTGAAAACCCCGCAGTGGCACCATAGATCCATGGCGCGACTCGACTACCAGGCTCTCAACTCCTCCATTCGCTACCTGATGTTCTCGGTGTTCCAGGTACAGCCGGGCGTGCTCGGTGAGGATCGGGCCGAGGCGATCAAGCAAGCCCAAGCTTTCTTCGACGGCTTGGCCGACAAGGGTGTGGTGCTGCGCGGGATCTACGACGTGGCGGGGCTGCGGGCCGACGCCGACTTCATGCTGTGGACCCACGCCGAGCGGGTCGAGGATCTGCAGGCCGCGTACGCCGATTTCCGCCGGACGACCGACCTCGGCCGCGCGAGTGCTCCGGTCTGGAGCAACGTCGCGGTGCACCGCCCCGCGGAGTTCAACAAGAGCCACATTCCGGCGTTTCTGGCGGGGGAGGACGCGGGGAACTACATCTGCGTCTACCCGTTCGTGCGGTCCTACGAGTGGTACCTGCTCCCCGACGAGGAGCGGCGCAAGATGCTCGCCGACCACGGCAAGGCCGCGCGCGGGTACCCGGATGTGCGGGCCAACACCGTGAGCTCGATGGCGCTGGGCGACTACGAGTGGATTCTCGCGTTCGAGGCGCCCGAACTGCACCGGATCGTGGATCTGATGCGTGACCTGCGGGCGACCGAGGCGCGGCGCCACGTCCGCGAGGAAGTGCCGTTCTTCACCGGGCCGCGTGTCGAGGTCGAACAGCTGGTCAGCGCACTGCCGTAGCGGTCGAGTCCCACACTGCCGTCGAGGCCCGGTCGACAGACCGGGCCTCGCGCGTTATTCGGCTGCGGGCTTCAGGCGCAGCGAGATCGAGTTGATGCAGTAGCGCTGGTCGGTGGGTGTCGGGTACCCCTCGCCCTCGAAGACGTGTCCGAGGTGGCTGTGGCAGTTGGCGCACACCACCTCGACCCGGCGCATGCCCATCGTGTCGTCGGGCTTGAGGATCACCGCGTCGGAATCGGCGGGATCGAAGAACGACGGCCACCCGCAGTGGGACTCGAATTTCTCTGTGCTGCGGAACAATTCGGCGTCACAGGCCCGGCAGGTGTAGACACCTTCGGTCTTGGTGTCGGTGTATTCGCCGATGAACGGGCGCTCGGTGGCGGCCTCGCGCAGGACGGCGTATTCCTCGGGATCCAGTTTCGCCCGCCATTGCTGCGGCGTCAGCTGGATGCGCGGCGTGGGCAACGAAGTATCGGAACTCATGGCTCCACGCTAATGGTTTCGGCCGGTGCGCGCCGTGAGCGGTGCGTCACCGGCCGAGAACTACTTGAGTACGGGTTCGCGATCGTCGACCGGCGCCACCGGATCATCGCGGTGCGGATCGGTGGCCGGGGCGGCGGTCGCGGATTTCCCGCCGTGACGCGAATCGGGTGCGCTCGCCATCCACGTCGGATCGATCCCGAACTGCAGCCTGCCCTCACGACGCGCGGCCAGGTACCGGTCGCCGAGCACGCAGAACACGACGATGAGCAGCAGCCCCCAGCCGAAGGTCACCCGCAGGTACTCGAGGTTGCGGCCGACGCCCTGCCAGCGATCCGAGAGCCACTTGTCGTAGGTCATGAACCCGAAGATCGCCAGCCACGCCGGCCAGTTGCGCAGCACGGAATTGCGCAGCACCACCGTCATCAGGAACGGGAACAGCATCATCGAGTAGTACATCTGGCCCAGTGAGGGCAGCAGGAACGACGCGGTGAGCAGCACCCCGGAGAACGTGGTGACGAAGAACAGTTCGTCGTGGCGGTAGTAGCGCCACAGCAGCCACAGCGATACCGCGACCACACCGGCCATCGCGACCTGGATCAGCAGGATCAGCCAGTGCGGCAGCCCGTAGTAGGCTCCGTTGCCGCCCACCGAGCTGTTGAAGTAGTCACGCGTCTGCGCCAGATACGGCAGGACACGGGTGAAGAACTTTTGCGGGTCCACCGACAACGGCCACGCGATCGCGGTGAGCGCCAACGGCACACCACACGCGGTGATGAAGACCTTCCACTGCCCACGCACGGCCGCGACCAGCAGCAACGGTGCCAGTGTCGGTTTCACGGCGATGCTCAGACCGAGGATCGCGCCGGCCCAGAGATCCCGGCGCGCCAGCAGCAGGTGGATGAACAGCAGTTCGGCCAGCAGCAGGCAGCCGTTGACATTGGTGAAGACCAGCGTGTTGATGACGGTCTCGGAACTGAACATGGCCAGCAGCAGGGCGGGCGCGGCGACAGAGCCGATGCCGAATTTGAACAGGCGAAGCAGCAGGTACCAGGCGATGAGGATCGCGACCGCGTTGAGCGCGATGAACAGCCACCGCGACAGTTCGTAATCGATGATCGCGACCGGTGCGATGATCAACGTGCCGCTCGGCGGATACAGGTAGTGCGGGTCCACCGACGAGAAGTCGGCGGTGTACACGGGCCTGCGGTTCAGGAACTCGAACGAGGCGTTGTACACAGGCCGGTAGTCGTCGGTGATGAAACCGTTGATCGCCTTGATGAAGACGCGGTTCAGCACCATCATGACCGCGAAGGGCCAGAGCGCGAACTTGATCACCTCGGCGGAGGTGCGAGCGGTACGGGGCTCGAGCTGTCGGAACAACACTGGGGCACGGTACACCGAATCGGGTAGCGATGGTGTCGCCGGACCCGGGGGACGCGCCGGAACCGGGCTGTTGCCCCGACCGGATCAGGCCGGGCAGGCACCACCGTCGGCGGGGAGTTGCGCCTGCGCGAGGTAGTCGGTGACGGCCTTCTGCGCGCACCCGGAGTGGGGGACGACCGGATGCCCCCAGCCCTGCCAGGTCATGGTGGCGTGCCGGGCGCCCGCCGAGCCGAGCGCGCCGGTCACCGAGGCGGCGGTCCCGCCGACGATCGGGTCGGCGGCACCGGCGAACACCAGCACCGGCAGTTCGAGTTCGGTCGGCAGCGGCGCCGCGGTGGAGACCGGCCAGGCCGAGCAGATCATCAGGCCGATGGCGGCGTTGCGCCCGAATACCGGATATTTGCTCGCCCAGGTGTCGGCGAGTTCCCGGGCCTTGTCCGCGGTCGGGGGCTGCTGGCTGTCGGTGCACCGGTTGACGAACTCGCCGTCGGAAGTGGTCGCGGCGGCCTCGCGCACGATCATCGCCGACAGTGGTCCCCGATCGCCACGATCGGCGGCGGCCAGGACGTCGGCCAGTGCGGTGACCCGGTCGGCCTGGTCACCGCGCGGACTGGACAGGAAACCGAGGAGCGCGGTGGACAGGTCCGCGGCCGAGATGTCGCCGAGTTCGCCGCTGCTCGCCTTGTTCATCAGCGCGGCGACCGCCGCTCGCGGATCGGCTCCGAGTGCGCAGTCGGCGGCCTTGCAGCGCTGCGCGAACGCGGTGAGGGCCGCTTCGGCGCCGGTGACGCGCGCCTCGGCCATGGTGGTGGCGTCGGCGCCGACCGGCTCGGGCGCGTCGAGCACGAGTCGGGCCAGGTGGTCGCCGTAGCGGCGGGCGTAGCTCAGGGCCACCTTGGCACCGTTACCCGCGCCGAGCAGGTTGATCTTGTCGACCTGCCACTGCTTGCGCAGTTGTTCGATGTCGTCGGCGGCGTGCGGTGCGTCGAAGGTGCCCTCGTAGGGCTGCAGGAAATCGCGGCAGGCGATGGTGGCGTCCTGGCTGAAGCCCGCCACCGCGCCGACCTGGTCGGCGCTGCCGACACCGGTCTGGCCGAGATCGGTCATCACCGCGCGCAGCTGCGGGGGAATGCAGTCGATGGGCTGTGAGGCGCCGATGCCACGCCGATCCACCGCGACGATCGGGTGCGCGGCCAGCAACGCGCTGTTGGGCCCGATCGCCAGCCCGGCCAGCGTCGAGGCCGACGAACGGTCCGACCCGGAGGTGAGCACCAGCGGGGCCGCGTCGGCGGGCGTCTGCGGCAGCCGGGCGCGCAGGGCCCCCGCACGGAAGGTGCCGATCACGGTGCCCGCGGTGTCGATCGGGGTGGAGAACTCGGCGCAGTCGAGAACCAGCCCCGCGGGGGCGGCGCCGAAGTCGAGCGAACTCAGTGTGGCCGCGGTGCAATCACGCCAGGCGAGATCGGTTTCGGGCACCTCGGCCTTCGCCAGCTCCTGCGTCGTCGGCGTTTCGGTCTGGGCGCCACCGCCGCCCGGCCGCTCGACGGCGACGACAGGCCGATCCGACGGTCCGGCCCCACAGCCCGCGAGCATGATCGACAGTGTCGCGGCCGTCGCCGCGGCCCGAGTCCAACGCATGCGCTACACACTGCCAGGTTCGGCGCCAGGTTTCATCGACGGGCCCAGCGGGCCAGGACGGTGCCGTCTTCGGCGAGCACCAGCTGTTTGCGCGCCATCGGCAGGTCGAATGTGCTCGCCGACAGTGATATTCGTCCGCCCGCACCGCCGACCAGCATCGGGGCGGTGGTCAGGCACAGCTCGTCGACCAGGCCCGCCTCGGCCAGCTGTCCGAACAGGTGCGGTCCGCCTTCACACAGCACCCGGTGCAGGCCCCGCTCGGCGAACACGCGCAGCAGCGCGGCAGGCATGATCGCGGCCTCTCCGGCGACCACCACCTGGGCGCCCGCGTCCTCGAGTGCGCTGACCTGCGCCGCGGCCGCGTGCCGGGTGGTGATGATCAGCGGTGGTACCTCGGCGTCGGTGAAGAACTTCGCCCCGGGATCGAGCTTCGCGGTGGCGGTGACCACCGCGATCGGTGGTGCGGTGCCGTCGGGATGACCGCCGATTCCGTGCCGGTGGTGCGCGATGCGCCGCTGCGGGTCGGTGTGCGCGCCGCCGTAGTTCTCCGCGCGCACGGTGCCCGCGCCGACGACGACCACGTCGGCCAGTTCGCGCAGGAGCGTGAACACTGTTTTGTCCGCCTCGGTGCCCAATCCTTCGGACACGCCGTCGACGGTGAACGCACCGTCGATGCTGTTGACGAAGTTGGCTCGCACCCAGGGCTGGTCCAGATGCCGCGGGTAGGCATAGCACCTGGCCAGTGCGTCGGGGTCGAGGTCTGCGAGCTGGGTCACATTGTGGATACGCTGCATAGGGAACGATGCAACCACGTCCGTACCATTTGGACATGCAAGAACGCCTTGTCGATCGCCATCCGGAGGTCCCAGCCGACCAACTCGTCGCGCAGATGGTGCCCCCGCCCATGTTCGACGAGGTCAGCTTCGCCTCCTACATCCCCGACCCCACAGAGCCCAGCCAAGCGGCCGCGGTCGCCAAGGCCGAGGAATTCGCAGCTCAGGTGGCCAAGATTCACAAGGCCGCTTCGAAGAAGAGCCTCTTCGGCAAGAAGAAGCCCGTCACCGGCGCGGGCTTGTACCTCGACGGCGGCTTCGGTGTGGGCAAGACCCACCTGCTCGCCTCGATCTTCCACAGCTCGCCGGCGCCCAAGTCGTTCGGCACCTTCGGCGAGGTCACCAACCTGGTCGGCGCGCTGGGCTTCAACAACGCCGTCGAGCGGCTCTCGGCCAACAGCGTGCTGTGCATCGACGAGTTCGAACTCGACGATCCGGGCGACACGATGCTGGTCTCGCGACTGCTCACCGAGCTGTCGGCCCGCGGCGTGTCCATCGTGGCAACGTCGAACACGCTGCCCGGTCAGCTGGGCGAAGGCCGTTTCGCGGCATCGGATTTCCTGCGCGAGATCAAGAAGCTCGGCTCGATCTTCGATCCGGTGCGGGTCGACGGGCCCGACTACCGTCACCGCGATCTGCCGCCCGCCCCGGAACCCACCTCCACCGAGCTGCTCGTCGAGCGCGCGGCGGCCACTCCCGGTTCCACACTCGACGAATTCGATGTGCTGCTGAAGCATCTGAGCACACTGCACCCGTCCAAGTACGGTGCCCTGATCCACGGCGTGGCATCGGTGTTCGTCTCCGATGTGCACACCGTGACCGATCAGGCCGTCGCGCTGCGCGTGGTCGTGCTGGCCGACCGTCTCTACGACGCGAGCATCCCGGTGACGGTCTCGGGCGTCAAGCTCGACGAGATCTTCTCGAAGGAGATGCTCGACGGCGGCTACCGCAAGAAGTACCTGCGCGCGATCTCGCGTCTACTGGCGCTGTCGCGCTTCGAGGCGGCTGTGTAATTGGCGGCTGGTGCCGCGGTTCTCGGCCCTGTTCCCCGCCTCTTCCCTCCCTCCGGGTACTCCTTCGTCGCACCCTCCACTCAGTCCAGAGTCGGGCGGGCCGAGAACGTCGTGGCGGGCCGAGAACGTCGTGGCCGGGCCGAGAACGTCGTCGCGGGCTCTAGAGCGCGCGTTCGAAGACGTAATCGGCGTGCAGTTGGTTGCCGACCGTGAAGGTCTTGGTCCCCACCTGTCGAAAACCGTGCTTGGCGTAGAACTTCTGCGCGCGCTCGTTGGCCTGGTTGACCCCGAGCCACAGCGTGTCGGCGCCCGCGGTGCGCGCGGTATCGACGACGGCCTCCATCAGCGCCGTGGCGACCCCGCTGCCGTGATGGCCGGGCAGCACGTACATCTTGCTCAGTTCGATCACCTCGCCCGCGCTCAGCCGCGCGGCGACCTCGGGGTCGCTGGGCCTGCCCGCGATGAGCATGGCGTAACCGACGATCTCGTCGCCCTCGACGGCCTTGAGCACGGTTCTGGCCGGGTCGGACAGGTATTCGCCGAAGCGTTCGCCCGAGAGCACCTGCTCGAGGAAGATCTCGATGTCGCTCGCGGTGGCCTCGGGCGGGCAGGCCAGCGGGAAAGTCGCGGCGGCCACATCGCTGAGCGCCTCGGCGTCCCAGAGTCCGGCCCGGTCGACGACGACAGAACTGTTGGTCATCCTTCCAGTACAGCACGGGTCGGTCCGGCCGCGGCGCGACTGCGCGCGACGACAGCGTGGCGGGCCGAGCACATTCCAGTGGAGTGTGGGCCGGTCGGCGCTGTGGCGCTGTGGCCGCCGGTCCGAGTGATCTCCTGTCGCTGAGAGCCTTCACTGCGCGGTGGCACCAGACCTCTCTGTCCGAGTAGTCTCCGTCGCATGACGAGCGGTAGCCGCATCGGGATCGTCGGTGCGGGAGTGGCGGGTTTGGCCTGCGCGAAGGTATTGAGTCAGGCGGGGTTCCCGGTCGAAGTCTTCGACCGGGCCCCCGACGTCGGCGGTGTGTGGAGTGCCACCCGCCGGTATCCGGGACTTCGCGCGCAGAACAGCAAGTCCACGTACGCCTTCAGCGATCACCCGATGCCAGAGGATTTCCCCCGCTGGCCCGACGGCCAGCAGATGCAGGCCTACCTGGCCGGATACGTGCAGGAGTTCGGCCTCGGCCAGCACCTGCGCCTCGGCACCGAGGTGGTGGCGGCCGACCCGGTCGACAGCGGCTGGTTGCTCGAGATCCGCGACCGGATGGGCGTGCACCGCACCACCTGCGATCACCTGATCGTCGCCAACGGTGTCTACAGCGACCCGGTCGTGCCCGACCTGCCGGGAGCCGCGGCATTCCGGGCCGCGGGCGGACGACTGTGCCATGTCTCGCAATTCCACGACGTCGAGCAGGCGCGTGATCAGTCGGTGGTCGTGCTCGGCTACGGCAAGTCCGCGTGTGATGTCGCCGAGGCCGTCAGCCATATCGCCGACGAGACCACCATGGTGGCGCGCAGACTCACCTGGAAGATGCCGCGCACACTCGGCTTCGGCGCCGATTACGAGCGCCTGCTGCTCACCCGCGCGGGCGAGGCGCACTT
The DNA here is from genome assembly GCF_042717045.1 of Nocardia sp. NPDC058633. Classification (NCBI taxonomy): domain Bacteria; kingdom Bacillati; phylum Actinomycetota; class Actinomycetes; order Mycobacteriales; family Nocardiaceae; genus Nocardia; species Nocardia sp. NPDC058633. The sequence goes on from NZ_JBHXRA010000004.1 coordinate 9,438, forward strand.
CCCCTCCCGCTTCCCGCACCGCGCCGAACGACTGCTCGACCGCCTCGCGCTGCGCCAGTCGAACATGGACCTGCTGCAGGAGCGGGTCACGCGCAAGCTGCGCCTGCGTGAGCTCGACCTGGTGCCGACGGGCCCGATCTCCGAGATCGGCACCAGCAGCGCGAGCCTGGCCACCGAAGGCTTCGCCGAGCAGGTCGAGGCGGGCCGGATCAGCGTGCATCGCGACACCGAGATCACCGAACTGATCGGTGGGTCACACGGACCCGCGGTGCGCCTGGCCGACGGCAGTCTGAAACTGGCCGACGTCGTTGTGTGCGCGACCGGATACCGGCAGGAGGTGCCCTTCCTCACCCCGTTCGTCCGGCGCGCCCTCACCGACGAAATGGGCGATTTCCGGCTCTACCGCCACATCCTGCCGGTGGAGATCCCCAACCTGAGCTTCGCCGGCTACAACAGCTCCAACGTGAGCACCCTGAGCGCCGAAGTAGGCGCGCACTGGATCGCCGGGTTGCTCACGGGCAGGTTCGTGCCACCGATGGCCGAGCTGATGAACAACGAGATCGATGCGCGCCTGGAGTGGTCGCGGGAACGCAGCGGCGGCAGTCACGCGCACGGCGCCTCGGTGCTCCCGTTCTCGCTGGCCAATATCGACGAGATGCTCGAAGATCTCGGCACGCCGCTGCCGGTGATGTCGCGGCTGGCACAGTGGGTGCGACCCGTGCGACCCGCGTCCTACCGGGGCCTGCTGCGCAACCGCGCGGTGGCCGCACCCGTGGCGCCCACCCCGGCGCCCGTAGCGGAGCGGTAGCCGACACGCCGGATCGCCGTCGGCAACGCCGACGGCGCTCGGTGCGTTGGTGATAATCCTCGCGTGGATGCGCTGGATCTGAACCTGCTGCTCGCTCTCGACGCGCTGCTCGACACCAACAGCGTGACCGAGGCGGCCCGGCGGCTGCACACCTCGACCTCGGCGATGAGTCGCACTCTCACCCGGCTGCGCGAGGTGCTCGGCGATCCGCTGCTCGTTCGCTCCGGCAGACAGATGGTGCCGACGCCGCGGGCGCTGGAACTGCGCCACGACGTGGCGAGCCTGGTCGACCAGGGACGGTCGCTGCTCACCGCCCGCGACGGCCACGGGCCCGGCAGGCATCGCGATTTCGTTGTCCGTGTCGGTGATTCGGTGGGCGCACGGCTGTCGGGTCCACTGCTGGCCGCCGTCCACGCCCAGCTACCCGGGGTGACGGTACGACTGCTCGCCGCCGACGCCGCCGACGGCGCGGTCGCGTTGCGCGACGGCCGAGTCGACGTCGAAGTCGGCATGATCGGGCAGACCGATCCGGAAACGGTGGTCAAGCGCCTGTTCACCGACCGCTGGATCGGCGTCGCCGCCTCCGATCACCCGTTCGCCACCGACCGTCCCACCGTCGCCGCCTACGCCTCGGCCCGGCATCTGGAAGTGTCGCCCACCGGACGCACCCGGGGCCCGATCGACGACCGCCTCGCCCTGCACGGCCGCACTCGCCGGGTGGTCGCCACCGTCCCCGACCTGCCCACCGCGCTGCTCACTCTCGCGTCGACCGAAATGATCTGCCCCGCACCGGAACTGCTGTCCCGTGCCGCTCGTGCCGCGCTCGGCCTGGCGATGTTCGAGATCCCGCTGCCGCTGCCCGCCCCTGTCGTCGCCATGGCGTGGCATCCTCGCAACACCGCCGACGCCGGTCACCGCGCGCTGCGTGACCTCATCGGTACTGTGCTGCACGAACCCCCCGAAGCCGGATGTCGACCCGGGCTTCGTCCCGCTGGCGACGCCCGCCTGACCGACGCGGCGCTCGCGCGGGGCGAAGAAGACGCAGGTGCTGCCTAGCCGAGTTCCGGGGTCGGTGGCCCGAACACGTCGCGGCGCCCCGGCGGCAGTCCCGCCGAGCGCTTCAGCTCGTCGAGCATCGCCTGCAGTTTGTCGACGTGGGCGCGTTCGATGTCGAAGGCGCGGTAGGTGCCGGTGACGGTGATTCCGGCCGAGTCGGTGGCAGTGGGTGGAACCGGGTCGGAGACAGGGCGTTCGAGGGGGTCGGGCGTACTCGTCGGCAGGCCACGGCCGGTCGGCAAGCCCATGGTCGGGGCACCGGAGCCGCCGAAGTCGTCGGCCCGGTGATCATGGTCGGTGAGCGCTGTGTGGTGGGTGAGCGGCGCGTGCACCGACCGGCTGTTGGTGTCGGGCAGTTCGCCGGTGTTCGCCGGCAGGCGCGGGGGCGCCGGGCTGTCGCCGAATTCGGCTGCGCCGTCGACATGCGATGAGCCGCTCAGGCGGGTCGGATCCGCCGGGGCGTGGTTCGGCTGGGCGGTGAGTCCGCTCGGTGGGGTGAGCCGTGCCGGCGGGGCGGTCGGCGGCTCCGGAGTTTCGCCGGTGGTCAGGCGCTCACGGGGGGTGAAATCGTCGAACAGGGACTCGGCGCGTTGCATGGAGTCGGTGGTGAAGCCGTTGCGGGCGTGCCCGTTTCGTTCCGGGGGCGCCGGATCCTCGGAGAACGACCAGTGGATGCCGTTGGTGGTATTCGTCGATGTGTCGGACCGGGCGGGGAATGCGGGGGAGTGCGGGTCGAATCCGTTGAGCGGCTGACCGTTCGGGACCGAAAGGGATCGGTCGTTGGTCGTGAAGCCCGAGGCGGGGTGGTCATGGGCGGAGTCGGACCGTACGACACCGTTGTTGGACAGCACATCCGGCGACGGTGTCCCGAGTCCGACACCTGCGGCGGCAGCGTCCTCCGTCGGCTTCTTGGCCGGGCGGGCCCGCTCGATTCCGGCATCCGGGCCGGTTCCCGCCGTCGATAGACCTTCGGCCCCCCGCTCGGGCGGCACCGACCGGCCTTCGTCCGGGGAACGCGAAACATGTCGCATCGCGTCGGTACCGGGCGCGAACCCGTTGACGCCCGCGATCGGCACGTCTCCGTCGCGCACGACGGTGCTCACGTCCGCACTCCCCGGTAAGGCTGCGCTCGCGACGGCTTCCGATGCCGACACCGCGTCACTGTCCGTGCCATGGTGACCTGATGTGGGCGTGCGGTTCTCCGATAGCGACGCGCCGTTCGTCGTCGTCGGCGCACTCTTCTCCGACCGCGGGTCGAGCGCGGGCGCCGTCAACACCGTTCCGATCACCGCGGGCACCGGAGTGCCGTTTCGCGGGGCCGTGGTGTCACCGGCCACACCACGCGCGGTGCCGTTGATCGCCGCGCTCCCGTTCGTCGAGGCCGTGGACGGCGAAACCCCGTTGCCTGCCGCAGCGGCGGCGTTGCCGGTCGATGCGGCCCCACTGAGTCGCGCGGGCGCGGGCCGCCGACCCGGTGTCGGCGGTTCGCCACTGCCACCGGCGACGAACGCGTCGCTGTCGAAGGCGATCGGTTGGCCGAAGGGCGCCGCCGCTTCGGTCGGCGCGGTGCGCGGAATCGGCGTCGCGGCCAGGGCGGTGGGGTCGCCGAGATGGTCGGTGGTCGGGCGGGCCGGGGAGTTGCGGCGTTCGAGCGGGGGCCGGGAGCCCTCGGCATCGCGGTTCCGGTGGGACGGTAAGGGATCGGCAGTCGGTTGACGGTCATCTAGTCCGTCGGCGGCCCGTTCGGCGGCCTCCGCGGCTTCGCGGACCTCGCGGCGGCTTCGCGTGCCCCGCGCCGGACGGTCGGAATCGGGCTCACCGTCGTGGTCGAGAGCGTCCAGGCGCGAACTCAGGCGTGAAATATCCTGTGACGCGTGGAATGCCCAGGATTCCAGCTGCCTGATCCTGGTGTGGTCGGGCAGATCCTCGTCGACGGGGAAGGTGGGCACGTCGAACTGGACCCGCGCGGCGACGATATCGAGCTTGTCGCTGACTTCACGCAGCGCCGCGGCGATACTCGCCAGCATCGACCCGATGGATTCGTCGTGCTCAGCGTGGTTCATGGACACCCTACTTCCCGTGGTCGCCCGAGCCTGCCCGCCTCGGCCGCAGCGATCATATCCACCGGGGCAACAGCACGTGTTGTCGTGACTGCCTACGCGACGCGCCGAACCGATTCGCAATCAGGATGAAATGGACACGTTACAGGGCTGGTCTGTGTATCGAAATGATCAAGATCTGGGCGTCTTCGTGCGACGTTGGCGCAACGAAATGGCTTGATATACAAGCGGAGTCGCGGTTGTGATGTCGATCACCGGATGGTGACGCACCCGAACGCGGGTCAAGGGGGCTGGCGCCGTTTCGGTGGCTGCGGGAACCTGATGTTCAGGACGTGGGCGTGAGCGTACGGCAGGTCCCTTGGTGAGGGAGTGATGGTGAGGACGACGCGGCTGAGCGAGACCCAGGTGGCGTGTGGACGACGAGCGCTGCTCGACGAACTGGGTATTTCCGAGGGCAGCCGCCGCGCCGTCACCGAGCGGACCGGGTACGGCTGCGGATGCCCCGAATGCGCGGCGACACAATGGAATACGCAGCGCCTCGAACATTGGATCTGCGGCAGGCTCACGGCCGCGGGCGCCGACGAGGCGCAGGTCGACGCACGGGTGGGCGACATTCCCGTCGATATCTACTGGCGCCGCGGCGATCGGCGCTGCGTGGTCGAGGTGCACAGCGGCCCGCTCGATATCACCGCGGCACGCGCACATCGGAAACGACTGCAGGCGGCCGGAATCGACGATGTGCTGTGGGTGTGCCCGCAGGGTTTCTGGGTGCCGCTGGTGCCCGCGGTGGGCATCGCCGATTTCGCGCCGGCGGCCGCCGACTACCGCATCGACCAGGGCATGCTCACCGCCGATGACACGGGTTTCGCCGCTCCGGTTCGCGGCAGTACGCAGATGCGCGACTTCCTCGAGGGCTGGGTGTCCGGTGACATCGACTGGGCGCACGCGGATCTCACGACAGGAGGGTGGGCCGAAGTGGGCACCTGGGAACGGCATACCGCGGCACAGGCCGCGATGATCGAGCGCCAGCGCACGGAGTTGCGTGACCAGCGGGTGCAGCTGGCGGTCTCGCGCCAGCGGGTGCGCGACAAGCAGCGGCTGGTCGGCCGGCTGCACAACCGGATCGAGCGGGCCGGTGTGAACGCCGACGCCGAAGCCATCACGATGGCGGGGCTGCGCAGCGAGCTCGTCGCCCAGCAGCGCGTCGCGGCGAGCCTGCGCGCGAGTATCGGGCGGATGGATCGCACCCTGGATCAGTGGCAGTGGCTCACCTGCTGCGCGATGCTGTTGGTCCTCACCGTGCTGGTCGGCGCGATCGTGATGCGCTGAGCCGCATCGGCACCCGGTCCCACTGCCACTCGTTGCGCAGCACGAGTCCGGCCAGGTCGAGCAGATCCAGGCCGGTCTCCGCGCTGACCGTGGCCAGGGCCTGCCGGTCGTAGGGCCCCTGCTCGAGGTCGGCGGCGAGGCGTTGCTCGATCGAGGGGGCGACCGGGCGGGCCTCGAGTTGGGTCGTTCCGAGCGCGCTGCCGGTCCAGGCGAGCCAGCCCCAGCCGTGCTCGCGCGCGTAGGCGCGGCCGAGTTCGCTCTGGATCCGGTTGTGGTGGAAGGCGATGCGGCCCAACGGGACCACATCGACGAGCACCGTGCGGCCGTCGGTGAGTTGCGCGGCGACCGCCGGATAGTGCACCCGGTCCTCGTCGGCGAAGCGGTAGGTCAGCGCGGTCGGTTCCTCCTGAAACGCCGCGACTGCCGGATCGGCGTCGAGCGTTCGGAGCAATCGGGCCGCCATCGCCGAGTCGTAGGCGACGTCGCGGCCTGCCTTCGCCAGGTAGAACCGCCCGCGTCCGTCGTCGTCACCGTCGGCCACGCGCGCCGACTCGGTGGGTAGCGGGGTGGCTCGGCCGGTCGACCACTCGACCTCACCCCACAGCGCCCGCAGATCGTCGGCTCCGTCCTCGGGCACATGCAGCTTGGCCAGGATGCTGGCAGTCTTCTTCTGCCAGCCCAGGATCCGCTGCATCACATAGCCCGCCACCCGCTTGGCGTCGCCCTGTTCGTGTCCGGCCAGCCGCAGCTTCAGATACGACCATTCCATGGCCACCAGGTCGGTGTCGGTCGCGTAGGTCTCGGCCAGCAGCATGCGAACCAGGCGCAGATCGCCCGCCTCGACCGGATAGCGGTGGGCGAACACCCGCGCCGACCGGTGTCCCGAGCGCGCGGCTTCGCGCACGATGCGCCCGACCGCTTTGGTGTAGAGCTGGCGGACGCGGTCGCGGGCCAGGTCGTAGCGGGCACCGATGCGCGTCAGGGTTTCCGGGCGCTGTCCTCCGATCCCCAGCCGCAATGCGACGATCCGCGCATCGCGAGCCGCGCGTTCGGCATATTCGGTGAGCAGCTCGCCGACCAGTTCGTCGAGTTCCTCGAGCTCGAACGAGACGTCGGCGGCGATATCGTGATCGGGCGGCGTGACGATCTCGGTACTCACAGCGGCGACCTCCCTGGCTCGGTCGGGTCAGCGTAGCCGCAGGCCCCGACAACTAGAGCGAGGTCAGGTATTCGCTGTAGAACAGGCACAGTCCCGTCGCCGACGCGATCCCGGCCAGCACCCAGAACCGGATGATCACCGCGGTCTCGGGCCAGTTGTTCAGTTCGAAGTGGTGATGGAACGGCGCCATCCGGAACAGCCGGGTATGGGTCGTGCGAAACACCACGATCTGCAGCACCACCGACATGACCTCGGCGACGAACAGTGCCCCGATCACCACCGCGAGCAGTTCGGTGCGGCTGGTGATCGACAGGCCCGCCAGCAGTCCACCCAGGCCGAGCGAGCCGGTATCGCCCATGAAGATCTTGGCCGGGGCCGCGTTCCACCACAGGAAACCGATGCACGCCGCCGCGCCCGCCGCGCTGACCATCGCCAGGTCGAGGGGGTCACGCACCGTGTAGCAACCGCGGCCCGGGGTGATCTCGCACGAGTTGTCGTACTGCCACAGCGTGATCACCACGTACGCGCCGAGCGTGAGACTCATCGACCCCGCCGCCAGCCCGTCGAGCCCGTCGGTGATGTTCACCGCGTTGGACCAGGCGACCACCAGCAGCACGATGAACGCGATGAAGAACAGTGAGGCGAAGGTGATGGTGCTGATGTCGCGAACAAAGGACAGGTTGCGCCCGGCGGGCGTCAGGCCCGTGGCGCCCGGGAAGCGCAGCACCAGCACGGCGAACACCACCGCCGCGCCGATCTGCCCGATGTACTTGCCCGCCGCGGTCAACCCGAGATTGCGATGCTTGCGCAGCTTGATCGAGTCGTCGAGGAACCCCACCATGCCCAGCGCCGAGGCCAGCAGCAGCACCAGAATCCCCGACGCGCTCGGCCCCGGCGCGTCCCACAGCATCCCGATCAGGTGCGACCCCAGATAGCCGGCCCACACCCCCGCGCCGATCGCCAAACCGCCCATCGTCGGTGTCCCGCGCTTGGCCTGATGGCTGGCGGGCCCATCGATCCGGATCTCCTGGCCGAACCCGCGCCGCGCGAAGACCCGGATCAATCCCGGCGTGAGCGTGATGGTGACGATCAGGGCGATCCCCGCCGACAACAGGATCTGCCTCACTCGATTGCCCCTCCATGCTGCCGGTTCCGCACCGGACCCGCCCGGCGACGCCGTGTGCAGATACTAGGGGAGCTCACTGGAAAACCGTGCCCAGAGTGATCTGGGTTACATGGCCGGTGTGACCACAACGCAAACAAGTCAGGCCCCCTCGAAAGGGGGCCTGACTCGGTACGGTGGTGCGCGATACTGGGATTGAACCAGTGACCTCTTCCGTGTCAGGGAAGCGCTCTCCCGCTGAGCTAATCGCGCGAGGTGGAGACGGGAATCGAACCCGTGTGCACGGCTTTGCAGGCCGTTGCCTCACCACTCGGCCACTCCACCGTACAAAGGAGGATGGGGCTAGTGCCTTACCTACCTCTCGAGCGGATGACGAGATTCGAACTCGCGACCCTCACCTTGGCAAGGTGATGCGCTACCACTGCGCCACATCCGCATTTACTTCACACTTAGGGGAGCGGCTCGGCCTGTCGGCTCTGCTGCTCTCTGCGGTGCGATGAGAACATTAGCCGACGTTCGACGCAGACTACAAATCGCCTGGTTAACAGGCCAAAATACGAATTACACGCATGTCATCCACGCCCACTTGTCGAACCGCGAACCACTTCCTACATCATGAAACGTAGACATGCGCATCTATCTATGGACCTGACCAGGCTAGCCGGTTCGGAGTTTCGATCCCCCGTGCGCCCACCCGCGCGCAAGCGCGAGCGTCGACCGCGGTGAGCTCGTCTCCGAAACCACTCTTCACAAGCCGATTTGGTGTCATCCCGGCCCACCGTGCTAATGTTCCATCTCGTTCGAGCGGCTCAAAACCCGCCCGAACGCAGTGCTAGGTCCCATAGCTCAGCGGGAGAGCGTCCGCCTCACACGCGGAAGGTCGCTGGTTCGAAACCAGCTGGGACCACCATGAAAGTGCAGGTCAGAGCCTTTCTGGTGACGGCCTGCACTTTTCGTGCAATATACGTGCAATAGAGTTCAGTGTTCGGGAGTTGGACGCTGCCGGGCGGGGGTACCGGGTGTGCTCGACATTCTCCGCTGATGCGTGATGTCCGTCACAATCGCTATCGACTGCCCGCTCCTCGCGGTGCATCGATGCTGGGCAACTTCAGCCGACGAACTGGCGTAATCAGCGCGACCGAGTGACAAACTCCGTTGTGTCCCAACATATCCGGCGGATCGGCCACATCGCTGCGTTAATGTCTTCGATTGCGATCCGGATCTGCTCTCAGAACCTTCCGTTGTGCGTCGGCACCCCGACTCAACGTGCTGGCCGCGGGCCCTCCTGGGGTCTGCTGGCTTGAAACCAGCTGGGACCACCGGAAAGCGCAGGTCAGAGCCTTTTTGGTGATGACCGTGCAATATGCGTGCAATAGCGTCGGCGTTTAGACGCTGACGTGCGGGGCCCGGAGAGCGCTTGACGGCCCGGTGATGTGTGGTGCTCGTCACAATAGCTGCCGGCTGCCCGCTCCTGGTGGTGTGTCGATGGTGGGCAACTTCAGCCGACGAACGGCGCAGCTCAGCGCGAGTGAGTGACGAATTATATTGTGTCCCAATATATTTCGTCGGATCTGCCACATTGCTGCGTTGATGTCTTCGATTGCTATGCGGATCTGTTGTCGGAATCCTGCGTCAGGTGTCGGCGAGCTGCCTCGACGTGCTGGCCGCAAGCCGTCGTGGGCTCTGCTGGCTTGAAACCAGCTGGGACCATGTGTCATGGCTGGTTGGGCACGTCTTTCGTGTTGGCCAGCCGATTTCGTGCAATACGAGCAGGATCGTCGCCCGCGGACCGGCGGTCTCCAGGATTTGGTAGGCGATATGGAACCGCACGGTATGTGATTGCGGTCAAGCCAGCTTGGTGTCTGATCTGCGGTGTCGTCGAGCGGAGTGAGGTAGATCGAACGGGCCATCAGCACGCGGTGACATTCCGGCTCCCCAGGAGCGACGGCCACCGACCATTTCCCTGGTCGCCGCAACTAATTTTCCCGGAGAACTCTGCTCTAGCAGTCGTTTTTAAACCTATGTGTCCGATAGCTGAGTACCAAGATCTACCTTGCCGTCGACGGCCGTGGCCTACTGATGCGAGTGGTACTCACCCCCGTGCAAGCCGGTGACAACCCGAAGATCGCCTGCCGTTGCTCGACGGGATCAGCGGTGCCCGCACCGGACCCGGCAGGCCACGGACACGGCCGCAGGCCGTGCTGCAGGCAAAGCGTATGCACATCGATCGACCCGGCCATCGCTGCGCCGACGGCGAATCGGGTTCGTCAGCCAACGAGACGACCAGATCGCCCGCCCCCACCCTCGCGTAGCGTGAACAGGATGGCAGGGACACCCAAGTACACCGGGTCATCAGCGGAGGCCCGGCAGCTGGCGGTCGAATGTCGAGCTGAAGTGCCTGCACTGACCCGGCGGCTGATGTCGGCGATCTTCACCGATATTCCCGAGTGGACCGATTACTCGCCGGTGAGTCGGAACGACTTGCGCGCTGGATGTCGCAGCTATCTGGCCAGAGTGCTCGACCTGCTGGCCGGTGACGTGGTCGCGGCGGATCGTGATGATGTCGCCACCGCGATCGGTCGCACTCGCGCGGCCCAGGGCGTGCCTTTGGAAGTCATGTCGCGGACTTTCCGGCTCGGGGGCCAGGTTGTCTGGGAGGCACTCCTGGACCGGGCCGGCGAACTGACTTCTGCCGAGGTTCGGACAATCGGTGCAGCGATGTGGGCGGCGATCGACGGAATGTCGTCGGCGCTGGTCTCCTCTTATCGGAGCGCCGAACTGGAGCAGGTGCGGCGCGACGAGCGGCGTCGTCACGGGTTGATCGAAGAACTGCTTGTGGGCCGTGCGCACGACGCGAACGTCGCCGCGCGGGCGGCACGTGAGCTGAACCTGCCTACCCACGGTGGCTATGTGGCGGTCGCGGTGCGTGGCGAACGGCCGAACATCGAGCTGGGCACCGAGACGGCGTTGGCCGCATTGGGCATTCGTTCGGCATGGCACGATCGGGTCGACGTCATGGTCGGACTCGTTTCGTTGGAGCAGCGCGAGAGTTCGGTGGTGCTCGATCAGGTCAGGAAGATGATTCGGGGTCTGGCTGCGGCCTCGCCCGTCGTTGCCGGGCTGTCTCAGATCGGTACCGCGCATGCGCTGGCAGTCCTTGCGCTGGAGACCCTGCCCACCTCAGCGCGGGGCCTGGTTTCGCTGGAAGATCGTTTTCCGGAGGCGCTGCTACTGCGTTCCCCTGATGTGACCGAGTTGATGATCACTCGCACGCTCGGTCCGGTTCTCGAACTGCACTCCAAGGAACGCGAGATCCTGTTGTCCACACTGGCTATCTGGCTGGCGGAGAACTGCTCGGCGGCCCACGCCGCCCCGCGATTGCATTGCCATCGAAACACGGTGATCAATCGGTTGCAGCGGATCTCCTCTTTGTTGGGGCGACGGTTGGAGGGGCAGCGGTCCTACCTGGAGCTTTCGCTGGCCTTGGCGGCGTTGGAGATGGGCTCCAGCACCTCTGACTGAACGCCGATCACGGTTCCCGAATTGGGCTCTGCGCCCACTCTCAGGCCATGAAGTCTGGGCTGGCTGTCCGTTGATTGGGCAATCCTGGACCGTAAGACTCGACGAACAGCCCGCACTGCGACCGCGGATGGGGTTGATCCTTCGAGCTGAGGAGCACCACGAGTGCTGGAATTCGACCTACTGGTCATCGGTGGTGGACCGGGCGGATACGTGGCCGCCGTCCGGGCCGCGCAACGCGGCCTGCAGGTCTGCGTTGTGGAAAAGGAGCGCCCCGGCGGCGTGTGCCTGAACTGGGGCTGCATTCCCACCAAAGCGATGCTGCGCTCCGCGGAAGTATTCCACACCCTCACCACCGCGGCCGAATTCGGAGTCATCGCCGACAACGTGCGCTTCGACTTCGCCGCGGTGCGGCAACGTAGGGACGCCATCGTCAAAGAGCTGACCAACGGTGTCGGGGGCCTGCTGAAGGTCAACGGGGTCACGCTGATCGAGGGTCATGCCCGGTTCGTCGAGCCGACCGTAGTCGAGGTCCATGAGGTCGGCGCCTCACCGATCTTCGACGGCGGGCCCCGCTATGCCGCCGCCGCTGGTCCGGCGGTGCGCCAGGTGCGCGCGCGTGACGTGATCGTCGCGACCGGTTCGGTGCCCGCGGGGCTGCAGGTCCCGGGCGCGGGACTGCCCGGTGTCGTCACCTCTGATGGCGCGTTCGGGTTGACCGAGGTGCCGCGCCGGTTGGTGATCATCGGCGGCAGCGCGGTCGGTGCCGAATGGGCCAGCCTGTTCGCCACGTTCGGCAGCCAGGTCACGGTCGTCGAGATGCAAGACCGCCTGGTTCCGTTGGAGGACAAGGAGATCGGTGACGCACTCGGCCGATCGTTCCGCGAACGCGGCATCACCGTCCTCGCCGGCGCCACCGTCACGGCGATCACCGAGGGCGACCCGCTGCGAGTGACGGTCGGCGGTCCGGCGGCACAGGAACTCGACGCCGATGTCGTACTCGTCGGAGTCGGCCGACGCCCCAACACTGCGGAACTCGGTCTCGACGTGGCCGGAATCGCCACGGACGCACGTGGTTTCATCGACGTCGATGATCGACTGCGGACCGGGGTCGCGCACGTGTACGCCATCGGCGACGTGACCGGGCGGGCGTTGCTCGCCCACGTCGCCTCACACCAGGGCATCACCGCGGCCGAGGTGATCGCCGGGCACGACGCCCACATCGATTACTCGGTCATCCCGGCCGCGACGTTCACCCACCCAGAGATCGCGAGCGTCGGTCTCACCGAAGATGCCGCCCGCGCAGCCGGTCACGAGGTGATCACCGCCAAGTTCCCGTTCGCGGCACTCGGCCGGGCCAAGACCTTCGGCGAGACCGAGGGATTCGTCAAGATCATTGCCGGCCGAGTGCATCAGGAAGTGCTCGGCGTGCACATCATCGGTCCGTCCGCCAGCGATCTGATTGCCGAGGGCGCACTCGCGATGTCGCTGGAGGCCACGCTCGACGAGCTGGCCGACACCATCCACGCCCACCCCACACTCGGCGAAATCGGCATGGAGGCGGCCATGGCCGGTCTCGGACTGCCGGTACACATCGCGCCACGCAAGAAGCGTTGAGGAGCCCGACATGACCACGACCACCGCGCGGCGAAAGCCTGTCCGCAAGCCGGCGAAAACCGATTCAGCGCCTGCTGTCCTGTCAGGCCTCGAAGCCGCTGTCGCGGCGGAAGACCCGGAGACCCTGTGCGGGCTCTACCGCGACATGCTGTTCATCCGCCGCTTCGAGGAGCGCACCGCGCAGAGCTACCAGCAGGCCAAGATCGGCGGCTACTGCCACCTCAATCTCGGCGAAGAAGCCACCGTCGTCGGCCTCGGTGCCGCGATGCGCCCCACCGACTACCTGTTCACCAACTATCGCGAACACGGCTACGCGCTCGCCAAGGGCATCGAACCGGGGCGGGTGATGGCTGAGCTCTACGGTCGCTCGACTGGTACGTCCAAAGGCTGGGGCGGCTCGATGCACATGTACGACACCGCGACCCGGCTGCTCGGCGGCTACGCCATCGTCGGCGGACAGGTTCCCCTGGCGATCGGTGCGGCGCTGGCGATCGACTACCGCGACGGTGACGACGTCGTGGTGTGCCAGATGGGGGAGGGCACCACCAATATCGGCGCCTTCCACGAGTCGCTCAACATCGCGGCGCTGTGGCGACTGCCTGTGGTGTTCCTGGTGATCAACAACCAAACCGGCATGGGCACCACGGTCGAAAAGTCTTCTAGCGAACCCGACCTGTGGAAACGCGCCGCCGCCTATCGAATGCGTGGCGAAAGGGTCGACGGCACCGATGTGCTGGCTGTGCGCGACATGGCCAGCGAGCTCATCGAAGACGCTCGTCGCGACGGCAAACCCGCACTGCTCGAAGCGGTGAGCTACCGGCTCAAGGGTCACTCGGTGGTCGACCCGGCCAAGTACCGCAGCACCGAAACAGTGGCAACGGCTCGTGAGCACGATCCGATCGTGCTGTGGCAGCAGCGATTGCGCGACGCCGGGGTGCTGAACGACCAGGCGCTGGCCGATCTCGACCGCGAGGTGGCCGAGGGTGTCGCCGCCGCTGTCGAATTCGCCGACGCGAGCCCGCACCCGGAGCCGTCGAGCCTGTTCGACTACACCTACGCCACCCCCGTGCCCGGCGACTCCCGCCGTTTGCCCGCCGATCCGCTCTTCACCCACTGAGGACTCCACTGTGCCTGTCATGACCTATCGCGAAGCGCTGCGCGAAACCCTGCGCGAAGAGATGCGACGCAACGACGACGTCTTCTTGATCGGTGAGGAGATCGGCGTCTTCGAAGGCTCCTACAAGATCACCGCGGGTCTGCTCGAGGAGTTCGGCGAGAAACGGGTACGCGACACTCCTATCGCCGAGGAGGGTTTCGTCGGTGCGGCGATCGGTGCCGCGATGCTCGGTTTGCGCCCGGTCGTGGAGATCATGACGATCAACTTCTCGCTGCTGGCACTGGACCAGATCGTCAACCACGCCGCGAAGATCTACGGCATGTTCGGCGGTCAGACCAGCGTGCCCATCGTCATCCGGACGCCCGGTGGCGGCGGCCAGCAACTCGGGGCGACGCATTCGCAGAATATCGAGCTGTACTACGCGTTCGTGCCCGGCCTGAAAGTCGTGGCGCCGAGCACGCCCGCCGACGCGCGAGCACTGCTCGAGGCCGCGATCTCCGACGACGATCCGGTGCTGTTCCTGGAGAACCTGTCGCTCTACAACACCAAAGGTGAAGTGCCGGATGACCTTCCGCCAGCCCGAATCGGCAAAGCCGCGGTCACTCGGGAAGGCACGGACATCACCCTGATCGGCTACTCCCGCATGGCCACCGTCGCCACCCAGGTCGCCGAACAGCTTGCCGGTGAAGGAATTTCGGTCGAGGTGATCGACTTGCGGAGTCTGCGTCCGCTGGACCGAGACACCATTATCGCCTCCGTGCGCAAGACCGGCTGCGCGGTCATCGGTGAGGACGACTGGCTCACCTACGGTATCGGCGCGGAAATCGCGGCATCGATCTCCGACGGCGCGTTCGACTATCTCGACGCACCGGTTCGCCGCGTCGCGATGGCGGAAGTCCCGCTGCCATATGCCAAACCGCTGGAGAAGCTCGCCCTGCCGTCCTCGGAATCGCTCTACACCGCGGTGAAGGAAACCCTCGCCGCCGTCGGTAAGGACACACGCAATGCCTGACATCATCATGCCCCGTTTGTCGGACACCATGGAAGACGGCGTCGTCGCGGCTTGGCTCAAAAGCGTGGGCGACCAGATCACCCGTGGCGAGATCGTCGCCGAAATCGAGACCGACAAGGCCCTGATGGAACTCGAGGCCTATGACGACGGCGTCCTGGAAAAGATTCTCGCCGAGCCCGGCGCACGGGTACCGATCGGCGAGCCGATCGCAATCGTCGGGGATGGCACCGGCACGAGCGGACATTCCGCTGGACACTCCGCCATGGCGACCCCATCGAACGATGCGTCGTCAGACGAAGGATCGGCGGTCGTCGGTGCTGCGCCACAGTGTATTTCAGGCAGTGCTCCTGTTTCGACCCGGACCGATGTCGTCAAGTCTTCGCCGCTCGCTCGCAAGATCGCGCGCGAGTTGCGGGTCGACATGGACGCTGTTGTGGGGACCGGCCCGGGTGGGCGGGTGACCAAGCGCGACGTGGAGGCTGCCCACAACGCTGCCGCGCCCACTGCCGTCCCGGCCCCTGCTGACGTGAAAGCAGCTGCTGTGCAGGAGCTTCCGGCGTCAGGGCTGTTCGACGAGGTCGCGCTGAGCGTTGTTCAGCGCGTCTCCGCGGCCAGGCTCACCGAGAGCAAGCAGCAGGCTCCGCACTTCTACCTGACCAGTGCGATCGACGTGACCGAGTTGTTCGCCTTCCGTGCGCGGATCAACGCGGTGCAGGACGCGGCGGGTGACAGCAAGGTCAGTGTGAACGACTTGCTCGTCAAGGCGGTGGCTGTCGCCCTGCGCGTGGACAGCTCGGTCAACGTCAGTTATGCGGGGGACAAGCTGCTGCGGCACAAAGGTGTCCACATCGGCATCGCCGTCGCGACGCCGGCGGGGCTGCTCGTTCCGGTCATCCGTGACGCGGACCGCAAGCGTGTGTCCGAGATCGCCGTCGAGAGTCGTGTCCAGGCGGTCCGCGCCCGCGACCGCAAGCTTCGCGCGGAAGAGATGACGGGGGGCACCTTCACGGTCTCCAACCTCGGGATGTTCGGCATCGAGCAATTCACCGCGGTCATCAACGCACCGGAGTCCGCCATCCTCGCAGTCGGGGCGGCCGCCGACGAATTGCGCCTCGAGAACGACGAAGTGGTTGCCCGCAAGATCCTTCGGGTGACCCTGTCGGCAGACCATCGAGCCATAGACGGCGCGGTCGCGGCGCAGTTCATGGCGACCCTCGCGGCACTGATCGAAAACCCACTGCGGATCGTCACCTGACTGCCGCAGTCAATCCACGGACTCTCCGCGATCCCGCGTCGCGACGCCGCTCCTGCCTCGAGAGGTTAACGATGCCAACAAGTTCGAGAGCGATCGCACCGAGTGGTGTGCGAGTCGACAGCAGCGCCGAGGTCGACTCGACACGCTGGTACCTGCGCCAGATCGGCCGTGTGGCATTGCTGACCGCCGAGCAAGAAGTGGATCTGGCGATCCGGGTGGAAGCCGGGTTGATCGCTGCCGCGAAGTTGCAGGAGATTTCAGACGGCGTGGAGCGTCGCAGTGCCGGCCGGCGACGAGACCTGATGTGGATCGCCCGAGACGGTCGCAAGGCCAAAGCTCACCTACTCGAGGCGAACTTACGGCTGGTTGTTTCGATCGCCAAGAAGTACAGCGGGCGTGGCCTCGACTTCCTCGACCTTGTGCAGGAAGGAAACCTCGGTCTCGTCCGTGCGATCGAGAAGTTCGACTACAAGAAGGGCTTCAAGCTCTCGACGTACGCGACGTGGTGGATACGCCAGGCCATCAGCCGTGCGATTGCCGACCAAGCTCGCATGATCCGCATCCCGGTGCACGGAGTAGAAGCGATCAACCGCGTCGGTAGCGTGCAACGCGCTCTTGTCGTGGAACTGGGTCGCGCGCCGACGGCACAAGAAGTCGCTGCGGTGATGGGTATCGAGTCTGCCAAAGTCGACGAACTCCGGAGATTGGCGGTCGAGCCGATCTCGTTGGACCAATCCGTCGGTGACGACGGCGACGCGCGTCTGGGCGATCTGGTGGAGGACTCCGAAGGTGTTGTCGCGGTCGAGGCCGCGTCGTTCGCTCTCATGCGGCGGCAGGTGATGTCGATACTTGATTCTCTGACCGAGCGAGAGGCCGCCGTCATCAGAATGCGATTCGGGCTGAACGACGGTAATGCGCGAACTCTGCACGAGGTCGGGCACGTGTTCGGTCTGACGGGTGAACGGATTCGGCAGATCGAGGCGAAGACGATGTCGAAACTGTGTCATCCGGCACGTTCGTATCCGCTGCTCGGTTACCTCGACTGAACTCTTCGGTGAAGTCCTGTGCTGCAGGACGTTGTTACCGGAACTCGGGACACATACGGAGATTTGTCCATCGGGTGTGCGCACCGTCGCCGCATCTCTTTCGAGAACCGACGACTTCTATGATCACGCTGAACGACCTTGACCCCCGAACCCCATTCATGGGGCAACTCGCCGAAGAAGGGGGTCAGCCGGTGATGATTGTCAATACGTTTGTCGCGCCACCCGACGGCGTCGATGCGATGATCGATGTGTGGCGCAGGGATTCGGACGTAATGAAGGCGCACTCCGGGTTTGTTTCCGCGCAACTCTATCGGGGTACCGGTGGGAGTCGAGTGCTGACGAATGTCGCGGTGTGGGAATCGGCGGAACACCTCCGACATGCCTTCGGTAGTAAGGAATTCCAGCAGCTTCTTCCGGAATATCCGAGTGGGTCCGCCTCGTATCCGCAGCTGGTTCGGCCGGTTGCCGTGTCGGGAGTCTGTGCGGGTGCGCCGTGGGGGTATTCGTTCGATGCGGCGACCGAATTCGCTGCCGCCGGTGAGCCGACGATCGATTTCTTCGAACTCTGTGCGGAAGCAACGTTCGAATCGCAACTCGAGGCAACCACGGGGCCGTTCACGCTGCTCGATATCGTTGTCACCCCGGAAGACGGCGTTGACACCGCCATCGCCGCGTGGCGCGAGACCACGCAGTTCATGCGCCAGCGCGCTGGGCTGCTCCGTGCCGACCTCTACCGCGGCACCCGCGACAGCACTGTGTTGATCAATCTGGCGGTGTGGGAGTCTGCCGCCGCTCTGCTCGAGGCGGTGCAGGATCCTGGGTTCGCCGAGGTGACAGGTGGCTATCCGGCGGGGTGCACCTGCACTCGCCAGGCGATGAAACCTGTGGCCGTAGCCGGAGTCTGCGTGTCCTGACATCTGTGATGGGCGGCCAACGGGGCACATCGGTCGCGTGCCGAGTTGGCCGCCCTTCGGATGCGTCGAATGTCAACGCGCGCGGCGCATTACCGCGTTGTAATCCTGCGAGCCGGTGATCTCGCGTCCGTCTTCGCTGAATTCGAGGAGAACGCGCCACAGCATGCGGACCTGATGATCGGCCCACAGCGCTTTGGTCGGTGTGATGCGGTAAAAGACCTGTTGGCCCTGGTCGGGCAGTTGATGTTGTTGTACATCGACGTGTCGGCGAGCCAGGGGAACTGGGCGAAGCTCAATCGCACGGCATGCTGGATCTCGTCGGCATCGGTCACCAATGTCGCGTGGCCCTGCATTTGCACCGAGCGGGTCAGGCGGCGCCCCGCGTACCTGTCGTCGGGCAAGTCGTTCACGACGTAGCTGACATTCGGATCGGCCTGCAAGGAGGCGTGCTTATTGTTGTATTGAAAGGTGTGAATGTAGGCGATGAGCCCGTCACCGGCGATGTGCATGGCCGCGGCCGAGGGGAATCCGTCGGTGTCGATCGTGGCCAGGGTGGTGAGCTCCTCCGTGCGCAGCAGCTCGGCGATCGAGTCCCGGATCTGTTCGAGGGTCGGTCCGGCTTTCATACGACGAGAACTCCCGCCGCGTCGGGACAGGACAGCCGGCCCCCGTGGTCGAATTCGTGCAACGCAATCATCCAGGTCTCCTCTTCGATGGGCTGACTGATGCGCCTATCGTAGAAATCACTTCCTGGATATCGGTACGTAGTTCCTGATATTCAGGAGTCGCGAAGTTCGAGCTGGCGTGAGATCTCTGCAGCCGCGCTCTTCACCGCGGTCTCCACATCGCGCAGCCGACTGCGGGGGACCCGGGGGGCGAGGGCGGCGACGCTGACAGCGGCGCAGACCGAACCCGCGGCATTTCGTACCGGTCCGGCCACGCCGAGGATGTGGGGGTCGAGTTCGCCCTGCGACACCGCGATTCCGGCTTTGCGGATACGAGACAACCGCGTGCGCAGCGCAACGGGATCGGTGAGGGTCTTGGGGGTGAACCGTTCGAGCGGGGCATGTTCCAGTATCGAGGTGACCTCGTCGGGGTCGGCCCAGGCCAGTAGGACTTCGGCTGCCGCGCCCGCGTTGATCGGCAGCACCTGGCCGCGCTCGTAGGACAGCCGAACAGCGTGCTTGGCTTCGACGAGATCGAGGCAGACCACCGAGCGGCCGGAGCGGCGGGTCAGCAGCACCGTTTCGTCGACGTGCGCGGCCAGCGTTCGCATCACCGGCAGGGCGGCCTCGGAAAGTCCGAGGCCGACACGGGCGAGGCGCGCGAGTTGAAATATCCGGGGCCCCAGTCGAAATCCGCCCGGAGTCTCCTCGATGAACCCGTTGCTGGACAGGCTCTGCAGGTATCGGTAGCCGGTCGAGCGGGCGACACCGAGCCCGGCGGCGACCTCGGTGCCGGTCCACACCGGCTTGTCGGCGGAGAACAACAGCAGGATGTCGAGGGCGCGATCGGCTGTGGAGTTGCGTTCCCGGTAGGTGCTCGGCGCGGCGTTCCGTTCGGTCATACGCACACGCTAATCACCAGCTGAGGTCCTGTAAAGCAGGATGCATGTGCTGTTATATAGGATTCTGTGCGCCGAGCACTTCGGCCAGCGCGCGCAGATCCGGCAGGGCCGCCGCGATGCGGGCCCGGGACTGCTCGCTCAGCGTCGCCAACGCGTCGGAAACTCCGGCGTCGAGGCGGTCGGCGAGTTCTGTGCTCGCGGCGCGCATCTTGGCGGTGGGATGGAGTTGGATCACCCGGCCGTCGGTCGGGTCGGCGCGCCGGTCGAGAAATCCGTCCTTGGTCAGGTGCGAGACCAGCGTGCTGACATTGTTGGGCTGCATGCGCAGCGCCTCGGCGATCTCGCGGACGGTGATGCCTGGGCGGCTGTCGACGAGTTTGAGGACCTCCACCTGGGCTAACGGTCGTGGATTCTCGCCACGGGGCGTTCCCTGGCTCTGTCGGAGCGCTCGATGCAGCGTCCAACTGGTTCGGGTGATCTCGGCCGGCAGGTCGCCGTGGTCGGTGGGAGGCACGCCTCAGTTTAGCTCTAGCGGTAGATCTTCTTGGGATGCTGTGTGTCCTGGATTACAGGATGGTGCTTTTGTAATGCAGGACACAATCGTAGCGTGGCGGTTATGCCGATCGATTCCCTCGCCGCTGTGGCCCGTGCGGCCGCGGACAACTTCTCCTGGGAGAACGTCATCCTCGACGACCCCGGCCCGGGCGAGGTGCTGGTCCGCCTGGTCGCCGCCGGGGTCTGCCACACCGATCTCTCGGTCCTCGCAGGCCGGTTGCCGACGCCACTGCCCGCCGTTCTCGGACACGAAGGCGCCGGTGTGGTCGAAGCGGTGGGCGCTGGTGTCACCACCGCGGCGGTCGGTGACCGTGTGGTGTTGTCGTTCGCATCCTGCGGCGCGTGCGCGCGCTGTCGGACCGGGCGTCCCACTCAGTGCCCCACCTACTTTCCGCTCAATTTCGGAGCCCGCAGGCCTGATGGGACGACGCCGCTGCGGGATCGGTCGGGGCAGCCGATCGGCGGATTGTTCTTCGGTCAGTCGTCGCTGGCGCAGTACGCGGTGGCGGCACAGCACAGTGTCGTGCCGGTGGTCGTCGAGGACGACAACGAACTGGCGATGCTCGCCCCGATCGGATGCGGAATCCAAACGGGTGCGGGCGCAGTGCTCAATCTCCTTCGCCCGCAGCCGGGGTCGCGTGTCGCTGTAGTCGGGGCCGGGGCGGTCGGCCTGTCGGCGGTGATGGCCGCGCGGCTGTGCGGTGCGAGCGAGATCGTGGCCGTGGACCGGATTCCCGTGCGGCTCGGCCTGGCGCGCGAGCTCGGCGCCACCGCGACGACGACGGACGCGGGTGAACTGCGCGACTTCGACTTCATCATCGAGACAACCGGGGTCGCGAGCTTGCTCGAAGGAGCGCTCGAACAGATCCGGGCGGGCGGCACTGTCGCCATCATCGGCGCGCCCGCGGCGGGAACTCGCATCGCTGTCGACGTCAACGCCATGATCGACGGCCGGACCCTGCTCGGTGTCACCGAGGGCGGCAGCGATCGGATCACCTTCATCCCGGCACTGATCGCGCTGTATCGGGGCGGACGGCTGCCGCTGGATCGGCTCGTGCGCTTCTACCCACCGACCGAACTGCAACGCGCTGTCGAGGACACGCGCTCCGGTATCACCGTCAAACCCGTCATCCGATTCGAGGCCCCATGACACTCCCACACGCCCGCAACCTCATCGACGGCCAATGGCGCGACGGCCACGCCGTCGGCACCAGCCTCGACCCGGCCACCGGCCGGGCGTTGGGCACCTTCGCCGACGCGGGTGCGGTCACCGCCCGGGCGGCGATCGACGCCGCCCGGCGGGTATTCGACACCACGACGTGGTCGCAGGACCGGCACGCCCGGGCGACGGCGCTGTTCGCGCTCGCCGACGCGATGACGCTTCGCCGCGACGAACTCGTCGAGCTGCTGTCGCGGGAGAACGGGAAGAAGCTCGCCGATGCCGCCATGGAGGTCGACGCCACCATCCCCAAGCTGCGCTACAACGCCGCCCTCGCCCTGACCGACAGCGGCAGGGCCGTGCAGCTGGCGCCGGGGATGTATTCGATGGCACTGCCCCAGCCCATCGGTGTCGCCGCGGTGATCGTGCCGTGGAATTCGCCGATCATCCTGGCGGTGCGCTCGTTCGCGCCCGCGCTGGCCGCGGGGTGCACCGTGGCGATGAAGATGCCCGCGCAGACGGCACTGACCAACGGGCTGTTCTACGAACTCATCGCCGAGGCGCTGCCGCCCGGTGTCGTCAACGCGTTCACCGAGTCGGGCAATACCGGTGCGCCGGTACTGGTTTCGGACCCGAACTCCGATGTGATCAGCTACACCGGCTCCACCGTGGTGGGGCGCGCCATCATGGCCGCCGCGGCGCCCGGCCTCAAACCGGTCTCCCTCGAACTCGGTGGCAAGTCGCCGATGATCGTGTTCGACGACGCCGACCTCGCAGTGGTCGTGCCGACGCTGACCGCCGCGATCACCACCTTCAGCGGCCAATTCTGTATGGCCGGTAGCCGAATTCTGGCGCAGCGCGGGATCGCCGACGAACTGCGTGAGTTGATGGCCGAGGCGTTGACCCTGGTGAGAGTCGGTCCCGGCACCGATCCCGAGACCGACATGGGTCCGCTGGTCGACCGGGCCGCCGCCGAGCGCGTGGACCGGCTGGTCGACGAGGCCGCCGGATACGCGAAGGTGCTGGTCCGTGGCGGACTGGTCGAGCCGACCGGAGCGAGCGCCTTCCTTCGCCCCGCCCTGATCGAAGTAGTCGACGTGACTTCGCCGGTGGTGCAGGACGAGATCTTCGGCCCCGTAGCGACTTTCGAGATCTTCGATACCGAACTCGACGCGATCGAGCGCGCGAACGCCACCCAATACGGGCTGGCCGCCTCGATCTGGACGCGGGATGTCGACCGCCCCCTGCGGGTCGGACGCCGGATCGACGCGGGCACCGTGTGGACCAATACCTGGGGTGTCGTCCACGACCAGATGGAGGAAGGCGGCTTCAAGCACAGCGGTGTGGGCAGGCTCAACGGCCGCCGTGCGATCGAGGAGTTCCAAGAGATCAAACACCTTGTCCACCAGGGCAACTGAGAATCATTCAAGCGAGGAAAAATGCGCAATCCAGATCACGACGTGGTGATCGTCGGCGCGGGACCGGTCGGGCTGGCCACCGCGCGCATGCTCGGGCTCCGCGGCCATGATGTGGTCGTCGTAGAGCGCTGGCCGCAACCGTATCCGCTGCCACGCGCCGTGCACTTCGACGACGAGATCGGCCGGGCATTCGGATCGATGGAGCTGGCCCGGCAGATCCGGGCCATTTCCGACCCGGTGCCCGACCATTACGAATGGCGTAACGCAGCCGGTCAGGCCTTGCTGCGCATCGACTGGTCGGGCACCGGACCCAACGGGTGGCCCACGGCCAACTTCTTCTCGCAGCCCCAACTCGAACAGGTGTTGGCCAACGCCGTCGAGGCGATGCCCACCGTCACGCTGATCCGGGGAACCGAGGTCCGCACCGTCGACGAGCAGCTCGGCCACGTGGTGGTCGGCGTGGCCGACACCGTGCATGCCGCGCCCGCCTCGACCGTCGACCGGACCATGACCGCCCGCTATGTCATCGGCTGCGACGGAGCCAACAGCCTCGTACGCCAACGGATGGGCGCGACGATGCACGATCAGGGCTTCTTCTTCGACTGGCTGATCATCGACACGATCCCGACCGACGACATCGTCTGGTCGCCGCAGAACTGGCAACTGTGCGATCCCACCCGCCCGACCACGATCGTTTCCGGTGGGCCGGGTCGGCGCCGCTGGGAATTCATGCGGCTACCCGGTGAGGACCCCGCCGAGCTCGGCACCGTCGAACGGGCCTGGGAGTTGTTGTCGTCGTGGGGGAGAACCCCGGCGAATACTCGACTGGAACGGCACGCGATCTACACCTTCGCCGCCCGCTGGGCCGACCGCTGGCGGGTCGGGCGCATGATGATCGCCGGCGACGCGGCCCATCAGATGCCACCGTTCGCCGGCCAAGGGATGTGCTCGGGGCTGCGCGACGCGGCAAATCTGGCCTGGAAGCTGGATCGAGTCCTGCGCGGGGTGTCGTCGCCGGATCTGCTCGACACCTATACCAGCGAGCGCAGCGTGCACCTGCAGCACGCGGTCGCGATGTCGGTGGAGCTGGGAAAGGTGATCTGCGTGCTCGATCCGGAAGAGGCGGCACGTCGCGACGCCCGCATGATCGCCGGAAACGCCGACCCCGCAGTGGTATTGCCCGTCACCGCCCGCCCCGTGCTCGGGTCCGGAGCGGTACGGGCGAGCGGGGAATTGTCGGGGACGATGAGTCCGCAATTGCCCGTCGAAGCCGACGGCACCGCCGTCCTGCTGGATGGCACCACCGGGTACGGGGCGCTGCTGATCCTCGCCGCGCAACGACCGGCCGCCGGCCTGCTCGACGAGTCGCTGCTCGCGTCGCTGACCGAGGCCGAGGTGACGGCGCTGTCGCTGGCTGACAGCGGCAACCCCGACCTGCGTGATCACAACGGAGCCTGGACGGCATGGCTGACTGCCAATTCCGTTGCCGCCGTGCTGATAAGGCCCGACCACTACGTGTTCGGCACGGCCGAGACCATCGACGGCGCCGCGACCCTGGCGGCCGACTATCTCGCCTGCCTGACGACCAGCGTCTCCTGACGCACCCACATCACAGAGGAGAACAACTGTCATGCGAATTGCGAACCTGCAGGGCCGCGCGGTCATCGTGGCTGGCGAACCAGGACAAGAGCGTGCCGTCGACATCGCCACGGCTTCGGCGGGCCGATTCGGTGGGGACTTCGCCGAGCTGTACGCCGAGTGGGGCACAGTGCGGGAATGGGTGGCCGAGCTGCCATCCGACGAGGTCGAGCGGCACTATGTCGCCCTCGACCGCTCCGAGCTGGGCGCACCCTCGCCCGTTCCGCGGCAGGTCTTCGCGGTCGGGCTGAACTACCGGGCCCATGCGGCGGAATCGGGATTCGATGCGCCCGAACATCTTCCGCCGGTCTTCACCAAATACGTTTCCAGTTTCAGCGGCCCCGACACCACGGTGACCATCCCCGCAGCGGGAAATGTGGACTGGGAGGTCGAACTCGTGGTGGTGATCGGGCAGACATTGCGGTGCGTCGAGGCTGCACAGGTATGGGCCGGAGTGGCGGGCTTGACCGTAGGCCAGGACATCTCGGAACGCGTTTCCCAATTACGTGGGCCCGCACCGCAGTTCGGGCTCGCCAAGTCCTTTCCAGGGTTCTCGCCGCAGGGCCCGTGGCTGGTGACACCGGATGAGTTCGCCGATCCCGACGACCTCGAGCTCGGGTGCTCCGTCGACGGCGAAGAAGTGCAGAAGGGCCGCACCAGGGACCTCATCTTCCCGGTCCCGTCCCTGATCGCCGCCCTGTCGCAGACGGTCACGTTGTTCCCCGGCGACGTGATCTTCACCGGCACGCCGGCCGGAGTCGGTGTCGGCCGGGAGCCGAAACGGTTTCTGCGGCCCGGCGAACGTCTCGATTCCTGGATCGAAGGCATCGGCACGTTGCAGCAGACCTTCGTCGCGACGCGGTAGGGGCCGACATGGCACTGCACGGACTGGGCAAGGTCATCATCGGGGTTCCCAACCCGGCCGAAACCATCGGCTACTACACCGATTTCGGGCTCGACCACCTCGGTGAGGGGCGATTCGCCACCCGCGACGGCGGTGAACAACTTCAGGTGGTGCACGCACCGTTACGTAAGCTCCTCGACCTCACCGTCGCCGCCGACGACAGCGACGACATCGCCTCGGTGGCCGCCCGGCTCGCGGCGATCGGGGTGTCGAGCGACAGCAATCCGCTGTCGGTGCGTGCCGTCGAACCGGTCACCGGCACCGTGGTGCGGGTATTGGTGCGACCGCGCATCGTCACCGAGCCGGCCGTAGCGCCGACGCCGTACAACGGCCCCGGCCGCATCGACCGGTGGGGCCGTGCACCGTTTCTGTCGCGCACCGAACCGGTCCGGCCACGCAAGCTCGGACACGCGGTGCTCGGCAGTACCGACCTTGCCGCCACCATGCGCTTTTTCGTCGAGGGCTTGGGTTTCCAGGTCAGCGACTACATGGGCGACAAGGCCGCCTTCTTGCGTTGCTCGGTCGAGCACCACAATGTGCTGGTGCTGGCCGCGCCGGTCAATTTCATGCATCACACCAGTTGGCAGGTCGACGACGTCGACGAGGTCGGTCGGGGTGCGCAGGCGATGCTCGAAGGTCATCCCGAACGTCATATCTGGGGTCTGGGCCGCCATTTCGCCGGCGCCAACTTCTTCTGGTACCTCAAGGATCCCGCGGGCAACTTCTCCGAGTACTACTCCGATATGGACACGGTGCCCGAAGACGAGCTCTGGAGCCCCGCGGTACTGGAAGGCCTGCAGGGGCTGTACGCCTGGGGGCCGCCGCCCCCGCCGTCGTTCCTGAAACCCGACGACCTGGCCGCACTGATGACCGGCTCGCACTCCACCCGAGGGTGACATCCGCCCGCTGATACACGTCGCCGAGCCCTTCGGCAGAGGGCTCGGCGACGTGAGTCAGGAGACGGGTGTTGTGGCCGGTTGGCTGCCCGACGCCTCGGGTGCGGTCGGATCCTTGTGCTGGGGCACGCGGTGCAGAAACTCCTGAATGTGCGCGATGGCCTTCGGATGAATTCGGTGCAGACCGCGCCGGTCGTAGAACAGGTTGCCCAGCAGACCGAGCGCGAGCCCGGCGAACAGACCGATCACCAGCAGTACGAGTGCGCGGTCAAGGCCCGCGTCGGCATGCGCGTCGAAGTAGATGATGGCGCGGACGCCGTCGGCGACGGCTCGCATCGGCTCGAACGAACCGAGGAAGCGCCAGAAGGGCGGCATGGCCTGTTGCGGAATCGCCCCGCCCGACACCGGAATCGACCAGCCGATGAAGAACACCATGCTCACCACGATGCCGATCGGGCCCAACAGGGTGACCACCGCGAGCGTGCCCGCCCCGATCGCGTTGATCGCGAGCAGACTGAACAGCCACAGCACGCCGCAGTGCGGCAGGTCCAGATCGAGCACGAACACGCTCGCGGCCAGGATCGCGGTGGCCGCGGGTACCGAGGCGATCGCCAAGGTGAGGCATTTGGTCACGTAGGTGCCGAGGCGGGTGATCCGGCGCGGCGCCAACATGCGCCGCTTGGGTCCGATCTCGGTCGGTCCGAAACCCAGTTCGGCATCGACGAGACCGTTGACCACATTGGCGCCCAAGAAGCCGACCATCATCAGCAGCAGCGCGTAGAAGAAAGCGGTCATGCCGTTGCCGGTGCGGTCGCCGAAGGGTAATGCCTGATGATGGACGACGGTGACCGGGTCGGCGAGCAGCACAGCGTTGGCGGGGCTGATCGCACCCGGCGCGTGCGCGAGCAGCTGTCCGGCGGCCGCCGCCGATCCGCCGCGCGCCGCCGCTTCGGCGATCTGGTTGCCGATCTCGGCGGCCATGGTGCCCGCACCGGGATTGGTCAACACCGTGATCTCGGGTCGTTGTGGGTCCGGACCGAGCAGTGAGCCGAGCTTGGCGGTGTAGTCCTCGGGAAGGACGATCGCCGCGAACAGCTCGTTGACCGCGATCGCCGCGGTGGCTGCTTCGACGGTGTCGAATCGCTGCCAGCTCACCGCCTCGCTCGGCTGCTGTGGCCGGTCCACGATGCCGGCCATCACACGGTCACCGATGTCTCCCTTGTCCGAGGTGACCACGCCGATCGGGGCGTGGCGCAGATCGGCCGCCGGGTCCGCGACGCTACCGGTGAAGATCACGGTGATCACGAACAGGGCAGCGGTCAGGACGACGCTGGGAATCAGCCAGTTCTTGGGATGCCGGAAGTAGCTCAGCACCGGCATCGGCGGCGGTTCGTGGCCGAGGGGAATTCGGGACATTATTTAACTCTAACCCTATATGTATAGAGCTAGAGTAATATTGTTAGTGTGAGCGTGCTCATGTGCATGCGGACGCTCACCAGGAGTGTCCTGGTATACAGGACAGCACTTTTGTAATGCAGGACACCGTGTCAGGGTTGGGCTATCGAGTTCGTACCGACAGCGGGAGAAGGTGAGGTGATGGCGCCGGTGAAGTCGCCAGACGAAACCGAGGTGGTGATCTGCGGTGCCGGGCCGGTCGGTCTCACAGCCGCGGCCCTGCTCGCCGCACGGGGTGTCGACGTGGTCGTGGTCGAACAGAATCACTCGACCAGCGACGAGCCCAAGGCCATCAGTATCGACGACGAATCGCTGCGGGTGTATCAGCGCGCGGGCATCGTCGACGAAGTGCTGCCGATCGTGGTGCCGGGCACGGGCACTCGCTACTACGACCGTCACGGCGCGCCGCTGTTCCAGGCGCGTGGACCGCGGCCGTTCCGACTGGGGTATCCGTTCAAGAACCCCTTCGCACAGCCAGATCTCGAGCGGGTGCTGGTCAAAGCGCTGGGGCAGATGCCGAATGTGGCACTGCGGTTCGGTGTCGAAGTGACCGGGTTCGGACAATCGGCCGACTCCGTGCGAGTCCACGCGCACACCGACAGCGGTCCGGTGGCCCTCGACGCTGCCTACGTCCTCGGCTGTGACGGAGGTCGATCGGTGACCCGGCTCGGCCAGGGTATCGAGATGACCGGACGCAGTTACCCCGATGTGTGGTTGGTCGTCGACACCCTCGACGATCCGCACACCGAACGCTTCGCCATGCATCACAGCGATCCGGCCCGCCCGCATGTCATCGTGCCCGGGCTCGACGGCCGCTGCCGGTATGAGTTCCGGCTCTTCGACGGTGAGGGCACGCCCGATCATGCACCGTCGTTCGAGCTGATCCGCGCACTGGTCGCGCCCTATCGTGACCTGACGCCGACGCAGATCGAACGTGCGGTGAATTACCGGTTCAACGCGGTCGTCGCCGACGAGTGGATGTTGGGGCGTTCCTTCCTGCTCGGCGACGCGGCGCACATGATGCCGCCCTTCGCCGGCCAGGGACTCAACTCCGGCATTCGGGACGCCGCGAACCTGACCTGGAAGATCGCCGACGTCCTCGCCGGCCGACTCGCCCCGTCGGTGCTGACCAGCTATCAGCGTGAACGCGCCGCCCATGCGCAGTCCACGGTCCGGATGTCGGAACGCCTTGGGCGTGTCGTGATGACCACCTCGGCGCGACTGGCCGAGCGCCGCGACGCAGTGATCGAGCGAGCATTGGGCACCGAGGAGGGTCGCGCCTACCTCGAGCAGATGCGGTACCGACCTGCCCAGCGCTTCACTGAAGGATTGGTTCTCGATGCCGACAGACACGACGGTGTCGGAGTCGCACTGGGGCAGCCGCTGGTCTTCGACACCGCTCACCACAGCGTCGCCCGGCTCGACGACGTGCTGGGCATGGATTGGGCGTTGATCGGCGTCGATGTCGACGAGCAGGCTTGGGAGGCAACCGAGCCGGTCGTCCGGCAACTCGGAACGACCACGGCGCTGCTCGCACTGGGGGAGTACCTCCCACGTACTCGACGTCGGGTCCTGATCGACGTCGACGGGGCCGCCGCCCGCGAATTCGAACCTTATGCCGGGCAATTCATGCTTCTCCGCCCGGACCGGGTGGTCGCGGCCGCCTGGTGCCCCGACCGGACCACCGACACGGTGACCGCCATCTCGACCTGGACAGAAAGGGCTTTGAGCCATGGATAAACCACAGCGGATCGTCTTGCGGGAACGCGCGGCAGCAGGCACCCTGACCCGTACTGCCGTGTCCCACATCGGATTCCGCGTACCCGACGTCGCGGCGTCTGCCGCGTTCTACGGCCGGGTGCTCGGATTGCAGGTGCACGAGCAGCTGCCCGAGGGCGGACTGCGCCTGGGCTGGGGCACCGGGCATCACGTCATCGATCTCCTCGAAGGCGAGAAGGGGCTGCACCACTACGGTTTCGAGGTCCGCGACCTCGACGGTGTCGAGGGCATCGCGAAACGGCTGACCGCCGCCGGTCACTCCGTCTCGCCACTGGACCCGGCCCATCTCGACGCCGGACTCGGCACCGCCACCGGCATCGTGACCACCGACCCGCACGGCACACCCGTCCACTTCCACACCGCCGTGGCACGCGAGGGCGAGAATGCCGCCGACACCGGTCGCCGACCGATCAAATATCAGCACATCACCGTGGCCACCGACGACGTGGTGCCGATGGTGGAGTTCTTCGTCGACACCGTCGGATTCCGCATCTCCGATCAGCTCGAGGACGGCCGATTCGCGTGGCTGCGCAGCGACCGCGACCACCACACCCTGGCCGTGGTCAACGTCGGTATGGGCGGCGACATCGACCACTACTCCTTCGACCTGGCCGAATGGGAGGATTTCAAGGCCTGGTGTGACCGGCTGACCGACGAGAACGTCGATGTCACCTGGGGTCCCGGGCGCCACGGCCCGGGCAACAACCTTTTCGTCTTCTTCGACGACCCGGCGGGCAACCACATCGAACTGTCCGCCGAGATGGAGAAGTTCCACGACGACCGCGTGACCTATGTGCCGCGTCGATGGAAGCCGATTCCCAATTCCGTGAACCTGTGGGGCGGCCAGCTCGCCTCCTGGCGCAAGACGAGCGAAGGGCACTGACATGGCGTACATGACCTACGAACATCGCGGCGTGCGCCGCGTCGGCGAAGTGCGGGGTTCGGACCTGGTCCCGCTGGACGGTCTCACCGAGATCGGTGCCGGGACCACCTCGCAAGCGTTGGCCGACGCCGCACGTGATCCCAGCGGCCGAGTCGAGATCGATGCGGTGCGGCTGCTGCCGGTGGTGCCCAACCCGTCGAAGGTGTTCTGTGTCGGGTTGAACTATCGCGAGCACGTCACCGAGACCAAACGCGAGCTGCCGACCTATCCGGTGCTGTTCCCCAAGTTCGCCGACAGTCTCATCGGTGCCTACGACGACATCGTGTTGCCGCCGGAGTCGACCCAGGTGGATTACGAAGGTGAACTGGCCGTCATCATCGGCAGGCCCGGCCGCCGCATCGCCGAAGCCGACGCGGGCGAACATATTCTCGGCTACAGCACGGCCAACGACATCACCATGCGTGACTTCCAGTACAAGACCCACCAGTGGATGCAGGGAAAGGCTTGGCAGGCGAGTACGCCGCTCGGCCCGTCACTGGTGACGCCGGCCGAGGTCGACCTGTCGACGGCGGGTATCCGGACCGTACTCAACGGCGAGAAGGTCCAGGAATCGGACTTGTCGATGCTGATCTTCTCCATCCCCCGGTTGATCGCCGAGATCTCGACCTTCACCACCCTCGCCCCCGGTGACGTCATCTTGACCGGCACCCCCGGTGGCGTCGGCTATCGCCGTGACCCACAGCTGTTCCTGCGTGATGGTGACCAGGTCAGTGTCGAGATCGATGGCGTCGGAGTGGTCCGCAACCTGGTGCGCGGCGAGGTGATCGCGGCATGAGCCCTCGGCCCGCCGAACCCCGCATCGACCGATCGCTGCGACTGCAACTGCAAGGTGATTGGGGCACCGCCAATCTGCACCGGGTGTGTGGCTGGATCTCGCAGGAACTCACCGACCGGGCAGGCTCACATACGCGAGTCGGCATCTGGAACGGCCGCGGATTCTCCGACAACGTGCGCGCGGTGGGGCGCGGTGAAGTCGATATCGCACTGACCACTCCCGCCGCGTTCACCGCGGTCGCGCTCGACGGTCGCGGCACCTACCGTGACGAGCACTATCCCGATCTGCGCGCGCTCGGCGTTGTGCCCCAACGTGATCGGCTGGTCTTCGCCGTACACGCCGATCTCGGGGTCAGCACGTTCGCCGAGCTACGCGAGCTGAAACCGGTACTGCGGGTGGCGACTTCGGTCGACGACGGGGTCAACGCCGTCGGCCTGGCCGCCCACGAGTTGCTCGCACGGTCAGGCGTCGATGTCGAGGGCTGGGGTGGACAGTTCCTCGGCGACGAACGGCCCTTCGAGTCGC
Organism: Nocardia sp. NPDC058633; assembly: GCF_042717045.1. Classification (NCBI taxonomy): domain Bacteria; kingdom Bacillati; phylum Actinomycetota; class Actinomycetes; order Mycobacteriales; family Nocardiaceae; genus Nocardia; species Nocardia sp. NPDC058633. Next base: position 41,067 of record NZ_JBHXRA010000004.1, read on the forward strand.
TCGACCACGTCCTCGCCGGCCGCGCCAACGCCATCGTGCACGAGGCCGTCATGCTGCCGCACTGGCAGCGGTTCGGCGCCGACTACCGCTTCCTCGAAGTCGAACCCGAGGTCCTCGCCTCCTTCGACCGGGACTTCGGGTGGCCCGCCGCCACGGTGACCGACGAATTCTTCCCCGGCCGCAGCGCGTTCCAAACGCTGGACTTCTCCGATTTCCTGGTCGTGGCCCGCGCGGACATGGCCGACGACCTGGCCTATGCCGTCGCCTGGATTCTCGGGGAGACCCGACACCTCCTGGAGGCTCAATACCAGCACCTGCCGCCCGAACGCAGTCCCGTCACCTACCCGCTCGACCCGCCGACCATGGGCATCACCCCGATTCCGCTGCACCCCGGCGCTGCGGCCTACTACCAGACACTGCCTGCCGCCGAATTCGTTTCCTGACGAGACAAAGAGGTCTCCGCAATGAGTGTTGTCATCGAAGACATCGTGACCATGACGTCCGGGGTGCCGCTGCGCAGCATCCGCCGCGACGAACGGCATCTGCTCTCCCCACCACACCCGGGCAAGATGCCGATGAAGCTGTGGCGCGATCATCCGCCACTGACGGTGGTCCACTTCCCCCAGCAGTACCAGGCACAGCCGTTCGCCCCACCGCGCGGGGTCTACGAGAACGACCAGATCCGCATCGAATGGCAGACGATGGACAATCGCCAGCCCTTCTATCACCGCAATTGCGACGTCGACGAGATCTCCTACCAGATCGACGGCGAACGCACCCTGATGACCGAACTCGGCACCATCGAACACCGGCCGGGCGAGTTCTCCCGCATTCCGCGCGGTGTCGCGCACGACAACTACGGGCGCACCGAAAGCCATCTGCTGTTCTACATTCCGGCGCCGGTCACCGAAACAGGTACTGCGGTGCGCACATCATCGGCAGCGCTACCGCCGTTTCCCGGATGGCAGCCGGGACAGCTCAACGAGGCCGTCACACAGTGCATGGGATCACCGGGCCACGACATCACCGTGTTCGGCATCGACGAGCACGAACTGCTCGACCGTGTCACCGACGAATCCGACCGGATCTCGGTATTCGCTGTCGGCCCGGGTTCGAATCCGCTCTACGCGGTCGACCAATTCAGTTTGGGCACAGAAACATTCACGGCTGAGCCGGCAGATGTGCGGCGCTACACCCGGACCCTGGACGCCGACGAGATCCAGTACCAGGTCCGTGGCTCGCGCACGCTGGTGACCCAGCGCGGGATCGTCGAACTCGGTCCGGGCGACTTCGTCCGGATCCCGCTCGGCATCGCCCACACCAGCGTCGGCCATGAGGACGGCGCCTACCTCAGCGTGCTCTCCCATCGCGAACTGCCCCAGGTTGCCGAGACCTCACGCACCGCACAGCCCTGCACACCCGAATACCTCGATGCCCTCGCCGGGGAAAGAAGCTCGCGATGACCATGCTCGCCGCCCGCGCCACCGAAGGCGCGCACACCCTGACCCTCGAACAGATCCCGATTCCGCAGCCAGGACCACTCGACGTCGTGGTCAAGGTCGTCTCCGCCGGGCTGGCACCCGGCATGATCGCGCTGCTGAAAATGGGTGCCTTCAAACACCTTCCGACGACACTCGGGCACGAAGCCGCAGGCACAGTAGCCGCGGTGGGCGAGCAGGTCACCGATCTGGCAGTCGGCGATCGGGTAAGGGTGCACCCCAACCTCAACTGCCGCAACTGCGACTACTGCCGCACCGACCGCGACATGATGTGCCTCCAGCAGGCGATGATCGGGCACGCGGGCTTCGGCACGATGCCGATGCCGCTCTACGAGCGCTACCACGACGGTGGCCTCGCCGAATACATCCGGGTACCGCACTGGCTGATCGACCAGCTCCCGGGCAACGTCAGCTTCGACGTCGCCGCCAAGGTACACGACCTGGCGAATGTCGTACGGATCTTGAAATGCACCCAGCTGCCGCTCGGCTCGACGGTGGTCACCACCGCCGCCACCGGGACGATGGGCACCGCGACGATCAAACTGGCCGAGCACTTCGGCATCGCCCGGTTGCTGCTGGTCGGCCGCTCCGCCGAACGGCTCGCCGCGGTCACCCCGCTGGCCGGCAACGTGGCGGTCGACACCATCGCACTGGACGAGTTGCCGACCGACTGGGAGAGCACCGGCGGTCTCACCCGCCGGCTGCGCGAGCTGGCCCCGGCCGGCGTCCACGCCGTCGCCGACTACATCCCGGCCGGTGCGGCCACCAGCCAGGCGATGGCTGCCCTGCGCACCGGCGGCACCATCGCGCATATGGGCGGCAACACCACGCCGTTGTCGCTGCCGCCGCTGGCCTTGATGGTGAACTGCTGGCGTTTCGTCGGCACTCGCGCCTGCACCAGGTCCGACGCCGAACAGGTCCTCGCCCTGCTCGGATCGGGCGCGCTGAACGTGGACGAACTGATCACCCAGCGATTCCCCCTCGCCGATGCCGATACCGCGGTCGAGGCGATGGTGAACCGCAAGGAGCCGATGTGGATGACCGTGGTCAACCCCTGAACACCCCACCGGAAGGCGAAAAGCTATGAACATCACCCACTTCGGGCACGCCTGCGTTCTCGTGGAGATCCCGGGCACGGCCGCCTCGACGCGAATCCTGTTCGACCCGGGTACCTACTCGCAGGGGTTCGAGGACTTGGCCGACCTCGACCTGATCCTGATCACCCATGCCCACCCCGACCACCTCGACGGTCCGCGGCTCGCGGCGCTGATGGCGGCCAACCCCGCCGCCCAGCTGATCGTCGGCGAGGGCACACTCGTGGCACTGGACAGCCCCGACTATCCCGAAAACATGCGGCGGCCCGCGCACGTGGCGCAGCCGGGCCAGAAGCTCTCGGTGCTCGGCCACGACATCGTGATCACCGGCGGTGAGCACGCGTGCGTCCATTCGGCGTTGCCCACCTCGGACAACGTCGGCTATCTGATCGACGACGCCGTCTTCCACCCGGGCGATGCTTTCGACGAGATCGCTACGCCTGTCGATGTCTTGTTGCTGCCGATCGGCGGGCCGTGGATGAAGATCGGCGAGGGTATCGACTACCTGCGGTCGATCGCTCCGCGCGTCGTAGTGCCGATTCACCAGGCAGGTCTGGCGCCCGCACACCAGAACATGCACTGCCAGTTGCTGAAGAACCTCGCGCCCGAGATCACCGAAGTACTGGTTCTCGACCACGCGACCTCGCACCCGATCTCGCCCTAGCGGTGCCCTGAACGTTCGGCAGGATTGGTCTTGCTCGGCACTTCCGCCACCGGATCCCGTCGACGTCTATCGCGGCTGCATCGACCACCAGCGTCCCCGGCGCCGACCGCGTTGTCCTCGATTCTGCTGGCGCCCGATCCCATTGAAACCCCAGGAGACACCGTGACCGACCCACGAACTCATGTTGTGCAGGCGAGCCGGGCTCTCGCCGTCGCAGGTTTGGGCGACATGGTGTGGGGACACGCCTCGGTCCGCGACCCCGAGGGCCGTGGCGTCTGGATGAAGGCATCCGGGTGGGGATTCGAGGAAATCGACGACGACAAGGTCGTCCTCGTCTCACCCGCGGGCGTCGTTCTCGACGGAACAGGTCGACGCCATCTCGAATACCCCATCCACACCGCTATCATGGCGGTGCGACCCGACGTCGGCAGCGTCGTACACACCCACGCACCAGCACTGTCGGCGTTCGCGTCACTGAATTGCGAAATCCGGCCGATCTCCCACGACGGGGTGCTGTTCGCGTACTCGCGACTGCCACGTTTCACCGAAACCGGAGCCCTGATCGACACCAACAGCCTGGGCGACGCGTTGGCCACCACACTCGGCGACAGTGCCGCGGTCCTCATCCCGAATCACGGCGCGGTCACTGTCGGCCCCGACGCGGCGACTGCCGTCATGTATTCCGTACTGCTCGAACGCGCGTGCCGCACCCAGCTCATGTCCCTGTCGGCGGGTGAACCGAAAACCTGGTCGAGCGAGTCCGAGACTCAATACAAGCGCAGCCAGGTCTGGAACCCGACGCAAATCCAGGCCGGCTTCGACTACCTGCTCCGCAGCGCGGAACGTGGATCCGACGTTCCGTGCTCGGGTGAGACCGGTGCGGGCCCACGATGAGCGACGACCAGCCAGTGCCACAGTGGTCGCCCACTCCGGAAGACATCGCCCAGGCCCAGCTCACCGCGTTCACCGACTTCGTCACAACCCGTACCGGGATCGCCTTCCCCGACTATGCGGCGTTGTGGCGCTGGTCGATCAGCGACGTGCCCGACTTCTGGCGCGCCGTGTGGGACTGGTTCGACCTCGGCAAAGCGCGAGGAGCAGTGCTCACCGAGCAACCTATGCCCGACGCACGCTGGTTCCCCGGAACCCGGCTCAACTATGTCGCTCAAGTGGTGCGCAACGCCCGCACGGATAAAGCCGCCATCCTGGCACCCACTGAAGACGGCGGCCTCCGCGAGATCAGCTGGGACGAATTGCTCACCCGCACCGCCACACTGGCGCGATCACTACGCTCGATGGGTGTCGATCCAGGCGATCGCGTGGTCGGGTACCTACCGAACATTCCCGAGGCGGTGATCGCGTTTCTGGCCACCGCCAGTCTCGGCGCGATCTGGAGCGCGTGCGGACAGGACTACTCGGCCCACGCGGCGCTCGACCGACTCGGTCAACTAGAGCCGCTGGTGCTGATCACCTGCGACGGATACCGCTACGGCGGCAAGATCCACGACAAACGCGACGCCATCACCACGCTGCGCGACCGAATTCCCAGTTTGCGCGCGACGATCGCCGTGCCCCACCTCGGGCTCACCGTACTCGAGTCGCTGAGCTGGGATGACGTCGCGAACTACGACGCAGGCACCACCGGGATCGACACGGTCGCAGTCACTTTCGATCATCCGCTGTGGGTCCTCTACTCCTCGGGCACGACCGGCACCCCGAAGGGAATCGTGCACGGACACGGCGGCGTCCTCCTCGAACATCTCAAAGCGCTTGCCCTGCAATCCGATATCGGCGCCGACGACACCTTCTTCTGGTTCACCAGCCCCTCCTGGATGATGTGGAACTACCAGGTAGCCGGCCTACTCGTCGGAGCGACCATCGTCTGCTACGACGGCAGCCCTTCCTACCCAGCTCCAGACACGTTGTGGGACTTGGTCGCCCGGACCGAGGCAACCGTGTTGGGTACCAGCCCCGCCTATCTGCTGGCATGCGCGAAGGCCGGAATCGAACCGCGCCGCGAGCACAACCTGACGGCGCTGCGCACAGTCGGCGTCACCGGCGCGGCACTACCGGCTTCGACGTCACTGTGGGTTCGCGACCGAGTCGGTCGGCAGGTTGCGGTGTCCTCGATCAGCGGCGGCACCGATGTAGTCACGGCCTTCGCCGGGGGCGTGCGCACCGTGCCGGTATGGCCGGGGGAGCTGTCGGCACCGTATCTGGGTGTCGCACTGGACGCGTGGGACGAGCGAGGGCACCCGGTGCGCGGCGGGGTCGGCGAACTGGTTGTCACCCAACCGATGCCGTCCATGCCGGTGATGTTCTGGAACGATCCCGAGGGGGAGCGCTACCGCGAAGCCTATTTCGACACTTACCCCGGTACGTGGCGACACGGTGACTGGATCACACTCACCAGCCGCGGCAGCGTGATCGTGCACGGCCGATCCGACTCCACCCTCAATCGCCACGGCGTCCGGATGGGCAGTGCCGACATCTATCATGTGGTCGACTCCCTGCCGGAAATCGAGGACACTCTGGTGCTGGGCATCGAGCAACCCGACGGCGGGTATTGGATGCCGATGTTCGTCGTCCTCACCGAGGGCACCGAACTGACCGAGCCACTGCGCCGACGAATCAACCAGATCATCCGCGACAAAGTCTCACCTCGCCACGTTCCGGACGACATCATCGTCGCGCCGGGGATCCCGCACACCAAGACCGGCAAGAAACTCGAAGTCCCGTTGAAGAAGGTACTTCAGGGCGGCGATCCCAGCGGGGTTGTCTCACCTTCGGCAGTCGACGACCCTGGATTGATCGACTGGTTCGCTACACTACGCCGCCCACGAAATTGACCTCGATACAAATCAGTAGGGCCACCGAGGCGCTGGCGCAACTGCGAGACACCCATGTAGGCGAGCGGATTACGGAGATGGCGGGCGTTGTGTGGCAGGACTCGCGGGGCAGTTATCCATCAGTGCTATTAATGCTTTCATCAGGTGGAGCTTCTACACGGGGCTCGTTGGCGCCGCTCGCCGTGCAATATACGTGCAACAGTGCGGCCCAATGTTGCCTATCGGTGCGTACACCTGCGCGATCGCGATGGCAGCCAAAGTTCCTGGTAGATGCCGATTATTCGAGGTAGGAGCGGGTTTCGGTCTCCTGGCATATGCCGGTTCGAAACCAGCTGGGACCACCATAAAGTGCAGGTCAGGGCCTTTTTAGTGATGACCGTGCAATATACGTGCAATAGTGTTCAGCGTCGGGGGCTTGAACCCCTGATGGTCAGGGTCGCCGAACGTGCTCTACGGGCCTGTTGATGCGTGATGCCCGTCACAATCGCTATCGGCTTCCCCCTCGTCGCGGTGCATCGATTCTGGGCAACTTCAGCCGACAAACTGACGCAACTCAACGCGGCCTTGTGGCGAAGTATGTTGTATCCCAACGTATTCGTCGGATCGGCCGCATCGCTGCGTCATATCGTCGATTGCTATCCGGATCTCTGCTCTCGGAACCCTCCGTCGAGCCTCGGCACGCCGCCGCAACGTGCCAGCCGCAAGCCTTCCTAGGGTCTACTGGCTTGAAACCAGCTGGGACTACGCATCATGGCTGGTCGGGCATGTTTTTCGTGGTGGCCAACCGTTTTCGTGCAATACGAGAAGGATCCCTGCCCGCGGACTCGCGGTGTCCATAATTTGGTAGGCGATATGGAACCGCACGGTATGTGATTGCAGTCATGCCACCTGAGTTGCTGTGACCCCGGAACCTTCCCAGCGCGCGCGGGTCGGCGGCTCGGTTCTGGAGGAGGCTCGGCGTCGAGGTGGAGGAGTTGGTCGGAGGCTCTGAGCTCCGGTAAGCGGGGCCTTCCGGTGGTCAGTGTGACATTGTCTGTACCGCGCGCCGACCTTGCTGTCTGCTGGGTCGGTGGGGACGGATCGAGGGCGTCCTGAGTGTCTGACGATGCTTCGGCCTGGTGATGCCGCGTTCATTCAATACGTGCAGCAACAGCGTTCATTGCGGTCGTGGCCTTGTCGTGCAGATCTTGAACACGCCGTCCAAGTCTGATCCGAGGCTGCGCCGCGCGGTTTGCGCGGGAACGCCGTGCAGCGTCGGCGGCCGGGTGCATTCCGCTGAGCGAAGGACGCTGATCCGCGCTTCCGGCGGCTTGCTCGTATGGGCATCCGGGAAGTTGCTGGATTTGTAGGTGTTCGAGAGTGTGGGTCGACAGGGAGTATCGCAGGGGGTCTGAGATTCCACGACCGCCAGGCGCGACGATCAGACTGACAAATTGTCCAAGCATAGATGCGGTGACCGATGGCGCTAGCAGCGATACGTTTTCCCGGGAAGGCGCCTTCAATCCTGCTGCCTTGATGTAGTTCTCATCCCCTAGAAGACCAGCGCGGTCACGCGCGACCTGGGCCCCGTCGATCTGTCCGTTGCACTGCAGGCATGCAGTCTGAGGTGTGATGACGTGAGCTCGCCAGGTCGCGTTACGCATGCCGCTGTCGGGGAACTTATCGATCGCTAGGCCACCGTCGATGACAGGGATGAAGTCGCTGTAGGGGAGTTGATTGAGTACGGCGCGTGCCCATGGTCTGTCGACGCTGCTGAAGATCACGTCGTGGTCCAGTGCGCTGCGTAGGCCGACTTCTTCGCAGACGCTGTATTCGTAACCGCTCAATCTCGGATCCGAAGCCGTGGCGGCGCTTCGCATGGCACGCAGTGCGATATGGATCTTGCTGCGGGCCAGTGTGGCATCGAGGCGTGTAGCGGTGAGCAGCCGATCGAGGTTAACTTCCTCGACGGTGTCGAAGTCCATTACCGAGACTGATTGCACGCCTGCTTGAACAAGGCGAAGGGCGAGGTCGATGCCTACGGTTCCGGCACCGACAACGAGAACGTTCAGCCGAGCGAGGCCGCCTTGGACGGTCGGACCCCACGCGGAGACCGTGCGTACCTGTTCAGCTGTTACACGGGGAGCTGGGCAGAGTGTGTCATTCCAGTCGACATGGAGGGTGGTGCCGAGTGCGCGGACGCTTTCAGCGTCGGTCCAGTCGTGTTCGCGGTTCCAGAATCGAGCAGACCATGTGGTATCTCCAGCCAGGGTCATGCCAAGTAGCGGATGGCCGGTAATCGTTTGTGCCACAAGGCTATAAGATTGTTCGGCCTGTCGGTCGAGGGGGCTCATGTGTTGCCAGCCGTAGCCGTCAGGGTGGGAGTGGGCAATAGCTATGCCGCAACCGCGGGCGGCGGCATAGCTGGCGGCACGCACAACGTAGGCCCCTGAGAAGGACACATTGCCGTGCACGGTTCGTTCACCGGCCAATGGGTGGATGATCTCGTTCAACACCGCGGTGGTGCGAAGGACGCCGGTGGATGGGCTGTAGGTCGCCAGGCAAAGGTCTTCTTGTCCGTCCAGTCTGAGCAGATGCTGTCTGGCCTGGGCGTCGAGTTCGGCGGTCATCGCTACCGAAAATCTCGTCATATCGCCGCCCCGAGAACTCCTCGGACGTGGGCAAGCCAGGCTGCGATCGGAAGCGCGGCGGTACCCCAGCCGTGAATATCGCGGGAGTGCGCGACCCATCCAGGCCTGGGGGATCCGCCGATATTGCTCTCACTCAGGGTGATTTCTGCGGGTAGGTGGATCCAGTGCGGTGGCACCATGGGCCATGGTGCCACTTCGTCTAGGCCGACTCCGGTCCGAACCGTGGTGCCAGCCAGGACGCCTGCAGGCGGAACGACAGCGTAGGTGATGAGACCGGTCATGACGGTGGGGGCGGCTCCGAATTCGTTGAGCGAGGCCAAGAACGCCTCGACGCCCGCTGCGACAGGTGCGCTCACGCGACGGTGGCTTGCTGGTGGACGCTAACGAAGATGTCGCCATTTTTGACGTTGACCTTCTGCGTGTCGCGAAAGGTCTCAACCTTGCCGTGTTTGCCCACGCGGGTGAGGTCGTAGCCGGTGGCGGGCAGCCCCGCTAGCGTCAGCAGCTCCCCCGCAATGTGGTGGCGTTCCTCGACTGTGAAGGCGCGGCCGTCGATTGTGATCTCGATACGATCGGGGCGTTTGGATGTGGTGGCAACTTCAGTTGTCATGGGGGACTCCATGTCCGGTCGGGAGCTCTCGATATTTGCTCGTTTTCCTGTTGTCGTTGGACCTAGGACGTAGCATCGAGCCGAACTGTCCGGCGGTGAATTCTGACCAGCGGCAACATCATCATTTGGGCGAGCCGTGATCAGTAGCGGACAAGTGGCTGAGGTGCAACGTCCTTGGGGACCGAAGGGCCGAGGAGGCCGCGTCCGTACGAGAAGAGACGAGGGACATGCCCGACCTCGGTGATCGGTCTCATGCCTTGTTAGCGCGAAAGGGACCGCCGGGCGAGCCTTTCCTGCCGATACTTGGTGAGCTCTACCGGGTGGCTACCACGATCTACTGGAGCTCCGACCCTGCCGCAGCGCGCCCGGTCGTCGTGCTCTGCGTTCCACCACCTCATGTGAAGCATGCCGTCATCCAGTTCGTCACCCGTACATCGAAACCAGTGCCGGGCGTCGAGCACCCCGCCGACCCCTCGCTGTGCCTCGATCGAGATGGTGTCTTTTCGACCTTGGGATCCGCCGAACCGCAGCTGTGGACACCTCACAACGTCGAACGTCTGGGCCTACTGCCAGAGCCGTATTTGACCCGAGTGTTGGATCGGTTCTCATGAGTAGCCCGCGTGACGAGCTGTTTATCAGCCGACGCTTGGGCCTCGCGGGCGTGGAACTGCTGTATGCGACCGTGAAGTCGGTGGCGATCAGCCGAAACTTTCCCCCACCGCCGGATGCGTCAATGTGGGATGAGACGGCTGTGGCCGAGACCGCGCACGACTTCGTCGTGGGCGAACGCGGCAACAAAAGACTGCTGGATCTTGCGCTCCGCTCAGTGGACGACCGCTCGTTCGCGCGTCTACTCGAGGCTGCGGTGGTGAACTTTCTCCGCGATATCGCTCGACGCACGGACCTTGGCAAACTCATCGTCCGGGTGAAAGAACTGTTGCGCGATGAGCAGGACTTCATAGCGGTGTCCGGTTCCGCCGACAGGTGGGCTTTAGCCGATGGGCCAGAGTCCCCCAGCACAGTGCCGACCAGCGATGCGGAGGCGGCCATCAGCACGATGGCGGTTGTGGTACCGAAGTGGTCCAGCCAACGACGTGACGCGCCGTTGGCTGATCGCGAATCGATGCTTGGGCTGATCAAGACGGTGCTAATAGCCGCTGCCGGCAGCCTCTCCGCCGCTGAAATCGCTCACATCCTGTCCACTCGACTCGACCATCGGCGAACACCGCTCACGATGTCGCTGGATGTGTGTGAACAAATATCCGAACCTGCTCACCCGGGTCCCGACCCTGCTACGTGGACTGTTGCCGCACTCCATGCCCATGACATCTTCAACACTCTCAGCGATCGAGAGCGAATCATCGTCGCGTCGATGGATAAGGGCGTCCGAGATCTCGGTCAACTCATCGATGCCGGTAAGACTCAAGCTGCGCTGCTACGGCAACGACTTCTCGATCGGCTCCACCGCGAACTCGCCGATGACGACCATGCCAGAAGCACTGCCGCCGCCCTCTGTGAGCTTTGCGACGATTGGACTGTAAACCGGACAACACCGACCGATGCCACGTCTAACAACAGTGCGCTCAACGAAAGGGGTGACCGCGAATGAGGGATGATGTCCACCCCCTGTCCACCGAACTACTGGCGATTTCACAGGATCCCACCAGCGTAGGAGCGTCCACGCTTGACCACATCCAACGCTGTGTAGCCTGCCGAGTCCGCCTATCACGCATCCAGCGCGAGCAGGGAGTCCCGGCCGCCAGCCATGACAGCATTCAACGCATCATCGACGCGTCCACACCACTGCCCGCGGTTCTGGCCGACCTGGTCTCGACCGAATACGACGCGGATCCTCAACCGAACGAAATCTGGCGTGTAGGCACAACAGAGGCACTACTGGTGTGGGTCAGAAGGACCTTCGATGACGGCATCGCCGATGTCGTGCCAGTTGTCCTCGACTCCGAGCTCGCCGACCAATACAGTCTCATCCTGGACGAGGCCTCGACACCACTGTCTGTAGAGATGGCAGCGATTGTGCCATTGCGCACCCATCTACCAACGCGGGTGTTTCTCAATCGGATCGCTACTGTTGGCATCGGGAACTCGATTGCCGAGGTCATGACCGCGATGCGCGAAGGGCGTCGACCCAGCGGTGTGCATGTGGGGTCGCCGATCTACGACGACGGCGATCAGCGTGTGGAGTTCCGCCAAGCTTTGCGAGATCTGTTGGCTGACCTCTCACCGAGCGCTGCGCCGTCGACGCCCGAGTCCGGGAAAGATGAGGTCGTCTCACGATCGGCGATGGAGAGGTCAGCACGCGAGGAGCCGCCGGATGATTTGCACGCTGTGAGAGCTGAGCTCGAGGACCGATTGACGGGTGTCCGTATTGCTCCGCTCAGTGGCATCAGCGCGTCGATCGGTTCAAGTATCTCTGTGAGATCCGTATTAAAGGTCCAGTACCTCGACACAGCGGTCATAGTTCTCGTTCTATCCCCTCCAGGGTTGACATGCTGGCCGGACTACACCGATCTGGCTGCGGCAGCCCAGAAAATCGTGCTCAGCGAACCCGATGCTGCAGCAGTGGCGATAATGCGCAATACCGAGGCGCTGCTGTTCACCTCGGCGAGCATGCGCACTGCGGTCGGGATCCCCAATGGCAACCCGGTCGGGCCGGTCCCCACGCTGAGTGGTCTGACATTGGTCGATACACTCTGTAAACATCTTGATGGCTCGGTGACCGTTTGGGATGTCACCGACGACTCAACCGATTCGGGCGCACGCACAGACTTTGCCGCCATCACATCCAGACATGCCGCGGTCGCGATGGCAGAAGTCGCCCGCCAGGGTGGTCGTGCGCTACAGCCCGCCAAGAAACTGGCGTGGCAGTCGCTTGACGAGAACTTCGAGCAAAAGGCTGCCGAATTCGTGACGTCGATTCTCGGCGACGGCGATATCGACGCCGCCTTAACGCGACTCGGGCTGGAGGGCGACAATGATTAGAAGTCTCACGTTGAAGAACTGGCGAAGCTATGCAGACGCAACCTTCAAGTTCGAGCCGGGAACCACATTCGTCGTAGCGCCGAATGGCATCGGAAAGACCTCGCTAGTTGAGGCGGCGCGGTGGGGTCTGTTCGGCATATCAACCGCTGATGGGCGCACTGCAGTAAGGGCTGGCGAAGATTCCGCGACGGTGACGGTGGAACTAGATCTGCCTGGTCAGCGGATACTGGAAATCGAGAGAAAGTTGTCCGGCAAGAATCGGGCTGCCAATTTCGAGCCAAACGTACGTTTGAATGGCGACGATCTGCCACCAGAGAAGCTGAATGTACTGTTGTGTAGCCTGTACAGCGCCGACCCAGAATTTCTGGCTGGTCTTACCATGCCGTCACGAATGCAGGGCCAACCCAACCCAATAGATGGTGATCTAGAGGAGCATCTCGGCCACTACTATGGGATCGATACACTACGCTCTGCGTTGGCCCGTCTGAATGGTATGAATAAAACTGTCGCAAGCAAAGTGCGAGGCATCAAAGCCGCGAACGCGAGCACGGCCAAGCAGTTGTTGGAACTGCAAAGCGAAGTCGACGTAGCCGCGCAGCGGATCGTTGCTTGCACCACCCGATACGAGACGCTGCAAGCGCGGGTAGAGGTCGCACGATCTCAGCAACGCTACGACATCGAGACGCACGTGTGGCGCGAGAGAAAAGACAATTGGACCACTGCGTTCGAGAGCATCACCGCAGCAATTTACGCTGAACTCGGGCGACCGGTCACAGTCGACAGCGTCGAGGCGACGCTTGAGGAAGAACTTGCCAAGTTACGCGATCGCGCCCAATGCATGCAGGTAGACCTCGCTGTATGTCGCGAGAAGTCGAACACGCTTGCGTTGAACCAGCAGCGACTGGATTCGGCGCACAACGACTGCCCTGTCTGCCGGCGGCCACTTGACGACACCACTGTCGAGACCGCTCACCAGACCAACCAACACGACATCGATGAACTTCAGCGCAGAATCGGATCTCTCGAAGCGTCCCAAACTGACACTGCGAACCGGCTTGAAATCGTGGTCGACCTTCAGCGACAGCTGAAACAAATCCCCCATCCGGGTCTACCGCCAATCGCGCGACCGCAGGAACAAGAAGATACTCCGCTCGCGGAGCTGACCAGCTTGACCGAAGACGCGCTCCACTCGTCGATGGATGCGCACTCGGACCATCAACACGCCAAACGTCGATTCGACGACGCACGTACCGCAGATCAAGCGATGCGCGAATTGGAATCGCTGTTCACCCGAGAAGCCAAGATTAAGATCGCCATCGAGACGACCAGGGCGACCCTCACCGAACTGCTCGATGACACCATCCGCCCACTTGCCGCAGAGATCAACCAGCGCTGGCAAAAGCTATTGCCCGATCGAGGACGGATAGACACCCACTCGGACGGCAGTCTCACCCGGACCGTCAACGGTCAGATTATTCCTTTCGAGGCCTTCAGTACAGGAGAAGGAATGACCGCGACCATTTTGGTGCGCCTACTCGTAGCGCAACTCGTCACCACCACTGACTTCTGCTGGTTTGATGAACCGCTCGAACACCTTGACCCTGACGTGCGACGAAATGTTGCCAGCATTCTTTCGCGGGCCGCATCTGGGCAGGGATCTCTCAAGCAAGTCGTCGTCACCACCTACGAAGAACGTCTCGCTCGAAGTCTCATTGCCCGAGACGGGCAGTATGTGCATATTGTCGACGTACGCAGGGCATGACGCCGAATGCCGTGGTGCGGTCTGTCGCCAGACGGAAGCAGTCCGCAGCAAGCGACGGCGGCGGGGTCTCTGGTCCGACTTCCACAGGTAAGCCGCAGCTCAACATCCGAGCGCGTTATTGCGGGCACACCGTTTCGGGCACTGAGACCGCCATCACGATAAATCCGTCACTGTTCGCAGCCTGTGCCAGCTGCGTCTGCTGCTGCTGGCCGAGGACCATTCCGCGGAACTCGATCCGGTTGCAGGGCTATTCCGCGAGGTAGGTGTGAGTTCACCTGCTGCTCAGCATTATGCGGTCAGTAGGCGGCTGCGAAAGATCGAGGTATCGAGGATGCGTGCTTGCCGCGACTGCTGGGGACCGGCGCCGTCGTCGGCGAGTCTCGAGATGTTTGCCGCAAGAGTGTGTGCGCGTCCGGGGCGCGACTTCCACCGCATGGCGGCCTGAGGGATCTTGTGGCGAAGTCGTTCCATGATCTCGGGTAGCGTGCCGCCGGCTTGTGCGGCAACGGTGCCGCCGGTACGGCGTTGATCGCTGGGCCGGAAATCCGGCCGCCCGATTTCGGCACACGGGTGGTTAACGATATGGCGGAGATCCACTCGCGCATGGTTTCGCCAGTGTCGGGGTCGGGGAACAGCAACGCTTCTGGTTGAGGGTCGACGTAGTTGTCGAGGTGGCCGCTGGATCTCGTTCGAGCGGGTGGCCGGGCGGGTTCCGCCCGATGTGGTCGTTCGACATCCACACAGTTGATCGCCGTCGGGACGTAACGGAACCTGTTTGCGAGCTATCACCGTGATGGAACCTCAACGGCTACAATCTCTTTCGAGTCCAAGGGGCGTGCGGGATGGCGCTATCAGTGATCTGTGTTCATGGAATGGGGAGTCGTGTACTCAGCGGAGATCAACCGTAAGCAGCCGGCGTTGTTGATGTTGCTGGTGGATCAGTCGTTCTCGATGTCGGAGCCCGCCGGGCAGGGGCAGGGCACGAAGGCTGATGTGCTGGCGCAGGCGGTGAACAACTTGCTCGGCAACGCCGTGCTGTTGTGCAGTCGTGGCGGCGAGCGGATCTACAACTACTTCGAGGTCGGGGTGGTGGGATATGGCGCGAAGATCGGGCCGATCTTGCATGGCGCCGATGCCGACCGGCGGGTATTGCCGGTCAAGGAACTGGCCGAGAATCCGCGCCGTGTCGACGCGGTGACCCGGCGAGTGCCCGACGGCGCGGGTGGCGTCGTCGCGGTGAGCCAGCAGATGCCGGTATGGGTGGATCCGCTGTCGGACGGCGCTACACCCATGGTGTCGGCATTGGCCTATGCCGAACCGGTGATCGAGTCGTGGTGCGCGGAGCATCCGTCGAGTTTCCCGCCGATCGTGATCAATGTCACCGACGGTGCCAGTACCGATGGCGACCCGCGCGACGCGGCCGACCGAATCCGTGGCCTGTCCACCGACGATGGTGCGGCCCTGGTGTTCAACCTCCATTTGTCGGCCTTCGGCGGGCAGGCGGTGACCTTCCCAGACTCCGCGGCGGGTTTGAGTGACCCGAACGCTCAACGTCTCTTCGAAGCTTCGAGTATCTTGCCACCGTCGATGCTGGAAGCGTCCGCTTCAGTGGGTTATCCGGTGCGTGCGGGATCACGCGGATTCCTCTACAACGCTGACGCCACGATGGTGATCGACTTCCTCGACATCGGCACTCGAGCGGTCACTCCGACCGGGCTGAAGGATCTCATGAACCCGACCGCCGATGACGCGGCTTCGGATGACGGTGACGATGCGGCCGATGATGACCACGACGGGAGTGCCCGCGCTGACGGCGATGAGCCGACCTGGTGATCGACCCGGAAACCCATTCGGGCACAGAGGACACGACAACAAGCTCTCCAGTGGCGCGCCTGGCTACATGGCACAAGGAAGGGCGTGACCCGGACGAGAACGATGATCGCGCGGTCGGCGGCACCGGATCGCGTTTTGCGCTCGCCGACGGCGCGTCGACCACTGCGCGCGCTGAGGAATGGGCGGAGCTGCTCGTCGCCGCCTACGCGATCAATGGCCTGGACATCTTGGAGCTCTGCGTGCTGGACGCGCTCAGGTCGCAGTGGCGGGAACGGGTCGACACGGCGGGCCTTCCCTGGTACGCGCGGGAGAAGTTGCGGCTCGGTGGCGCGGCGACATTCGTCGGGGTGGATATCGACGTGGCGCACCAGCGGTACCGAGCCATCGGGATCGGCGACGCGTGTCTGCTGCACCTGCGTGACAGGGAGGTGATCACAGCGGGTCCTCTCGATCATCCACGCCAGTTCGGTCGCACCCCGGCCCTGATCACCACACACACCGCGGACGCCTCCCACCGGGCGGCGCTCTGGGAACACGGCGACGGCTACGAGGATGGTGATCACATCGTGCTCGCCTCCGACGGTCTGGCCAAGTACCTGCTGGAACGGCATCGCAATGGCGCGCCCATCGACGTGGCCACGATCCCCGGTGACGACGACGAATTCCGGACATGGGTGGCGCACGCGCGCCGAGCGGGCATGGACAACGATGACACGACGATCTGCGCGGTGCGACTATGAGATTGCCGAGCCTGCTGAGCTACCAAGGCGCCGTAGCCAATCCACCGATCGCTTTCCGTAACGTCGACCTGCTCCGAACCGGTGAGCCCGTGCGCAACGCGCAGGGCATGCCGTCGGTTGCCTCGGGTGGGTTCGCGGCGACGTTCGCCATCGACAGCGCTTCGAAGCAACGCTTCGCGGTGCGCTGCTTCCACAAGCAAGGCCATGATGAGCGCCGACTGCGCGACCGCTACGAGCACATTCACCGGTTCGTCGCCGGCCATCCCGATCTGACGTTCCTGATCGACGCGGTGTACCAGGCCGACGGGGTCATGGTGAACGGCACCGGGTTTCCGACCGTGCGCATGCGGTGGTCGACCGGCGAAATGCTCGGCGTGTGGGTGGAGGACTGGATCGAGGGCGACCAGAATCCCGTCGCCATCGAGAAGGTGCGGGTCGCGATCGCGGACGCGGTCGCCGCATTGCGCGCCGCGGGCGCAGCACAC
Source organism: Nocardia sp. NPDC058633 (assembly GCF_042717045.1). Classification (NCBI taxonomy): domain Bacteria; kingdom Bacillati; phylum Actinomycetota; class Actinomycetes; order Mycobacteriales; family Nocardiaceae; genus Nocardia; species Nocardia sp. NPDC058633. The sequence continues at coordinate 58,233 of NZ_JBHXRA010000004.1, forward strand.
GGCGACCTCCAGCACGGGAACATCCTTGTCGGCCAAGACCTTTCGATCACCTTGATCGACTACGACGGTATGTACATCGACACGTTCGCGGGCACCGGGTTACCGGCTATCGAACAGGGGCACCGCAACTATCAGCATCCCGGTCGTGGTGGCCGTTTCGACAGCGGCATCGATACCTTCGCGGCCGCGGTCATCGATGTGTCGCTGCGCGCGATGCGGTACCAGCCATCGCTGTGGGATGACTTCGGCGGTACCGGTGAGAACCTGATCTTCACCGCGCGGGACTTCGTCGACCCGGAGAACTCACCAGTGTTCGCGGCACTCGCCGGCATCGGTGAGGTCGCCGATGCTGCCGCTCGGCTGCAGCGGGCGTGTCGAACCGACTACGACTATGTCGAAGCCGTCTTGGCGGGGACCGGCGCGGGCGCACCGACTGCGGGTGATTTCGCACTGGCCCTCGGTCAGATCGTGGCAGGCGGGGAACGCGATGAGCTGCTGCGTCGCGCGGGTGAGACCATCACGGTCTACGGGAGAATCCAGTTCGGCATTGTCAACAAGGGGTTCGAGGGCCGCGATGTGGCGTTGCTCAACCTCGGTGACTATCGGCGGGGCGATTTCACTATCGTCGCCCACGACGACGTCGCAGGTCAGCTCTTCGACAAGTACGGCGAGTTCAGCAAGTATGGGAAACGACTCCTGTCGGACCTGAAAGGCTGGCAGGTCGCGATCACCGGCACCGTCGTGACCTACGTGAACAAGGGCGTGTATGTCCCTCAGATCGAACTCGTGCGGGTCGGCTTACTCCGAAATCTCACGGATCAACAGATCGCCGCGCTGAAATCCCCGCCACCGGCCGTTGCACCGGCACTACCCAGGCCTGCCAGGCCGACGAAAACCGCAGTCGTGCGGCCGAATTCGTCATCGGCGCAAGCCGCAACGGTCGTGCCGCCCACGGATCGTTCAGCGGCGCAGACACGCATGCAGGCCGAGTTGAGCAGGTTGTACGAGAACCCGGCCATGAGGGCGCGTCCCCCGGCGGCTCCGGTGCGAAGGACCTCTCCGTCGGATGCTCCGCCGAGGACGCGCAAACCGGACACCCCACCACCACAGCCACGGGCGTCGCGGCCCGTGCGCCCAGTCCACGCCACTCCGCCTGGACGGTCGGCGCCCGCCACACCGTCGGCGAACGCCCCGGATCGTCCTACGCCACACCATCGACCAGCTTTTCCGCCGCCGCCTCCCCGGCCACCACAGCCACGGTTACCTGCTCTGTGGCCCCCGCCGGTGAACTACCCGGCACGCCGGAGATCGTCGGTGCGTTGGGATTGGGTGGTGTTCGGGCTGGCGTTCCTCGGCCTGCTGACCCTGCTGATCCTGGTGGTCTAGGTGACGATCAACGCACGTGAATTCGCGGTGATCGTCCGCGAGCGGGACGGGAGTTCCGTCAAGAACAAGACCGCCGAGATCGCTGGCTATCAGATCGAGGGTCATCTGGTTCGTGTCAGTTACGCACGCGGGGGCACCTATCGCTACGGCAGGGACCGGGTCCACCTCGCGGGCCGCCCGCGACAACTGCCACCGGACCCGCGGACCGAGATCCTCGTCGACGGCCTGATCTGCGACAGTTCCGGTGGCGCTTACCATTTCGATACTCCCGACGGTGGCTGGTGGCACATCTTCAGCCAGGCTGGGGCCTTGCTTGCCTGCCCGACCAGCGAGGTCGAGATCATTCGCAACGGCGCGGCGAATCCGGAATCGGCTGCAGTACTGCATTACTGGCGCGAACTTGCGGGACTACTGCCCGCGGAGGGACGACTGCTGCGGGAAGGGCTCGAAAAGCTCACTTTCCTCCACCCGGACAGTGTGCTGCATCGGTTTCTCACCGGTGCCCGCGTGGACCAGCGCAAAGACGAGCCCGAGCCGCGCATCTACCCGTTCCACACCAATCTCAGTCAGCGGGAGGCAATCGACAAGGCGCTGCGATTCCCGATCTCGGCGGTCGACGGCCCGCCCGGTACCGGCAAGACGCAGACCATCCTCAACTTGACTGCCAATATTCTGCTCGACGAGTCGAAGACCGTGGCGGTCGTGTCCTCGAACAACGCCGCAGTCGAGAACGTGCGGGAGAAGCTCGATGACGTCGGGATCGGCTATGTCGCAGCCAATCTGGGCCGGTCGGATAAGCGGCGAGAGTTCCTCAGCGCAGCGTCGCAGGCAAACCGGAGCAGCCTCGTCGCGCGACTTGTGGCGACCGACGGGGTCGAGGTCGGCTCAGCCGCCGAGATCGCCACCCTTGATCGGCGGTTGCGCCGCCTCCAAGCCACACAGGGTGAGCTCGCCCAACGGCGAACCGAACGCGACGGCTACGTGCTCGAACGCCAACACTTCATGACCCATTTCGATCGGCAGTCGCTGCCAGATCCGCGGTTGTTGCCGGTGTTGCGATGGCCCGCGGACAAAATCCTGGACTACATTGCTGACACCGATCCCGAGTTGGCCCTGCCGGGCGCGTTACCCGAAGTCCTCGACAGGATCACCCATTGGATCAGGTACCGGTCGATGCGGGCGGTCGATGCCAGCGACGTCGAAGTCGTCCTTCGGCTGCAACAACTCTACTTCGACAAGAAGATCGCCGACCTCGACGCCGAGATCACCCGGCTTGCAGCCACATTGAGCTCGGCGAAGTTCGATGAGTTGACCGATCAGCACCGTGAGTTATCTCTGCTGTGGCTCACCGACCGCTTACGGCGCCGCTACGCCCAGCCCCGGCCGAGCACTTACAACCACAACTATGTGCGCGAGTGGAAGACGTTCAGCCGCGACTATCCGGTGATCCTCAGTACATGTCATTCCCTGCAGCGCAGCATCGGGACCGGCAGGATGCTCGACTACCTCATCATCGACGAAGCCTCGCAGGTGAATTTGCTCGAGGCCGCGAACGTGCTCGCCTGCTGCAAGAACGTGATTGTGGTGGGGGATTTGAAGCAGCTGGCCCATATTCCTGGTCTTGAGGCCAAGGATTGTCCGCCGCCACCGCACCCGGTGTACGACTTCCACCGGCACAGCATCTTATCCGCGTTCATCGAGCTGTACGGAGAAGCGCTGCCGCGCACCATGCTTCGCGAGCACTACCGCTGTGACCCCGACATCATCGGATTCTGCAACAGTAAGTTCTACAACGACGAGCTGATCACCTTCACCACCAGAGTTTCCGGCTGGGAATCGATGATCGTCGCGCGGACCGTCGAAGGCAATCACATGCGCCGCCACGTGGCCGGAAGCCGGTCCAACCAGCGAGAAATCGATGTGATCGAACGCGAGATCCTCCCTAAGTACTGTGAGGGCTTCGCGGCAACGGGCATCGGCGTCACCACGCCCTACCGCAAGCAAGTCAGCAAGGTGACCGACGCGCTGGTCGACGCGGTCGAGGCCGACACGATCCACCGGTTCCAAGGACGGGAGAAGGACGTGATCGTGATGACCACGGTGCTAGACGAGACGTCGTCGGACCCCGATGACAAGTACGGGCTCGGGTTCCTCGACGACCCGCAGAAGGTCAATGTAGCCGTCTCCCGGGCGAAAAAGCGCTTCGTGCTCGTCACCAACCATGACATGCTTCCAAGCAGCAGCAATCTGCGCGACCTCATTGGCTACATCGGCTACCGGAACCCGAGCAGCCCGGTTTTCGACAGCTCGATCGTCTCGGTGTTCGATCTGCTCTACCGGGACTACTCCGCGCGACTGCGTCCGCTCATATCCCGAATCCGGCGACGTTCCCGATTCCTGTCCCAAGACATAATCGCAACGGTGCTGGAAGAGCTTGTGCAGGAAGAGAATTACCTGGGTCTGGGCATCCGTGCAGAAGTGCTGGTCCGAAATCTGCTACCCGACACTACCAAGCTGACAGCCGCCGGGGCGCGGTACGTGAACAATCGGGCGAGCTTCGATTTCGTCGTGTTCAACCGTGTCACCCGCCGATGGGTCTGTGCGATCGAGGTCGATGGGTTCGAATACCACGAGAACGACCCGGTTCAGCTGGCCCGCGACGCGTTGAAGAACAGAATATGCGTCAAGTACAGAATCCCGCTGCTGCGTCTACCCACCACCGGTAGCGCCGAGATTCCCCGCATTCGAGCCGCTCTCGACAGGGTGCTCACACCCGGGTTCAACACTGGTGGGTTGCTGTGATGCCAGATTGTGCGCTGGTGCTGCTGATCGCCGCTAATCGCACATGCGGGCAGTAGTTTCGGCGATGACGAAGAAGCCGTCGAATGGGGGAGTGTCGGTCAAGGCTGTGGACGCGGGTTGGCGTACGAAGGCGCGGTTTCATCTGGGCTCGTTGCTCTGGTCGGCGGCTCTTCCTTGCCCACTGTAGGGCTGCTCGCCGGGGAGCGGTCGAGCTAAGAGAGCGCCCCGCGGAAGATTAATTCCAAATAGCTATGAAAATTTCTTGGGGGCGAGGTCTGGGCGTGGGTCATATCGGCGTCCGTCGGCGTGCAATATACATGCAATAGTCGTGCAATATACATGCAATAGTGCAGCCCGAAGTTGCCCATCGGAGCGTACTTCTGCTTGGTGGCTGCGGTGGGAAAAGTGCTGGTCAAGTGCCGATTGTTCGAGGTATAGGCCGGTTTTGGTGCGATGGTGTGTGCCGGTTCGAAACCAGCTGGGACCACACATAGTGGCTGGTCAGACATGGTTTTCATGTTGGCTAGCCATTTTCGTGCAATATACGTGCAGAAGCGCTACCCGCGAACCCGAGGCTTCCGGAGTTCGGTAGGCGATATGGAATCGAACGGTATGTGATTGCAGTCACATTAACTGTTTTTGCGGCGACGCTGAAACCTTCCTTGCACTCGGGGCCCGGCGTCTGTGTATCGGGTCGGGAAGAGAGCGATTGGTAGACCGAAATATGCCCGCTAGGCATCGGTGGGAGGCTCTGAGCTCCGCTAAGCAGCACTTACCGGAGGCCAGAAGGGGTGCCGAACCGAAGCCGGCACCGGAGGTTGCTGGCCTGGGCGCGTGAAAGTCCAACGAGGTCAGTCACTCACTGCCGCGACCGCCGGAATAATCAGCGGCACAAGTGCTTTCGATCTCGACGCCACGATCGCCACGTTCTGCCGCCGCGAAGGTCACGGGATCGCTCTGAGCGTCGACGAACGAGCCTGATAAGCCACCGTCAATGTTTGGCGAAGTCAATGCGCCCAGGCAGCGCCATCATCAGATCCTTTTTGAGTTCGACCTTGCGTTTCGGTGCTCGGATGACTCGGGTCCCGGTGACGAGGTCGTGGATGGTTCGCCTGCTGTTGGCGGGGGCAAGCGCGAGAACGCAGCTCGCCAGGAAGGTGCCGAACGCGGTCATCGCCACGATGTCGAGTGCGGTGGACTCGGGGTTGGAGCCGGAGACCGAAATGAAGAAGAACGGCAGAAAGATGATCAGCATGCGGACAGTGGCAGGACGCAGATCAAGGCGCGGGCGTGCCCAGGGATCAGCCGGGATGACACGCACGCCGAGTAGTCCTTTGCCGATGGTTTGGCCGTCGCGGCGTAGCAGCATGAACACTTCGAGCCCGATATAGGCAGTGAAGTAGCACGCCCACGCCGCGACGTCGAAGAGAGTGTCCTCGTACTCGGTGCCTATGACAGCCTCGGCGATCAAGACCGGAGGTGTCGCTGGAACAGCGAGCAGGAAGGTGAGCGCCAAGCAAACCGCCAAGTCGATCAGTCGGGCCGCGAGTCGGCGCCAGAACGGTGCGCTGAGATATGGCATCCACCCTCATCACATGAAACATCGATTATGTTGGCCAACGGACGTTTTCGACGAGCTGCCGTCCGACGCTAGCAAACTATCGACGAGCCGAAGACTGCTTTGGGTGGTACCCGTCAGTAGGTCGACGCGGGCTGTGTGGGCTGTCAGCTATTCGACAGACACCCTTGCCGGTTGCGTTGGCCTGGCCTCGATTTGTTTGACCGGCGGTCGTGCCGGGTACGTCTTCTGGTTTCTCGTCGTACCGACGGGCGGGCTGTTGGCGGTTGAGCTAGCTGGGCGGCGATGGGTAGTCCTTGAGACTGGGGTCAAACCAGTCGTTGGTTCTCGCCACGAACAAGCAACGGTTGAATGTTGCTGCTTCACGGTTGATTTGGGCTAATGGCTTCGAGTGGATACCGCAAGCTATCGCGTCTGTCGAGCATGAGTTCGATGAGCGGATCGACCAGGTCGTGACCGCGTCGGGTTTAGGAACGATGTTGGCCAGCCCACGAACGGGACGTCGGGTGATCGAGATCGTCACCGCGCGTGCGGTTGTCGAGGCTCCGTACCTGGCGATCTGGGAAGCGTTGGCAGCGAAGACCTTTCGGAGGAGACACTCGGGCACGCCCTCGGAGCTGCGCAGCGGGAGCTGGGGCGCTGGCGCGCGACTCGGCCAAGCCCGCTGATTTGGGATGTGAATCTGCCGTACACGCAAGTGTGCGCCTTCACCAGTCGGCCAGCGGTCGGCGTTGTCAGCGAAGGTACGGCCAAGGCGTGAACCCACTATCCGGCCATCGCGGGAGTCGAGCGCCTGTGGGCCGACTCGTCGAAGGCACGGCGCGCGTTGGTGACTCGACTCCACGCCGCGGTGGACACCGACGCCGAGCGTGTCGTGATTGATCGGGCTGTGGTGAGTACGGCCGATCTTGAGCGTGGCGACGGCGTGGCCAACAACGGGTGGATCGCGGTGTTGCAGGACAGCCAAGAGTGGTACCTGAAGCAAATGATCGTGTTCTTCGCTCGCGTGCTTGATCCAGCGACGACGGGCAGCCAGCCACGACCTTCTGTCGGCTTCCGGTACACGCGCTTCGGCGCATGCGCCGAGGACCTCATTTACGGTCGAAGTGAGGCCGTCCGGGGGAGCGAGTTCGGCGCGTGGCAGTTCGAGGCGAGCAGCGGCACGTACTGCGTTGGCGCGGGTCGCGAGTACGAAGCCTGTGGTCGAGTCGAGTGCCTCGAGGAGGTCGGAGAGCTGCTGAGCCATCCATGGGGCACGAGCGCCGCATTCGTCAAGGCCATCGCAGAGGAGTATGGCTTGTCCACAGTCGACAGCCCCGGCCATATGCTCCATGAGCGCTGCCCGCCGATCGGTGTCGATGAAGTCGGTGATCGCTACTTCGATCAGTTGGGCGATGGTGATCTGTTCGGGTCGCTTGTCGAGTAGGCGGGGCAACGTGACTCGGATAGGAATCGGTGCATGGGGATGCGTCAAGCAATGCGCGGTGATCTCCCGAAGTGCGACAGATTTGCCAGCGCCGGGTTGGCCTACAAGCAGCCCCAGGCATCCACCCGCGAGGTAGATCTCCTCCGTAGCGTGCTCCCGGGCCATGCTCCCGATGCTATGGAGCCGCGGCGACGCGATCGACGCGGAGGGCACCTTGTCGGTACCCACCGCTACTCTCGACGCAGCGAGGAGGAAACGTGACTGACCGTGAGGACCTCACCGTCCAGGAGCATGACTTTCAACGACGATGGCACCGAGTGCACATCGACCGGTTCGACGCCGAGAACGACCCGTCTGCCGGATCGTGGCGGGAGCGCCGGCTGACGCCGCACGCGGACGAGGCCCGGGCGTTCCTCGACGCCCTGGCGCGGTCACGCGATCTGAGCGCGTTCCAGGCCGGCACCGACCGCTGGATCCGGAGCTTCGAATCCGGATACGGCGGCACCGCCGGGCAGATGATCATCAACCAGATCAACAAGATGTCCCCGGATCCCGACGCCGCAGCGACCGTCTTGATCGACGCCCTATCGACTCCGGCCGACCTGGACGACGCCGTCGGGAAGATCCGGCGACTCGCGGACCATCTGCAAGAGATCCGCGTCGGTGCGCACCCGAGCCCGAAACGCGCACCCTTCGTCGCCTCCTACTACTGGGGCCTGGCGGCACCGCATCGGTGGCCCGTGGCCTGGCCGAAGACGGCGGAGTACCTGGGGTATCTCACCGGCAGGCCGGAGTTCGACGACCAGGGCGACCGATACGCCGAGCTCTATCGCTGCGCCACCGAGATCGACGGGTCGCCCGAGCGTTTCGAGCAGGTCGCCGCGTGGTGGTCGGACGAGCGACCCGCGGTCCTCGACGGTGTCCTGTGCGACCGCATCGCGTACCGCGAGGGCGCCAAGGAGCAGAACGACGAGCCCGCGCTGTACCGCGACAACGCATCCGCGCTGGTGGCCGTGGCCAGACATCTCGGCGAGTCCCTCGAGACTGCAGTGTCGGAGGCGGCCGGACGCACCCTCAAGGCGCACAAGCCGCCGGTGATGTGGGACTCGACCTGGCCGCGCGGCGATCTTTGGGCCGAGTGGCGGGTGCCGGACACCTACGGCCTGAGCGTGCGGGTCTGGCTCAACGCTCACGGACTCGCCATCGGACTGCGCCCCTATGCCGACGCCGAGACCGGCTCGACCGAGCGCGCCGTCGACACGATCGACCGGCATCCGATCGCCTGCTACGAGGTTCTCGGCGGCGGTCGGTCGCGAGAGGGCCGCGACGTCGGCTTCGTCGGCGGCGGAACCGGCGAGGTGATCTACGGACGCTGGTTCGGTCGCGTGGACCTCGACTCCCTGGATCTGTCCGCCGAGGTACACCGGACAGCGCGCGAGGTCGCGCCGCTGATGGCCGAGCTCAACGGCGACCTGGTCACGACCGATGAGGACGACACCGAACTCCCTTCGCTGGTGGCGGAGTTCAAAGCGAAGACCGGTTATCCGACGCCCGGCCACGAGCAGGACCGGGCCGACCGTCGCGACTTCGCGAAGCTGCTCGACCCCGAAGAGCTCCCGATCGTCGACCCCGCGGAACTGCGCCTGATCTGGAACACCCAGCGGTATGGCGGCACCGGTCCGATGTCGGTGCTCAACACCAGCATCCGAGACGCCGACGAGCAGGAGTACCAGCGGATCCTGAACACCTTCGAATACGTGTGCTGGGGCGACGATCCCCCGGCCGCGCGCATCAACCATGTGCTGGAGGAACCGTCGTTGCGGGTCAAGGGCTTCGGCGAATCGGTGATGATGAAGATGCTGGCGATCACCCACCCCGACCGGTTCATCACGGTGTATCCGTACACCGGCCCGCAGGGGAAGCTCCGGATGTCGAAGCTCCTCGGAATCGCGGCACCGGAGTCGTCCGGGCGCGGCGAGCGGCAGGTGGAATCGAACGACGCCCTGCGTGCACGCCTTGACCGTTACTTCCCCGGCGACCCGCTCGGCATGGGCCAGTTCCTCTACTGGTACGCCGAGCGGGAGCAAGAGCCCGTCGTCGAACCGTCGGTGGACCCGCTCGACGAACTCGCCGAGGAACTGCTCGTCGACCGCGCTTTCCTCGACGACGTGGTCGCCCTCCTCAAGGACAAGAGGCAGGTCGTGTTCTACGGTCCGCCCGGCACCGGGAAGACGTACTTCGCCCGCAAGCTCGCCGAGAAACTCGTTCCCGACGCCGCACGGCGCCCCATCGTCCAGTTCCACCCGTCCACCTCGTACGAGGACTTCTTCGAGGGGTACCGCCCCGAGACCGACGTGAACGGGGTGATGTCGTATCGCCTGCAGAAGGGCCCGCTGGCAGAACTCGCGGCCCGCGCGAGCAGTGCACCGGGACGCCGGCACCTGATGATCATCGACGAGATCAACCGGGCGAATCTGCCGAAGGTGCTCGGCGAGTTGCTGTTCCTGTTCGAGTACCGGGACACTCCGGTCCGCACCCTGTACCGCCCCGACGACCCGTTCGAACTGTCGCAGGACATCTGGTTCATCGGAACGATGAACACCGCCGATCGGTCGATCGCGCTGGTCGACGCGGCGCTGCGACGACGATTCCACTTCGTGCCGTTCTTTCCCGGCCACGGCCCCATGGCGGGCCTACTGGATCGGTGGCTGGAACGCGAAGGCGAACCGAAGTGGGTCGGCGAACTCGTCGCGCAGGTGAACGACGAGCTTGAAAGGGAACTCGGCGGACCGCACCTGCAGCTCGGCCCGAGCCACTTCATGAAACACGGGCTCACCGAGGATTCGTTACGGCGGATCTGGGAGTACGACATCGAGCCGTTCATCGAAGACCAGTTCTTCGGCGATGCCGGCCGCATCGCCCGGTTCCGGTTCGACCAGGTGTGGAAACACTTCAACGATTTGGCGCCCGAATCGGTCGTCGAGGGCAACACTCAGACGGTCTGAGGCCGACGATGATTCTGCGGGAGTACGAGTCGCGTGAAGTCGGACTGACGCGCGCTCAGGCCGAGTCGCTCCAGAACACCGGGTTCGTCGGCGTGGCACCGGCAGGCTCGGACCGGTGGCGCATCACCACCTCGTCGTACGTCGGAACGCTCGTCGTCGACGACGTCGAACTGCTGATCCGTCCGAAGATCAACCCGGAGAACCTCTTTCTGCTCCTCGAGCCCGGCTTGCCCTCGCGCGCCTGGCGGAGCGAGGCATTCGCGTACGACGCCACGTCCGATCTGCTGACCTCCATGGTGGCCTTCTACGCGCGCACGCTCGAGACCACGCTCGCGAGGGGCGTCTTGCGGTCGTACCGCACCACGCACGACCGCCACGTCGCACTGCGCGGGCGTATCGACTTGGCCGGCCAGTTCCGGCAGGCCGGACTCCTGACCCCGGTCGCCTGTACGTACGACGACTTCACGGAGGACGTCCTGGAGAACCGGGTGCTTCGCGCCGCGGCGCGTCGAGCGCTGCGGGTGCCGCGGCTCGACCCGAGCGACCGTCAGCGGCTGCAGCGACAGCTCGGAGCGCTGGCCGAGGTCGCCGACGTACCCGTCACGGCCGCGACCGCGGACGCGATTCATCTCACCCGGCTGAACGAGCACTACGCCCCGGCGCTCGGGCTGGCGCGCCTCGTCCTCGGGAATCTCACCCTCACCGATGCCGCGGGGGCGTCGTCCGCATCGTCGTTCATGGTCGACATGAACGATCTGTTCCAGCGCTTCGTCGGCGAACGACTCCGCCGGGAATTGCGCGGCCACCTGGAGGTGCTGGACGAGCCGACGATGTATCTGGGAAAGAGTAGCCAGGTCTCGATGCGCCCGGACCTCGTCTTCCGCGCCCTGCGGGAACGACGCGCGGTCTATGTCGGGGACATCAAGTACAAGATGACCGACAACGGGCGGGGACGGAGCAGCGACTACTACCAGTTGCTCGCGTACACCACGGCCATGGATCTCCCCGAAGGGATCCTGATCTACTGTCGGCACACCGACAACGAGACCGAACGGCGCACCGTCGTCGTGCGCAACGCGGGAACCAGACTGGTGGTGCGGGGCATCGATCTGAGCGGATCCGCCGAGAGCGTCGAACGGGAGATTGCAGCTCTCGCAGGCGAGATCAGGGCATCGCTCAGTCGTTGACACCGATCAGCTGTCGAGACCGGTGGACGTGGCAAGATCGAAAAAGCGGATGTCGCGGAGAACTGTGCCGCGTCCCCGACGAGGAGAGTCCCGTGTCTCACGTCATATCGAATGACGAAACGCCGATCGGTTACGGCAGGATCGGCGGGGACGGGCCAGTTGGACGCGGTTCTCGCCGGCTTCGAAGCCGAGGTCGGCGAGTTCATCGGCGATGAACCGGTATCCGAACTCGGGGTCGTCGGCGTGGATATCGAGCGCGGCGTTGATCAGGTGCGCGTCATCCCAATCACGTTGGGAAACCGGGTCTTTCATCCATTTGTAGAACGCTTGTTTCGAAATCTCTAATACCCGGCAGGTCACCGCGACCGGGATTCGGTCAGCGGCAAGATCGAGGACCATCGGATAGCTCATTTTGGGGGCAGCTCCCTGGCGAAGAGCGCCGCCGCTCGACGCAGGATCTCGTTTTCCTGCTCGAGGAGCTTGGTTCGTTTACGCAGCTCGCGGAGCTCTTCGGTCTCGGCTGTGGTCAGTCCTGGCCGGTCGCCGTCGGTGATGTCGGCTTTCTTGAGCCAGCCCGCGAGGCAGCTTTCCGAGATGCCGAAATCCTTCGCGATCTGTTTCAGCGGCGCTTGCCCTTGCGGGCGACGGCGATGACGTCACGACGGAATTCTTCGGGGTAGGGCTTGGGCACGGTGGTTCATCCTCTCACTGAGGAGACCCGCCGGTCTCCTCAGGTTAGGAGTCAACCAAACCCGGGGCAGTCCCGGCAGGATTGTGCCCCGAGCCCGACTCCTTGGCCGCGGTCTAGTGGCGGTCAAGCGCCGACTGGTCTGTCGCCTTGGCTGCGTACCTGTAGTGGTGGATTCGGAGAGTGTGAGCACGAAATGCTCACTCGCAGTGAGTGGCTTGCTGTGACTGGGATCACCTTGCCCTGTTGGAACCACTTTGAGTTCTGCCGCGTCCAATCTCTATGTAAGGCAAGAGATTCCGCTTCGCGGCCGTGCTGATTCGGCCGTGTGTTCGGTTCGATTCGATGGTTCGAATGACCCTGGTGAGACTTGCGTTTGACCAGGAAACGGGGAGGTTTCTATGTTGGTTGATCCTGATCGTCTGCGGTTGCTATCGAAGTCGATGGACACGATCGCTGTTGTGGCAGAAGGTCTTTCGATTGCCGATTCTCTGGTGTCGTTTTCGGCTTCTGCCGAGTCTGGGAACCCTGAGTCCCTGGTTTCGGAGGTGCTGGGTTCTGGGCTTTCGGTGTGTGAGGACGTCTGGTCGGGATTCGGGTCGCGGTGCCGACAGGTGTCGGCCGCCTCGCGTGGTGGCGCTTCGGACTTCGAGGTAACTGATGCCGAATTCAGTGATGCACTCAGGGCCGTGGCAGGTGCGTTGTGAGATCACGTGGACCGGGGGCGTCGAATGGTGCGGGGACTCCGACGTTGAGTCAGGTGCGCGATGAGTGGAAGCCGTGGGAGGTCGTCGACCTGGGGCAGCGGTTGCGGGAACGGAATACCGAGTTCGTCGAAGCTGCCGATTCTGCGGTTCAGAGCATCAGATCGGCGGGTTCGGAGTGGTCTGGTGACTCGTATCTGGCCGCGTACGACCGTATTGCAGGCGATCGGGATCTGGGGGTCCGGGCAGCCGGGGCCGTTGATGGCTTGGCGCAGCAGCTAATCGATGGTGGTGGCTCGTTGACCAGCTATCGGCAGGTGCTGCTGAGGCGGGTGGACGATGCGGTCGAGGCGGGCGCGAATATCAGCGAGGACTGGTCGGTCACCGGAACCGATCTGGCAGCAGGGGATTTGGAGTTTCATAGGTCGGGGATCAGTACTGGTCTGGCGGACTTGTTGACATCCCGATCGACTGTCTCGGAGGGTGCCTCGACGCTGGTCTCTGAGATCCAAACGCAGGCAGCCACCCTTACCGTCGGTGGTGGTGATGCCAGTTCAGGTAGTTCGGCGTTGTTGAACGGCCAGGCGATCGACCCCGATACCGTTGCAGCGGGTTCCCTGGGTGCTATCTCGTCCAGTGCTCTGCAGGGCACCCCGACGAACACCCAGAACTTGGCTACTGCTCAACAGCCGGGCCAGACCGCGGTTGCACCGACCGTGTCCGGGACCCTGATCTCCGCCGACGCGGGGAAATCAGTAAAAGCCACCGACGACGGCGCTAGCAAACCGGCAGATACCGGCGGCGGTTCGGGCAAACCGGCCGACACCGGCGCGGGCTCGGGCAAGGGCACCGATACCGGAGCTTCTAAAGGTGCTGGCGGGAATTCGACTTCAGGTGGTTCCTCGAGTTCTGCGTTCGACCCGAGCACATGGACAACCTCTGATTTGGTTTCGGTGCTGGGAGCGGTCAAGGGGTTCACTGGTGATTTGCCATCGCTTGTTACCAGTCTGTCCGGGCTAGACGACGACCTCGACGACATCATCAAGGCTTCAGCAGACGCGGCAGTGAAACTGGGCTTCGTAGACGGTACGACGGATTCGAGAAGCGCAACCGATAAGCCAACCGATACAAGCGCTGGTGACAAACCGGCCAGCGATAAGCCGGGCGCCGCGAAGTTGGTCAGCGATGCGCTGGCGAATGGGACACCGATCAGCGGGGCTACCGGGAGCGAAGGTAGCGGCTCTCAGTCCGGCGGTGCCAGCACCGAGCCCAGAAACGACGCCGCCGCAGATGGTAGCGGCCCAACCAAGACCGATAACGGCAATCGTCTCACCGCGCAATCCGGCAACAGTGGTTCATCTCAGACGGCGACGACCGGCAGTCTCGTCGGGTTGCCGTCAATCGGACGCCGTAGCAAAGATGACTCACGCCAAACCGCGCCGTCCATCATTGCGTCACCCGCTGACGAGGAGAACTCCTCTTTCGCCAATGATGAATTCTGGGCATCGTCGCGATAATAAAACACATGTCTATGTGGCGTGATCCTGGCTGTTGCGCCGGGCGAATTATATTAAACCGCCTCGATAATGAAGTAGCGGGAAGGCTTCGGCATGCACCCAGCTACGGAAAATTGGTCAATGTTTGGAGAATCCATGACTCCTCGCGAATCGCTACGCGATGACGACCTTAAAGACTTGCGAACTCGACTCTGTTCGGCTCACGAACCGATAGCGATTGACAAACTGAAACTTGCTAGTTCGCCGAGAGTACATGGCGTTGACATTCGGCACGTTCGAGAGTTGGTAGAGGTCGGAGCCGGTCTGCCGCCAATTATCGTCAACCGAGAAACTATGGAAGTGGTAGACGGGGCTCACCGGATAATGGCGGCGCGGCAGCGTGGCGAATCTGAAATCGATGTCTCGTTTTTCCGTGGCTCTGAAACTGATGCCTTCGTGCTTGCTGTCCATGTGAATGCCGAGCAAGGTCTGCCGCTGTCCCGCGAAGATCGCTTGTCGGCAACACGTCGAATACTTGATATTCATGCGATGTGGTCCGATCGAATGATTGCGGAGCTGGTGGGGCTGTCAACAAAGACTGTCGCGTTGATCCGGGCTTGTTCAACTGAGGCCGAGCCTCAGTTGAACAAGCGGTTAGGTCGGGACGGCAAGATGCGGCCAGTCGACAGTACAAATGCCAGGCTGCGTGCAGCAGAGCTATTCAAGTCAAAACCCAATTCGTCTTTGCGGGAAGTAGCCAGAGCGGTGGGGCTATCGCCAGCGACTGTCAAAGACGTAAAGAATCAACTAACGCACGATGGGCCGCCCCTTACTACCAAGCAGGGGTCCAGTCTTGATAGCGACACAGCGTCTGTCGCGATGGTCGATGTTTTGCTGAACAGTCTTCGCCGGGATCCGTCGATTAGATCGAACGAAGATGGTCGGGCGCTACTTCGACTGTTCGTGGGCACAGTCGAACATCGATACGGCAGTCGATCAATTCAGGCTATTCCGGCACATCAAGTATCGGCCGTGGTTCAGGTCGCGAAGGTATGCGCCATTATGTGGCAGGATTTTGCCACTCAACTTGCAACCCGTGACTCGCGATCGTAACGTCCTTGGGTTAGGCATTCTCAGGCCGTGGATGTGGTCGCCATGTTCAGCGTTGAGGATCTTGCGATCGCACAGGTCCGAGTCGGCTTGGGGGCCAAATCTTGAAGACAGTCTTCCCTCGGACGTTGTCGAACGGGACAGTGCCCTGCAGGTCGTCGCCGACGTGGGCCCTCGAGTCTCGCGACTCGTTGCGGTTATCGCCCATCATCCACATGTGACCTGCTGGCACGGTCACTGGTCCGAATACTCGACCGGCCGGGTAGACGGTGTTGGGCCGGTCGGTGTACCAGGGGTGGTCCTTCTTGATGTAGGGCTCATCAAGTGGCTTGCCATCGACCATTACCCGGCCCTGGGCGTCGCAGCACTGTACGGTCTGTCCGCCGACGGCGATGACCCGTTTCACCAAATCATTCTCGTCGGGCGGGACTAAACCAAAGTAGGAGAGAAAGTTCTGCATACCGCGGACGACTGAATTATCGGAACGCACCGATTGGTAGTGATCGTTCCATGACGGCGGACCTACAAAAACCACGACGTCGCCCGGCTTGGGATCGCTGCCGTAGTAGGTGATTTTCTGCACGTAGATGCGGTCGCCAATGAGCAGCGTGTTCTCCATCGACTGTGATGGGATCACGTACGGCCTGCCGACGAATGTCACCATCAGCGCCGCGATCACCGCCGCGATCACGACCAGCATCGGCAGTTCCTGCCAGAACGGGCGTTGCTTCTTGTCGCCGCGCTTTTTGCGGCGGACCTTGCCTTCGTCATCCGAATCGGACACCGACGCCGACCTGCTTTCGTCTGTCACGACGAACAGCGTAGCCCGGTCGCAGGCTTTGAGCCAATTCTGAGATGGGCTGTGGCTGTGGAAGCTCGCCGGTCGCGATATCGAGCATGGCCATCGCTGATTGGGGTGAACCGAGCCGACCGCGGTTGGGTCTGATCTATGCCGTGACCATGAGCAGGTTGGTGCGGAATCAAGACGGGAGTCAAAGGTCTCGCGGGTTGAGCATCCATTGATCAATCGAAGTGGCCCTGAAATAGTTGTTTGTGAGCGGACCGCTGAATGGTTGCTATTTAGGAAATTCAACCGTTTGTGGTGGTGCTGAAGAATGGCATCTATCCGCTCTGACGAAAAAGTGATCGATAGGGGAGAGAAATGATTCGGAAGCTTGGCGGTACCACTCTCGTGGCTGCTGCGATCGTTCTGGGCGCAACAGGGATTGCTTCGGCTGATTACAGCGCGCCGTACGATACCTGGGAGCAGTGCGACGCTGACCGACTGGTAGTCGCAGGCGAGATCAACGGAGTCGTTACCGACTGTCTCCGTGGTGATGTATTCGGTCTCGATGGTTCCAAGTTCTTCTTCAACAAGCTGTATCACTAGGCCGCAGATGCAGTAGCGTCACTGTCGGAATTTTCGTCATGGCGCGTCTCGGTGGCAATCCGGAGTATCTGTAGGCTGTGGTGCTGTCACCCAGCACGGTTTGCGCCGGGGCGATTCGTGTCCCGGCGCAAACCCAGCTTCGCTGCGGTTGCCCCCTTCTAGTCGTCAGCAGTTGGTTCGCCAATCTGAGGCCAAGCTGTCACTGCTCTGTGCGATCGACGCGCCATACTCATATATGGCGCCATCATCAATACTCTGCGCGGCGCGTATCGAATTCCGGGAATACGATAAGCGTGCTTGCGCTGCGCAACTGGAGGTTTACGAGCTTCCGCGAGTCGTCAGAACGGATGCACATCGCAGATGTCGGCGGATGTTGCCCTTAATGAGGTCGGTGTTGGTCGTCCGGCGAGTGCAGCCTGGATCTGCGGGTACGCTGCAGGTACGGCTACCGCTGTCATTTTCGATCAGTGCGAGATGATGCCCGAGGACGGGGTCGTCATGAACACCCCAGCCGGTGCAACCTGCGTCGCGCTCGACAACCCCAGCAACCGGGTTCCCTGCCCCGGTGAGGCACGTGTATACCCTGGAATGGCGTGAGCGGCTGCGGCCGGTAGACTTCAGTCACCCGTACCGAAATCGATTGGGACACAGTAGTGATTGTGGCTGAACGGCTGTCATTTTGGCTTGGGCTCATCGCTTGCTTGGCGCTGTTGGTTTCGGCGGTGGAGATTGTACGAAGCTCAGGTTCTGTTCTGGTACTGATTCTTGCCGTTGGATCGGCGACGCTGCTGGCGGTCAGCCTTTTCCGCCGGTCTCGGTTCTACCCGGGAGCCGAGTCGGCCAGTGTCCGTGGGAGTGGTAAGGACGCTCGATGAGCTAGGAGATCACCCAACTATGGTGATCTCGCCAGACGCCCAGTTTCGATGATGACGGACTTCCGTCACACGAAGCTGGGCGTTTTGCTCTCAGTCGAGTGACTGCCTGTCTCGGCAACACGACCCCGGTCCACAGGAGCGAGGGCTAACTGGGCGGATTCAACTGGTCGACGCAACGTTTCGTTGTTGAAGCGATTGTGGATGTTGCTCCATCGCCTCGGCCGGCGTGCGCCACCCGAGGACCTTCCGCGATCACGCTGCACCGCGACAGTCCAGCGCACGCGAAGGAATTCCTCACGACGGGCTCGCGATCGCTGGGCATGATGGTCACCGACTACGAGGCCACCCTGGCCGAGCTCGTCACCGACCTGCTCGCCGAACAAGTGCCCTGTGTCGACGCCGCGGAAACCGCGGCGATCCTGGTCGCCCTGACCTTCGGGCTCGAGTCCGGCATCACCGACCCCGACACCACTGTGGACCGGCTGCGCCGAGCGGTGCGCCTGATCATCGGCGGCCTGACCGTGCCCGGGCACTGAGACACCGCTCTGCGAGCCGGGGGCACCGGCCGACATCGGTGAAGCCTCGATCGCTGTCGGCACGCCGACCAGTCCGACACCCGGCGTCTGCGGAGTGAGGCTCAGATGTCGGTTGGGAATACAGATATTTCGCTGAGAGAAGCGCAAACTACTTGACCGACACGGACTGTGGGAAGTGGATTGCTAGCTTCTAGTAAAAGGTTTCCGGGTTTGAGGTCAAGTGCAACGATTCCGTCGTCGAAAATGGTTGTTACCGTACCGCAAACTATGAGTTGGCCATTCTTCAGGTAGATACCCTCTTTAGGTGCATTGGAATCGTAAACATGAGATTCTGAGAACTCGTCGCCCAGCTCGATCTCCACGTCGTACTGGACGCCCGCTACTCCGGGGTTCCGTCCGGCCCACACTGCGGGCCAATCGCCGCTGCGCGATCTGACCATTCCCGATGTGCCGGTCGGCATGTCGGTCAGCAGGGTTATCAACATCACCATGTTCCCTTCGGGAAGGGCACCCGGACAACTCGGTTGTCGAGGTGCCACGCGTTTGCGGACGGATTGTAGGTCCACGTTTCCTCGTGGTAGTGAAATTTGGTTGGCCCGCTGCCCATTTCGTGATTTCCGAGCCTGATGCTGCGGGTTCCGTCTTCGGAGACGATCCGGTTCGGGTCAGGGAGACCCGTGCGAGGGTGTAGGTTCGTGTGTTCACCGGGGCCGAGGAACTCATCCCACCCGGCAGGTACATCGACGGGCTTCACCGGTCTTGGATCGATGTGCTCCTGCTGCAGAACTGGTGCGTTCGCTTTGGCCTGGTCGGCCGCTTCACAGCCGTCCGGCATGAGGCCGAGCGGGTCGGTCCACCTTGTCGGGTTATGCGGCCACGCGCGCTCATGAACCGCGCGTACTCCTCGACACCGGTGAACGCGCACAACCACGCCAACCCGCCGGACTCCAGCGTGAACACCCGGTCCTCCGGGCCGACCAACGGCACCAACAGCGCCGACGACTCGAACGCCGCCGACAGCTCGCTCGACACCCCGAACCCGGCGTAGAACGCCGCGATCTCCGATCTCAACCGTGCGGAGTCGACATCAACCACAGACATGCCCGCTACCGCCCCTCCCCTCGGACACCATTCCGCAGCCACGGTAGCGAACCGGGAGGGGGATACCAAGGTCGAGAATGGTATGTCACATGACGCGGCGCACGTCGACGACGCGACGCGATCCGGCTCGACGACCACGGCTGGCCGCTGGCCCGAAGTGCTGACAGGGCTACGAGAGCATGGTGTGCCGACCCGCGACGCGTTTGTTGGGCGACCATCCTCAGCCTCGTGGTGGCCGTTCGGTCCTATGTGCGTGCGGACCGTTGTTCCTTCTAGTCCGGCCCGGCTTACCTCGGAAGTGCCGTGTCGGTCGAGGCCGCCGCGGCGAGGATGCGTGCGGTAACGCGCAATTTCGCCCGGGCTCTGTTGCCCTGGTCGTCGACTCTGCCCTGGTCAGGGTAGAGGTAGCTCAGCGGTGGCGGGCGAGTTGGAGGAGGGCTGCCGAAGGAACCATCCACTCTTGCTATGAAGGCTTTTGGATGTGGGAATTTCTACGTGCTTCCGGGTTGGCACCGTTCGACGTGCTGTATACGTGCAATAGTGCAGCCCAATGTTGCCTATCGGTGCGTACATCCGCGCGAATCGCGATGGCAGGCAAAGTTCCAGGTAGATGCCGGCTGTTCGAGGTGGGAGCGGGTTTCGGTCTCCGGGTGTCTGCCGGTTCGAAACCAGCTGGGACCATCGTGAAATTGCAGGTCATAGCCTTATAGGCGATGGCCTGCATGTTTCGTGCAATAGCTTCAGTATCCGGGTGTAAAGACATTGCCGGATGGGGTTGCCACGGGCGCTCTAACACCCCGCTGGCGCGTGAAACCGGTCATTCTTGCTATCGTCTGCCGCTGCCCGCCGCGGTCGCTGCCCGCCGCGGTATCGGAGCTTCCTCCTTCGAGTTTCTCCGTGGGTGCGCGCCTCGTAGGGGTGTTGCCGGCGGCTTCGGCCGGCAACGCACTTCCTCGACGCGCCGAGAAATCGAGGCGTAAACGATGCGCAACGGATCTAACGGGTGCCACAATCGAGCCGTCGACCGCAACCCGAGGTGATCGACCCCGGCGGCGCGACTGGACGCGCTGACCGGGACTTGCGCGACAGGTTTCCGGTACCGATGATCTCGGGATCGAAGAGTAGATGGATCGACTGTTTCACCGCTTGGACCACGTGTTGTTGACCGAGAGCTAGGTGACACGATGCAGCGCTGGCAGTACCTGATCGTCATGGGACTGTGTTGGGTGGGGACCCTGCCACTGGAGGCCTTCGGCGCGGGTGTGTATCGGCGCCCCGCCCGGGTCGTCCGTTGTGTACTGCCGGTCGCCGCCGTGTTCTTGATCTGGGATGCGATTGCCATCGCGGCCGGAGTCTGGACCTACAGCCCTAGTTATCTCACCGGATGGTTGCTGCCTTTCGCGATACCGGTCGAGGAGTTGGTCTTCTTCCTCGTCATACCGCTGTGCGCGCTGCTCACCTATAACGCGGTCGAAGCCATACTTCAACGATTCCGTCCCACCAGGGTTTCCTCGTCCTCTTCGGAGCGCGTCCGATGACCGGCCTCGGCTATACGTTGCCCGCGGTGACAGCGGTGGTGCTGGTGTGCGCATGGGAGATCGCGATCTTGCGGACCGGCTTGTTCCGACGGCCCGGATATTGGTTGTCGATGACCATCGTGCTCAGCTTTCAGATCGTGGTCGACGGCTGGCTGACCAAACTCAGCGCACCTCTGGTGCTGTACGACCCGGCACACATCACCGGGATCCGGTTCCCGTGGGACATCCCCGTGGAGGACTTCCTGTTCGGCTTCGCCATGGTCACCGCGGTGTTGTTGCTGTGGGAGCGCGAGCGAATCCGGGATCGAAAGGTTGGCTCATGAACGACTCTCGGATCAGTGCCACCGGACTACCACGCGAGGAGGTCCCGACCGCCTTCGACGCGGCCGCCGACGATTACGACCGCCTCGTCGCGGTGAACCCCGGCTATCACAAACACCTGCGCATCTCCGCGCGCCGAATGCAACTTCCCGACCGCGGGGCAGGTCTGCGATTGCTCGACGCCGGCTGCGGCACAGGTGCTTCCACCGCCGCGTTGTTGTCGGTCGCCCCGCACGCTGAGATCGTCGCTGTCGACGGATCAGCACAGATGCTCGCACGAGCGCGTGCGAAACCGTGGCCCGATTCGGTCCGGTTCGTGCACAGCCGCATCGAGCACATCGAGGCCGCAGGAGTTGTCGGTCCTTTCGACGGAATCTTCGCCGCCTATCTGATGCGCAATCTCGCCGACCCCGACACTCAGCTTCGCGCATTCGCCGCTCTGCTACGCCCAGGCGCCCCGTTGGGGGTGCACGAATACTCGGTGGCGGAATCGAGGTGGGCTCGCATCGTATGGAACACGGTGTGCCGCACCATCATCGTGCCCGCCGGCTGGATGCTCAGCCGAGACGCCACCCTGTACCGGCACCTGCAACGAAGCGTCGTCTCCTTCGACGGCACCTCTCGATTCCGAGAGCGGCTGCGCGACAACGGCTACACGGCCGTCTGCAGCGAGACCGTTCCGGGGTGGCAGCACGGCATCGTGCACACGTTCCTCGCGACTCCCCGACGATCTCACAATCCGGATGGGGATGAGCACTAGTGGACACCGCCATCGGCCGCGACCGGCGCATCGTCCACCATGTCGCCGCCCTCCCTTCCGGCAGTGAGCCGGGCACGCGCCCGTACGTGGTGGTTGTCGGTGCCGGTATCGCCGGGCTTGCCGCCGCTACCGGCCTCGCCGAACGCGGCGTCAGGGTGGAGGTGATCGAAGGCCAGGATTATCTCGGCGGTCGCGTCGGCGGTTGGACCGACTCCCTTCCCGACGGCACCCCGATCGCCATGAATCGGGGCTTCCATGCCTTCTTTCGGCAGTACTACAACTTGCGGCAGTTGTTGCGCCGCACCGATCCCATGTTGCAGCGCATGATGCGCGTCGACGACTACCCGCTGCTGGATGCCGAAGGCCGGCGCGACTCGTTCCGTGGCCTGCCGCTCACGCCGCCGTGGAACGCGCTGGCCTTCGCGGCGCGCAGTCGCACGTTTCCGCTGCACGAATTGCGCCGACTCGATGCCCGGGCCGCGGCACCGTTGGCGATGGTGTCGGTGCCCGCCATCTACGAGCAGTTGGATCATGTGGACGCGGAGACATTCCTGCGGAAGATCAAATTCCCGGTCGCCGCACGCCATCTCGCCTTCGAAGTGTTCTCCCGCAGCTTCTTCGCCCCGCCGACGCAGATGTCGGCCGCCGAATTGGCCGCCATGTTCCACATCTACTTCCTCGGCTCCAGTGAGGGTCTGCTCTTCGACGTGCCGACGTCGAACTACGACACCGCGCTGTGGTCGCCGCTGAGCGAGTACCTCGCGTCGCACGGAGCCCGAATCCGCACCGGTGCGACGGTCACCAGGGTGCAGGCGAGCGGAGAGCGAACCTTTCGGGTCCACGACGACGCGGGGGGCGTTGCCGATGCCGATGCGGTTGTGCTGGCGACCGACGTCGCCGGGCTGCGTCGTATCGTCGCCGACTCCCCGGATCTCGGCAATGCCGAGTGGCGCTCACGGATCCAGGCATTGCGCAGCGCCCCACCGTTTCTCGTCCATCGCCTGTGGTTGGATCGGCCGGTCACCCGAGAGCGACCGGCGTTTCTGGCCACCGGCGGCATGCCTCCGTTGGACAACATCAGCGTCTTGGACCGCTATGAGCAGCAGGCACGCTCCTGGGCCGAGCAGCACAACGGTGCGGTGCTCGAACTGCACGCCTACGCGCTACCCAGCGTTCGGACACCGGAGTTCGAGCGCGAGATCCGCACGCGGCTTCTCGCACAACTCCACCGTCTGTATCCGGAGACAGCCGACGCGCGGATCGTCGGTGAACAGGTGCAGTGGCGCCAGGATTGCCCCATGTTCGGAGTAGGCGACCACGCCCACCGCCCGGCCGTCCGGACACCACACGACACGCTGATGTTGGCCGGCGACGGCATCCGGATCGACCTGCCCGTGGCACTGATGGAACGCGCCGCCACGACCGGCTGGACCGCGGCGAATGCGCTGCTCGGGCAATGGGGCCTACCCGGCCACGACCTGTACACCGTACCCACCACCGGACGGCACGCCGTGCTGCGACGCCTCGCCGCGCGCACCATGGCGAAGACAGCACATCAGGAGGAATCTGTATGAGCGACAGGATCTTTCGGCGCTGGCCCACCGACTGGCCGGTGCAACCTGTCGATTCCGAGCGTTGGTCCACACAAAATCCCACCTACCGCGACGCCGATCCGACGGTCATCGCCGCCGCCCTCGAGCGGTCGCAGAATCGCCCGTCCGGCAACTGGTACGTCTTCGGTGCCAGCCGTGACGTTCGAAACGATCGGCCTTTCGGTGCCACGGTCGCCGGCGTAGAGCTCGTGGCTTGGCGCGACCAGCAGCAACGGCTGGTGGTCGGTCCCGGCGCGTGTCCTCATCTCGGTGCGCCATTGGCACAGGCGCGCATCGACTGCGGGGCGCTGGTATGCCGCTGGCACGGCCTACGGGTGAGCAGTGGCGGGGGACCGGGATGGACAGCGCTGCCGTGCCACGACGACGGCGTGCTGGCCTGGGTCCGACTCGACCACATCGGCGACGAACCGCCCTCGGACGCGCCGGTCATCGGTGCTCGTCCACCATCGAATCGCGCGATCTGGGCGGTCGCCACCGTGACCGGTGTGTGCGAGCCCGCCGACATCATCGCCAACCGGCTCGACCCCTGGCACGGATCCTGGTTCCACCCCTATTCGTTCACCCATCTCGAGGTGCTCGAATCCCCTGCGGCAGAACACGACACGGCCGACTCGGTGGAACGGTTCGTCGTCGCGGTCACCTTCCGGGTCGGCGGACGGCTCGGCGTCCCTGTACACGCCGAATTCACCAGCCCGGAACCGCGGACGCTGACGATGCGCATCATCGACGGCGAAGGAGCGGGCAGCGTCGTCGAAACACATGCCACTCCGCTGGGTGCCGGGCCGGACGGGCAGCCACGCACGGCAGTCATCGAAGCGGTGATCGCAGACAGTCCCCGGCGGGGGTTCCGCGTTGCCCGACATGCCGGGGCCGCGCTGAGGCCGCTGATGATCCACGCCGCGACCCGGTTGTGGCGTGATGACCTCGACTACGCAGAGCGCCGCTACCGCATGCGCACCCGCCATCGGCCTGGGTAGACGGCAGGCATGCATCAATTGTGCATCGTTTGTCCGATAGCGTCCGTTTCGCTCCTAGCATCACTGGGAGTGACAACCGGAAGCCGGTGACCACTCGACGAGTCTGTCAGCGGGTTCGGTGACAACCTGAGAATCGCCGATGCCGCTGTGATCTGCGGCGGTATCGATACCGCGAACGCCGCTGTCACTTCATCGACTCGGTTCCGATGCCGTAATGAAGATCGGCCGGATTTCTCGACGCCATACAGCGAACACCTCTAGAGGAGATCGAAATGAACGGTTACCACTACGGACGGGAGGCAGGGCTCGGGTTCGGCGCCGCCATCGCGGTTGCGGGTGCGATTGCGATGGCACCGACTGCCGCCGCAGCACCGGTCGAATGCCGCGCGCCCGGAGCGAGCACAATCCAGAATTCCTCCGACACCGCGCAGTGTTCGGCGTCGAGCGTCGACGGCAGTGCTGCCGCCGCGTTCGGGGTCGATGGATCCGCTGCTGCGTCGACGGGGTCGCAGGGGCTCGCGCTCGCGATCGCCCTCGGCGGCGGGACGGCGACTTCGCAAGCGCAGGGCTTGTCCGGGCCTGCGGCGATCGCGGTGGGTCCAGGTTCGATCGTCGACGCCACCGGTGTACGGCCCGGACTGGCACTGGGAATCGCCGGACCCGGTGCGACCGTCACCATCGACGGCGTCACCAGGCCGACCTGCACCGGTGGCCCGGCGCTGGCCGGAGACTTCCAGACATTGAACGGTTGCGTCTCCCTCGGATGACGTCGCACCCGATTCCCTGCTATTCGGCATCGGCTAGTGGAATCGGGCGGGCGGTCACGTCGGCGAGTGCATCGGCGATGGCGTCGAGTGGCGTCGCGGCGGCGAAATCCCGGCTCAACCGATGTGCTGCGATGCGGTAGCCGGGGTCGGACAGAATCTGCTCGACCGCGGTGACGATGTCGACCGGTGTCGGATGGGCGGTGCCGAGGTCGATTCCGGTACCGGTGTATGCGACACGCGCCGCGACTTCGGCTTTGTCCGCGGTTTCGCCAGCGACGATCACGGGGACGCCGTAGCGCAGCGCGTGCTGAACGCCGCCGTATCCACCGTTGGTGATCATGACATCGATGGTGGGCAGCAGTTGTTCATAGGGCAGGTAGTCCGTGACGAAGGCGTTCGCCGGTACGGGGCCGCGAAGAGTTCGGATCGGGCCGCCTCCGGTGGTGGCGATGACGAAACAGTCCTCCCTGTCGGCGAGCGCGCGCAGGGTGGCGCCGAGCAGCTGATCGAGGTCGGTGTTGTCCCAGGTCCCTTGGGTGACGTGGATGATCGTTCGACCGCCCGCCAACTGATCCGACCACGGCGCGGCACTGTGCTCGCCGGCTGAGTTCGGAAACAGCTGGCCGACAAAGCTGACATTTTCGGGCAGGTCGGCTCGCGGGTATTCGAAGCCGGGCACGGTCAGCTGCAGCATCTTGTCGGCCAGTCGAGGCCAATCGGTGAGGAACACCGGTGAGCGTCCGGCACCAACCCCGCGCAGGGCACGATCGAGCCGGTTTTGCGTGCGGGAGAACATGACACGATGAACGAACCGGGTCATGGTGGAGTAGTTCACCGAGGGCTGCGGTGGCCATCCCATCCCGAACGGTGGGGTCTGAGCGCTCGACAATGTCAGCGGGCCGACGCCGCACACCAGAATCGGCGGACGCCCGTGCGCTCCGAGCAGGCAGGCGAGCGCGCCGGTGAAGGCGAGGTCGACCAACACGGCATCGACCGGCTCGCGACGCAGGACTGCTTGCAGCGCGTGGAACTGCGCGGCCAGTGGCGCGATGAACACCGAGTCGAGTTCGGCCCGCCCGCGCAGATAGCGGCGGATCGTCGGCGCGAGCCTGCTCTGTCGCGCCGATTCCGAGGGCGGGATGTGGGCGTCGCGGGGCAGCACCGCCGAACGCATTCCGGCTCGGCGAACGCGGTCACTGTACTGGTCGCCGGTGAGCAGGCAAACGTCATGGCCTCGTCGCCGCAGGTCCGCGCCGATGCCCAGCATGGGCAGCACGTGGCCGGCGATGGGCGTTGCGGCAAGGAGATAGCGAGCCAAGGAGTTCCTCGAGGTGGTGGTCGAAGCTTCATCCCGACGAGGGCGTGCTGTCGGCGGCGGTGCGTTCGCCGGTGCTGGTGATGTTACGGATCATGCCGCCGAACACAGCGCTGTGAAACGGTGTGGCCGCCCTCCAATTCAGATGCGGGGCAAGTCCGCGCGGTGGAAAGACGTGCTGGTGTCGGACAGCGGATGGGCTCGTTCGGGCCGCTCTCCGTTGAGGGAAGCCGAGGCGGTGAGCACCGCGGTCGCTGTTTGAAACGCAAGTGCGGGGTAGTCGACACAGTGGTGCAGCGTTGCGCCTCCCTGACGTCGACATCGAAGGAAAGACTTCATGAGCACACGCAACACCGCTACGACCCTGCTCGCGCAACTGCGCGTTATCCGCGAATTGACCGATACCGAGATCCGAATCGCCGAGACTCGAATCGCACAGGCTCGCACCGAGGCTGTGCGCCGCGAACTGGCCGAGAACGCCGACAACGCCCGCGCCCGCATAGAAGCCATCGAGGCCGCGATCCGTCAACTGGGTGGTGCGCCGGAGCGGATCGGCCCGTTCATCGGACGGGCTGCCGCCGCGGTCAAGGCGATCGGCGAACAAGCCCAACCGTTCGACGAAGCCCTGCTCGGCGACCTCGTCCTCGAACATCAGCTGCTCGACCGTGCCCGCTACGTCAAGGCACTCGCGACCACCGTGCACAACGCCGAGGTGGTAGCAGTGGCGCAGCGGTTGATCACCGCCCATACGGCCACCGTGGAATGGTTGACGACCGTACTCGCCGAGGACGCGCTCGGTGGGCCCGCGGCTTTGCGTCGAACACCGATTCAGGCAGTCACGGGGACCGCGGTGAAGCTGATCAATATCCCGGTTACGTGGTCTGCTCGCAGTATCGACCGCGCGTTGGACACATTCCGCGCCGCACCGCCGGCACTGGGCGAGTTGCTCGCCAGGGGTGCGCACGCGGGCGATGTCGCCGTGAAATCCCTCGTGGCCTCGCGCGATGCTGTTCTCGAAACCACCGAGCAGGTCTCGCGGCGTGAAGGCGCGGCCTCCACCGCAGGGGCGGTGCATTCACTGCGCACCACCACCGGCGTTCTCGACCCCAGCGAGCTGCCCATCGGTGGCTACGAGGACTTGAATGTCACCCAGGCGGTGGCCGCGATCAAGGAACTCACCGATCCCGCCGCAATCCGGACCATCCTTGCCTACGAGGAGGCGCACAAGGCGCGACAGGGTGTCGTTTCGGCCGCGCAGGCCCGTGTCTCGACGATCGCCCGGGAAGTGAGCGGGCTGAACTGAGAAGTCCGCTGACAACACCCCGTCGGTGCCGACCACAGCCGTGGCACCGACGGCCGGGGCTGTGGCCACCTCGCCGCGCATATCGGTCTATCTGATGCTTGCGAGATTATTGCGAGACCGCGAAAATGTGATGGATCCGATCCGCCTGTAGCGCCGAATGGATCGGTCATAGACCCAGTTTGGCTCGGGTATGGCCGCGCCATGCCGGTGGACCGGAGATCGGTTAGCTGAAAGTGTGCTGTATGTATCCTTTGCGCGTCCTGGTCGACAGAGACGAGCGGGTCTCCGTTCGCCTCACGAGGGTCGGAGGTTTGCGCACACATGGTTCGGCATCGCTCGGTCTCGCGTCCGGAGGTTCTCACGCCCGGCGCCGCAACATCGCATTTCCGTCCCGTGCTGCTCGATGCGTCGAGCCCGGAAGGACTGCGTGATCTGGAAGCGCTGGCAGCGTCGAGTTCTGTCGGTGCGGTGCACGACACGATCGAAGATCAGCTCGACGAACTGATCCGCTGCGAGGATCCTGCCCTCGTACATTCGGCGGGGTCGCTGGCAGCGTCCCGTCGGCGGATCTGTGGCGGGACCCCGTTGTGGCAGTGGGGAACGTGGGTGTTCTATCCGTGGAGCGGCCGGTTGGTGCATGTGCTGCCGCGCAACGGTTTTCAGCGGGTGCGCACAGATCGCAATCGCAACAAGATCGACCGGGCGCAGCAGCGAGACCTGCGCGAGCGGCGGATCGGTGTGATCGGGCTGTCGGTGGGCAACAGCGCGGCGGTGACCCTGGCGATGGAAGGGGTCGGCGGATCGTTCCGATTGGCCGACTTCGACACCCTCGGGCTGTCGAATCTGAACCGGCTGCGGGCAAGGGTGGGTGATCTCGGGGTTTCCAAGGCTGTGCTGGCGGCGCGTCAGATGTTCGAGATCGACCCCTATCTCGACATCGAGGTGTTCACGGACGGGTTGACCGAGGAGTCGATCGAGTCGTTCTTCGATGGAGTGGGCGGCACCCGACCGCTGGATCTGCTGGTGGAGGAATGCGACACGGTGTGGGCGAAAGTCGCTGCCCGTGAGTGCGCGCGGCGCCGACGGATCCCGGTGCTGATGGACGCCAACGATCGCGGCTTGCTGGATGTGGAGCGCTTCGATCTCGAACCCCATCGCCCGCTGTTCCACGGCCGCACCGGCGCGACGACCTCGTCCGACGTCGCGAGGATGGATCGGGGTGAGCTGCTGTCGTTTCTGCTGGCGGTGGTCGACGAACCGCGGCTGAGTCCGGCGATGCGAGACGCTGTCGGTGAGATCGGCCGCAGCCTGTCCAGCTGGCCGCAACTCGCCTCCGGGGTGATGCTCGGCGGCGCCTTGGTGGCCGACACGGCTCGCCGGATTCTGCTCGGTGAGCTGATCGGGTCGGGGCGGACCTATATCGACCTCGACGAGCTCATCCCCGCGGCAGGTCGACGGATTGCTCCGGTATTCGTGCGGGCGATGGAGGAAGTCCGTTGACGATCGACCTGCGCAACGTGGAACTGGTCGGCACGCGGCTGCGGTTGCGTGACCTGCGTGCCGGTGATCTGGGCGTCTATCAACGGATCTTCACCGACGCGCACCTGACCCGGTACATGGGCACCGACAGCATGGGAGTCCGGGCGGCCGCGGCGTCGTTCGATACCGCCCTGCGCTCGCGCGGTGAGAGTCCGCGGCGCAAGTACACCTTGGCGATCACGGCACCGGGGGAGGACACCATGGTCGGCACCATCGGCCTGCTGGTAGAGGATTTCGGCAGCAACGCGATGCTCGGCGGACTGGTCGTGGTTCCGGAAGGGGCGTTGCGCGCTGGTGGTATCGAGGCGGGGCGGCTCATGGCGGCATTCGCCTTCGGGCCGCTCGGGATTCACCGGGTATGGGCGGGGCACCGACACGATCATCCGGTGATGGACACGGTGATGGCGGGAGTGGGCTTGACGCCGGAGGCGCGGCTGCGGCAGCTGTACCGGACCCAGGGCCGGTGGCGCGACGTGTGCACCTACGCGGCTCTGCGGCCGGAATGGGCTGCCACGGCGACACCTGCCGAACGACGAATCCTGGCGTTACGGCCCACCACGGCAAGGGAACACGCCACCACGGGTCGGTGAGGAACCCTGCCGAAACGGGCCCCGGCCGCGCCACGGCGCGATAGCATCGCCGACTACAGGCCCGGGCAATCATCTTTGCCGATTGCCACCACCCGAAACGCGCAGCGGCCGGCGACGGGCGAGACACCGTCGCCGGCGCGAATCCGAAGTAGAGATCACAAATGGCAGTGCTGATCGACTCCGACTA
The DNA here is from genome assembly GCF_042717045.1 of Nocardia sp. NPDC058633. NCBI lineage: Bacteria > Bacillati > Actinomycetota > Actinomycetes > Mycobacteriales > Nocardiaceae > Nocardia > Nocardia sp. NPDC058633. Next base: position 88,428 of record NZ_JBHXRA010000004.1, read on the forward strand.
CTTCACGCCGGCGGACCGGCGGGAGGCGGTGACCGCAATTCTGCAGGAAGCCGATATCGGGGCGAACCTGCAGATGTGGGATTCGCCGGCCGAAGTGGTGAGCCGCCACCAGGCCTGGATGCTGGGTCCGATCGCGCTCACCCGCTCGGAGGTCTCCGGCCACCAGGTCTGCCGAACCAGTCGGCATGAGCGATCCACGCCCAGCGACACCCTGACGGTGACCGTGCAGAACGGACAGGTCCGCAGGCACGAACAGTTCGGTGCGCAAACGCTGATCGAACCCGGCGCCTGCGAAGTGATCGACCTGGCCACCACGTTCGCCTCCGGCTGGCACGGTCTCGGCGGAACGCTGTGCCTGCAGCTGTCCAGGGAGCGCCTCGGCATTTCCGCGGAAACGATCGTCGCGGCCCACGGGCGACTGGCGGCCTCGCCGCTGTATCCGATGGTCACGGCGCAGATCCAGCATCTCGTCAGGATCGCCGACCAGCTCGAAACCGACCCGGCCGCCGCCTCTGTGGGTGAGTCGTGCCTGGAAATGGTTCGGGCGCTACTGATCTCGGCGGCCGGTCGCGGGCCGGGCGACGGCGCCGCCATTCCGGAGCAACTGCTGATCGAGCAGATCCTCGGGTATGTGCGGACACACCTGTCCGATTCGGCGTTGAAGATCCCCGGTATCGCCGCCGCCAACAACATCTCCGTTCGGCACCTGTACAAGGTCTGCGCACAGTCGGGTATCAGCCTCGAGCAATGGATCATCGAACAACGCCTGGTCCGGGCCCGCGACATGCTGATCGACATGGGCTACGCTCACCGGTCCATCGCGTCGGTGGCCGGTGCTGTGGGTTTCCGCGACGCCGCCCACTTCGCCCGGCGATTTCGCGAAGCATTCGGCATGACGCCACGGGACTGGCGCCGCAGTGCGACCGATGCGGACACCCCACCGAAGTAGCCGAAGACTCCGCGCCCGGCTGCAAGCACGTTTGTGCGTGCAGAGTCAGTTGCCGTGCAGTCACAGACTCCTTCCGAGGCCGATTCACCGATATCTTTCGAATGTGGCTGCGCGAGACCGCATCAGGAGTACGAGGGTTGGCCGACGGGCACCCGCGCCGATGCAGTCCGTGCCGAGGGTATCGAGAGAGAGGGGAGACCATGTCCACGACGATCGGCAAAGCTATTCGGGCGGCAAGGATGGCCTCCGGATTCACCCAGGCGGAATTGGCCGACTGGATCGGAATCGCGGACGGAAATCAGGTCAGCCGTTGGGAACGCGATGTGGTGACACCCAGTGCCGACAATATGGGCGAGTTGTCGAGAGTTCTAGGGGTGCGTCTCGACAACTCGGCCAGGGGCGCGGTGTCGTGCTGATCTGAATGCTGTCGCGTCGGCTCGATCCAGATCGAGTCGACGCGACAGCGAGTGTTCGCCGGGCTCCGACGCGCTACGAAACGACTTGGGCGCTCAGGTAGTTCAGGAGGAGGCGGACATCGTCGCCGTAGTCGATGTGGGCGGCGGAGGCGTAGAAGTTGGCCATGTCCACGCCTTGGCGGGCCAGTTGGACGAGCTCATCGACGGTGGCGGGGTCGGTGATGCTGAGCAGGGTTCGGGTGGTCGCGTGGAGGTCGGATCGGAAGCCGGCGGCGACGGGGCCGAGGACGGAGCCGGTGAGGTCGGCGCCGGTGGTGGCGAAGATCGCCAGCTCGGCGGCTGCGGCCAGGGGGTCGTTGCGATCGAGGGATTCGACTGCACGCCACAGGATTTCCTGCATGTGGCCTGCTCTTTCCGCGATGCTCAGAAGGTCGATGTGCAGGAGAGCGTCGGCGATGACGCTGACGCCCGCGGTCCAACCGGAGGGGTCGGAGGCGGCGGCTGCTCGGATGACCTGGGCGATCAGGACTCGGTCTACACCGGCGGCGGCCTCGACCAACGGGGCCAGAGCAACGTTGAGGGCAGTGGCGGTCCGGTGCGCACCCCGAATGTCACCCGCCGCGACGAACTCCGGGAGGCGGGTGAGGTAGTCGGCAATGGCAGGCAGATTCGCCGCGGTGGCGGTCCAGCCGGCGCCCATCGTGACGGCTTGCGCGATCAGGCTGCTGGGATCGACCGTGGCGGGGACGACGTTCGCGATCGGGGTGGGATCACCGCTCAGGACCCGGCCCAACGCGGCCAGGAACGGGGAGGTGGCGGCATCGAGGGAGCAGTACAGGTCGCCGTCGGAACACAAGGTGCGAACCCGCTCGGTCAACGCACCGAAATCCCGGCTCCGCGAACCGGCTATGCCGTGGCCGGGCTGCGGATTGCCCAGGGAGAGTGTGGTATTCGGATCCCGATGCGGATCGGCCAGTAGCCCGACACCGACCACACGATCGGCACCGATGGGGCCGTCGCCGTTGCCGATCGCGGTCGCGAGATCGCCGATGCCGTCCGCACCCTGGCTGTAGCCGGCGAGCACGACCCGCGTCGAGCTACACAGGCCACGCATCATGTGGAGCAAGCGGGATTCCAGGGTGCTCAGCGACTGCGCGTAACTCAGGCCCAGATCGAAAGCGCTCGCGGCGTACGGGACATAGAGCACCGTGATGTCACGGCCGAATTGCCGTTGCAGGCCATCGCCGACGGGCCGGAGCATGCCGACGGGCACGTCGGGGTCGGCGTCAGGCGTGGTCTCCCAGGTCCCCGGCGCGAGAATTGCCGTGTACGGGGTGCAGGGCTGCGCGCCGGGTGATTCCGCTCGCGCGCCGCCGCCCGCCGCCGTCCCGACCGCGACGACAGCGGCAACCAACGTGGCGGCGGTGGATCTCGACAACCAACTCATCGTCAATTCCTCTGTTGCCGAAGGAGATTCACGACGGTGCGACAAGGTCTGAACCGCGCCGAACCGTCATGGCCAATTGTCGCCACTCGCCGTCGGTTTCGTCGACACTTTCAGACACATTTTCATTTCAGATCCAGTGCGGGGTCCACCGGGCCGCACGGCGTCGCGCGTGATCGTCGACCGCCCGACCTTGTCGCGGAAGCCGGACGAGATGTTCATCGCCTCGGCAGACCCGCTGAACGCCGATCAGGGTTGAACGTCAGCTGTACTGCCGCCGAGCGGCATGGCGGGCAGACCGAGTTTGCGGTGGTCCCAGGAGCGGATCCGTGTCGGCTCGACGCGAACGACGATGCGTTTGTGCATCATGGACTCGACCAGTAGACGAGCCTGCGGAGTGTAGGGACCGACGTAGCGCCGGAAGACGTCGATTCCGGCGTTCCAGTACTCCTCGTCCGCGGGATCCTCGATCAGATGCCCTGTTCCTTCGATCGACACGCCGCGCAACTGGTCGTAGGTGTCGCCCGCCTCGGCCATGCAGGTGAGGGTCGGGTTGCGGCGCAGGTTGGCCGCCTTCTGCGACTTCGCCTTGGTCTCGAAGTAGATCTTGCCGTCGATGTGCCCGAACCACATCGCTGTCAGATGCGGTTTCCCCTCGGCGTCGAGGGTGGCCAAGGTGAGCACCCTGCTGCGGTCGAGGAACCGCGCGATCTCGTCCGCGCTCATCTGCACCGTTGCCCGCTGGTTGAGTCCCATGTTCACCTCCGGTTCGATCTTTGTGCCGACCCTATCGAGCGACCGCGCTCGGCGATCCCGAACGCGAGTATTTCGCTGGTCGGTACGGCTGTGGGCCGATCGCGCCGCGCTGTCCTCGACCAGCTCAAGGTTCGGCTTGTCGGATCCGCCGCATTAGTGCTGAGTCGAGCATTCGTGCTGAGCCGAATTGAATCCTGGATTGTGTGTGGACGAAAGCAGGCGGGCGTCGATGCGAAATATCGAGTGCTGAAATGAACACATCGAGCCGGTCGCGGTCGGCGGTTCTTCCCGGCGATCGCCGACGACCGCTTCGGGTGTGGGAGATAATGCGAGGGTGAGTACCGAGAGCATGTCGACCAACGCTCGCCCGAAGCGCCGCAACGGGCCCCGACTTCCGCCGGATGAGCGTAGAACGCAGCTGCTCGACGCCGCACTGCGTGTCGTCGGGGATGCCGGGCTCGTGAATTTGACCATGCAGGCGGTTGCCAGGGAAGCCGGCGTGGCCAAGCCGGTGCTGTATGCGATGTATCCCACCGCGCCGGAGTTGGTGGCGCACCTGCTGCACCGGGAACATTCACGCGGAATGGGGCAGGTTTTCGCGGCCATGCCACGTGACCTGCAAGAATCCGATCCCGATCGCGAGTACGTCGCAGCGGTGATGGCCTTTCTCGAATCCGTCGCCGCGACACCGACGCGCTGGCGCCTGATCCTGCTGCACAGCGACGGTGCGCCGACCGATTATCGCGAGCTGCTCAGTGCTGCCCGTGACAAGCTCCTCGATCAGTGCGTCGAGCTGTTGACCGCGGGTTTCGCGGTGCGTGGTGGCCCGCACGAGGTCGACGTGGAATTGATCGCGCACGTCATGCTCGGTTTCACCGAAGTGCTGGGGCGGATGGTGTTGTCGGACCCGCAACGCTTTCCGCCCGAAAGGTTGCGTGCCACCGTCCGGTCGATGGTGCGAACGCTGCCCACCGAGTCCGGTGCGGTATCGGCGGGGACAGCCGACAGCAATTCCCTATCCGGCTGAGGTCGCGTCGAGCGATATCGGCAAAAATCCGCTCACCGTCATACGGTGAGCGGATTTCTGCTGATCGATCAACGCAGGTGGATATCGGCGATGATCAGTACGGGCCAGGCGACCACTTGGCCGATCGTGGAGAACAATCGGTCCAGCCCGTCCAATTCGCCCAAGTGGCTGTCGTGTGTGAACAACCAGATCAAGCCGATCGCGAAATAGGGGATGCCACCTGCTATTGCGAGGTACATCATCTGGCGGATACTGATCCGGCGTTCCAGTAGCTGTGTCAACACTGTCGCTTTCTGTTCGTCTCAGGCGATGTCGCCGAGGATCGGTTGCGATTCGATGAGCCCCTCGTCGGAGGGGGCGAGGCCGTCCATCAAGACCCGGTTGCGTTGCTTCTCGCGCAGGGCCTGATGGGCTTGTGCAGGAATGTCGTACCCGTACTTCTTCTGCGCCTGTCGAGGTGTCATCGTCACCGGATTCGTCGGCACTGTTGCGAGTAACATCGGTGCCGCCACCGGCACCGTGGTCGGGGAGATCAATTGCAGCAGCAGCAATTGCAGACGGGTGTTCAGGCTGACCACTGTCATTGCCGCGCTCAGCCAGGGCAGGACGAGGAGATCGAGAACGCGTCCGGTCGGTAATCCGGCCATCTCCCGCATCCATCGCGGCATGGTGGCCAGTGTTCCGCGGCGCAGAAATGCCGCCACGATCTTGAACAGTGGTCGCAGCACGAGCGGCATCGGTGGCAGCATCACCTCGGCGTCGAGAAGGTGATTCATCGCCTTCTTCGCGATATCGGAGCCGATGAGTTGCGGCCGCATGCGTTCGAAGTATTGCGCGACGCCGTCGCGGGTCCGGGGAACGTCTGCCGGGTCACAGGTTTGGAGTTCGGCGGCCCTGGCGCATTCGTGCCAGTATTGCGATTCGTCGTCGGCGCTGAGCCGCCCCGGCCCGAACTTCTCGTAGGCGATCAGCAGGGAATGCCACGCGGTGAGGTGAATCCACAACTGTGACTGCGGATCGTTCGCGTCGTAGTACTTCCCGGTCACGGGATCGATTCCCACGGCCTTGGAATGGATCTTGACCAGGATGTCGGCGGCGCTGGCCGTCGACCGGCTGTCGGCGAACATCACCATGGCGAAATAGCGCAAGGTGCGGTCGTAGCGGGTGCGGGGGCGGCTGTAGATCGCACTGGTCGTGTCCACCGCCGCGATCAGAGCGGGGTCGAGTTCCTCGATGACGACTGCTCGCTGGAATCCGATGGTCAATCCGGTCGGGTAACTCCACACCCGCCACGCGACAGAATCGGGCCCGAAGAATCCGTAGTCCTCGGCCGGCGTCACCTCCGGTAGCGACAACCATTCGCGTATTGCTGCCATGCGGTTCTCCCAAATTTCTTGCTGTCGGTCGCGAGCTGATCGAACCAATTACTACTCGCGTGTAATTTTCAAGTAAGACGATATCAGTGCGCACCGTCAGCCGCTACGGTTCGTGCGGTATTTTCAGCCGAAACTCGACCGAAAATGCCAGACGGACGCGCAATTTCGCTACCGGCGGGGGGCTTTCGGTCACCTGGCATCGCTGTCGATCAGCGAGAAAGCGTCGGCGTGCTGACTTCGCTGACCAGCCAGCGGTCGAGGTCCTTGCGCAGCGACATGCTCACCGAGAGCTGTCCGGGAGTGGGCTCGCCCTTGGTGCCGAGGCTGGTGATGGTCTGATCGATGACGGCCACCGCTGTCGCGGACGTCTCGTCGGCGGACTCGATGGCGCAGGTGACCTCGCCGACCGTGGAGACCACTTGCCCCTGGGTGAGCACCTCGCGCAGATCCCTGCTGGTGGCGTCGAATTCGGTCTTCCAACTGCCTGTGGCGCCCGCCAGCACCGCGGCGAAATAGGTGTCGAGGTCCTTGGCGTCGTAGCGAGCCAGCGTGGGGGCGTAGGTGCAGGCTGCCTGGAGTGCGGAGTCGCGCGCCTGTTCGCGGGCACGGATGTGGTGGTTGTCCACGGCGAGGACCGAAGCGACGGCGACGGCGGCGGTCGTGATGGTCGCCGCGGACGCAATCACCATGCGGTGCAGTGTGATTCGCCGAGTTCGGGTAGCCGGTTCGGTGGGTTCGGGGTGGATGTCGTCGGTGGTCATGGGTGTGTCCTCGGTGGGTAGGAGTCAGTTGGCGGGCAAGGGGACGGACAGTTCGTCGCCGGTGACGCCGGGTGGTGGGCCCGAGCCGTTGTCGGGTCCGGCGGGGCGCGGCGCGTTGGCAGATCCGCGGACCTGCAGCTCGGGATGGCTGGTGACGCAGTAGTTGTAGAGGCGGCCGCGGCCGTCGGAGACCTCGGCGGGGGAGACCGGGACGGTCTCGTACTCGCAGGTGGGGCGCGGCCAGATGTCTGCCATGGTGTGGAACGCGTTGTCGTGGGCCGGTACACCGAGGGCGACAACGCCGGCGCGCAGAGCGGGAAACAGGGCCGACATGGCGGGTGTACGCAAGCGGGCCGCTCGGGTGATGGCGACGAAATTGGTCACCAGACTGGTCAACGGGTCGCTGGTCTCGGTGAGAACGCCGCCGAGCGTGGTGAGCCTGCCCGGCCCGTCGTCGAGAAGTTCGCGCACTTCGTTGTCGGCGGCGTTCATCTGGTCGAACAGCGCGCTCGACCCGCGTACCAGGGTGGCGAGGTCGGGTTGGGCGTGCGCGGTGGTGTCGGCGATGACCTGCAGATTGCGGATCAGCTGGGTGGTCTGCGGGAGCAGCCCGGTGAGGCCGGTCATCGCCTGGCTGAGACCGCTGATCGCAGTGCGCAGCACATCGGGGCCGCCGCGCAGCGCGCGATCGAGTTCGTCGACGATCACCGTGAGCCGCTGCGGGTTCATCCCGGCGATGAGAGCACCGGTGTTGTCCAGGAACGAGTCGATCGTGACCGGGGTGCTCACCTGATCGGCAGCCACCGTCGCGCCATCGGCGAGGTAGGGGCCCTCGCCGGTGGACGGCCGGAAGTCCAGATACTGTTCGCCCGCCGCCGAAAGCCGCCCGATCGCGACCGGTGTGCCGACGGGAATCGCTGTGGCGCTGTCGATCTCGGCCTCGGCGAGAATGCCCGTACCGTCGAGCGCGATGGCACGGACCGCGCCGACCCGCACCCCGCGCACGGTGACGTTGCTGTGCGGGAGCAGGCCGCCGGAGCTGTCCAGCCGCACCTGCACGGTGTAGGTGGTGTGCAGTGGCCGCACGCCCACGACGTCGACGGCGATGTAGCCGGATCCGATGACGAGCAGCCCGATCATGCCGAGCATGGCCCCGGCTGTCTTGTGGCGCTCGGCCCAGCGTGCCAGCCGGACGATCAGGGTAGCGGCGCGCTCGATCACCGGTGGCCTCCCTGCAACCGGCCGAGCACCCGAGCCAGTACCTGGGCGAGGCTGCCGATGAACGCGGTCACGTCGGTGCCGTCGGGCAACCTGCTGCCCTCGGCGTCGGTGAGTGCGCCGATGTCCAGATACGAGATCCGCGCGGCGACCGCCAGACTCGACCCTTGCATCGACGTGCGCGCCATCGGGCCCAGTGTGTTCAGCCTGTCCAGCGTGGTGCCCAAGTTGTCCCCCATCCGCGTGAATCCGGTCATCAGTGCCTGCACGCTGTCGAACAGGCTGAGAAATGCGGGGCCGGTCGTCGAGGTGAAATCGCCCAGCGCGGCGGTCACCGTGGACACCTTCGTCGTGAGATCGGCGATGGCGCGGTTGTTCTCGGCGACCACGGCGATCAGATCGGGGAAGGTATCGGCGGCCTGACCGAGCTCGGCTTTGCGGGCGCGCAGGGTGGAGGTGAGTCCGTCGAGTCCGTGCAGGACCGAATCGATCTGACCGGTGCGCTGATTCAGCGCGCTCAGCGTCGCGGTGAGCTCGGTGAGCAGGTGCGACAGCTGGGGGCCGCGTCCGCCGACGATCGCGTTCAGTTCCGAGGTGATCCGGGCGACCTGGTTCATCGCTCCGCCGTCGAGCAGCATCGACATCGCCATCATCAACTCCTCGACCGAGGCGCCCGCCGAGGTGTGTTCGCGGTCGATGACATCGCCGTCGGTGAGCAACGGGGTGCCGGGGCGGTGTTGGGGCAGCACGATGGCGATGTGGATGTCGCCCAAGGGGGTCGGCTGCCGCAGTTCGGTACGGGTGCCCTGCGGTAGCGCGATGTCGCGGCGCACCTCGAGCTCGACATCGGCCAGGAAGTTCGTCGTGTCGATCTTGGTGACGACTCCCACATCGGTGCCACCGATCTTGACCCTGGCTCGTTCGGGCAGGTTGAGTGCGTTGTCGAACACCGCGTGCAGGCGGTAGGAGGGTCCGTCGACACCGGGGCGTGGCAGCGGGACGTTGTCGACGGTGACCGTGCACGAGCTGACGCTGAGCGCGGCCAGCGCGGTGACGGTGAGTCGGGTGGCTCTGCTCATTCCGACAGTCCCAGCAGTGCGGCGGTCAGACCGAAGTCCGGTCCGAAGTCCATGAGTTTGCCCGTGCGGCACCCGTCGGCGCGCAGGGCGGCCCGCTCGCACAGCAGCGATAGAGTTTCGTTGTCCAGCAACGATTTATCGGTGAGCAGATGTAGCCGCAGCGCCCGCTGGTCGGTGCTGACCGCGCGGGCGAAGTTGTCGGCCATCAGGGGCGTCACGTCGACGATCTCGGTGAGGCCGCGGGCATTGTCGCGCATCTGGCCGGTGATGGTGACCAGGCGGTTCACCGCGTCGGTGAGCGGTGCGCGGTTCTCGGCCAGCACCGTCGAGGTGTTGGCGACGAAGTCGTTCACCTGGGTGAGGACCGCCGCCAGGCCCGGCGCCTGTTCGGCGAGCAGCGCGACGAGTTCGGTCAGCCGACCGCTGAAGTCCCGCACGGTCTGGTCGTTTCCGGCGATCATCGTGGTGAGTTCGTTGAGTTCGACGATGGTGCGCGAGATCTGGTCGCGATTGGCCAGCGAGACCTCGAACGTCGTGGAGAGGGCGTCGAGGGTCTCGCGGATTCGGTCTCCGTTGCCGTCGAGCATCGGGAACAGCACCCGGCTGGCCATCGGGCCGTCCGCGTTGTCGCCCTTCAACGCTTCGCCGAGTTGTTCGAAGTTGCGCAGGATCCGGTCGAGCTCGACCGGAGTCCTGGTGCGCGCCAGCGGTATATGGGCGCCGTCGGCGAGGGTGGGCCCCTCGCCGGTGTAGGCGGGGGTCAATTCGACGTGACGGTTGGTGATGAGCTGGGGGGAGACCAGGGCGGCCATGGCGTCCGCGGGCAGCTCGATGCCCGGCTCGATGGTCATCCTGACCTCGACGAAGGCTCCCTTGGGTTCGATCGCGTCGACCCGCCCGATCGCAACCCCGAGGACCGAGACGTCATTGCCGACGAACAGGCCCGCGGCACCCTCGAAGTCCGCGGTGAGGTGGACGGCATCGGGGCGCAGCGATACCGGGATCGCCGAACAGCCCGTGCCGATGCCGATGGTGATCACCAACGCGAGGCATTGGAGCAATCTGCGCATCATTTGCACCCTTCTACCGCGTCGGCCAGGCACAGCCAGTTGTCCGGGAACAGCCACGGCATGTAGATGTCGCCGTAGGGCCCCTGCGCGAACGAGTTGTTGAATTGGCGGACCGCCACCGGCATCACCTGATACAGCGCGTCGAGGTGTTCGCGGTTCTTTTCCAGGCCTTGCGACATCGTGTTCAGGTTGTGGATGAGCGGGCCGAGCCTGCCGCCGTCGTCGACGCCCATGTCCTGCAGGATCTTCGAGGCGGCGGCGATGTTGTCGAGCAGCTCTCTGATCAGATCGCGGCGCGCGACGACCGCGTCGCCGATCGCCTGGCCATTGGTCAGCAGCACCAGCACACTGTTCTGGTTGTCGGCGATCAGACCGGAGACCTGATCCATGCTGCCCAGCAACTGGTCCACCTCGTCGCGCCGGGCGGCGATCACCTTGGCCAGCGCGCCGACACTGTCGAGCGCCTGCGCGGTGAGCTGCGGTGAATCGCCCAGTTGCGTGCTCACCGCGTCCAAGCCGGCGCGCAGCGCGTTCGGATCGAGTCGCTCGAGATGCTCGAAGGAATTGCGATACTTCGGATCGTTCACGACTTTGGCCAGGCTGTAGGGAACGGTGGTGGCCGACAACGGGATACGGGCACCGACGAGCTGCCCATCGGTGCCCGGATCGAGCTCGACGTGCATCTTGCCGAGGATGGTCGACATCTTGATCGCCGCTTTCGCGTCGTGGCCCACATCGAGGTCGGGCCGCACGCTCATCGTCACCAGGACGCGGTCACGTTCGAGCCGCACCGAGGTGACCGTGCCGACTTCGATTCCGGCCACGTCGACGCTGTTGCCGGTGCGCAGGCCTGCGGCCTGGGCGAACTCCGCGTGGACGGTGTCCTCGCCGAGGTGGGCGCGCGCGAGTATCCCGGATCCGATGATGAGCAGGAGCACCGTGACCCCCGCCGCGATCCCGAGGGTGAAGTTCCGGTTGCCGAACGCATCGCGCAGGGTCGTGCGGACAAGGGTGAACAGGTATTTGATCATCGGCAGACCTCCGAGTGTTCGTTGCCGCCGACCTGGGAGAACAGTCCGCGGGGAAACAGCACGCCCCACAGCGAGACGTCCAGGCTGCAGACATAGGTATTGACGTAGGTGCCGTTGCCGCTGATCCGGGCGAGCCCGGCCAGGATCAGCGGTAGTTCGATCGCCGACTGGTCCAGGCGCGCACCGTTGGACAGCAGCAGGTCCACGCCCTCGCTCGCCTGGTGCTGCGCCTGCGCCATACCCGGTGCGACCCTGGTGATGAGGTCGGTGAGTTTCGTTGTCGACTCGGCGATCCCGGTGACCGAGCCTTTGAGCACCTCGCCTTGTTCGTACAGCCCGCTGACCAGCGCGCGGGACTGGGTGATCAGGGTTTCGAGCTCGCCGCTGCGGTGTGCCAGGCTGGTGATGACATCGCTGAGGTTGGTGATCACCGCGCCGAGGATCTCGTCGCGTTCGGAGAAGGTTGTGGCCAGCGCGGCGGCCTGAGTGATCAAGGCCGACAACGACACTCCGTCACCCTGTAGCGCCTGCACCAGGGTTTCCGACAGCGAATTCACCTCGTCGGGTTGCAGCAGGCTGAACAGTGGTTCGAAGCCCGACAGCATGGTGGAGACGTCGAAGGAGGATTCCGTGCGCTCCAGGGGTATCGAGCCGCCCGCGGGGAGTGGATCACCCGCCGACTCGCCCACGGCCAGCGCGACATAGCGTTGGCCGATCAGGTTCTGATAGCGGATCAGCGCTTTCGTGGTGGTACTCAGGTGCTGGCGCGACTGCACCGACAGCGTCACCTCGGCATGGCGACGATCGACCAGGTCGATCGCGTCGACCCGGCCGACTCGCACTCCGGCGATCCGCACGTCGTCGCCGGTGCGCAGGCCGAGCACGTCGGTGAAGGTGGCGCTGTAGCGATGGGTGTCGCCCGGCACCGAACGTTGCAGGGTCGACCAGATCGTGTACGTCGCGATCACGGCCAGCGTGACGAAGACGGCGAGCCCGAAATGAATGGTGCGGGTGCGCATCTCAGTGACCTCCCGGAGACGGGGGCGCGACCGTCACGGTCGCACCGGTGAGGACGGAGCCGAGCAGGAGCTGCTGGGTGGTGTTCGGACGCTTGCCCAGGAACGCGGCCACCGCGGCGGGCCCCGTCAGCGACACCGGTCCGGCGCGGTGGCCGGGCTGTTGCGCGGTGGAACTCGCCGGTGCGGTGATGCCGGGGATCACCAGACCGGGTAGCGAGAGGCCGGGGATGTTCGGCAGCGCCGCGATATCGGGCAGGGTGGGCAGAGCGGGGACGGTGGGAATCGGCGCGGGCCCCGCCGACGCGAGCCAGCCGGGGATCAGCTGCGTCGGATAGGCCTGTGGCGCCGGGGAATCCGGGATGCTGCCGGTATCGCACCGTGGTCCGGCCTGGGTGCCGTACCGCGGACAGTCGGCCGCGGTGTACTGGCGAAACGGTGTGAACGAGACTGTGACGTCCCACTGCATCTGCTTGCTGGGTCCCCAGTTGAACACGGTGGCAAGGCGGCTCAGGGAATCGCCGAGCGCGGTAACGGTCTCGGTCAGCGCCGACGGATCCGCGGCGAGCGCACCGAATGTCTCGTCCAGTCCGACGACGAGTTCCTTGCCCGCGTCGGGGTTGCGGGCGAACAGTGCCTGGGTCGCATCGGTGGCCGCGCCCGCCGAGGTGAGCAGTGCGATCACTTGGTTGCGGCGAACGGTGATCGTGTGCGCCGTCTGCACCGATTTGCCGAGCGCATCGGCCAGCTCGGGTGCCGACTGGTTCACCGCCGCGGTGGCCGCGCCGAGATCGCCGAGCAGTTCGCCGATTCCGGGCAGCGCGCGGACCTCGGTGATCCACTGGTCGAGACGTTCGATCGTGGAGCCGGGCAGCCGGGCGTCCCCGTCGAGCGCCTCGGCCAGCGTGGCCAGCACTCGGGCGAGCTTGGCGGGCTGGATGCGGTCGAGGACGTCGCGCAACGTGGTCAGCGTGGTCTGCAGGGCCACGGTGGCGCGGCTGGTGTCCTGCTCGACGACGGCACCCGCGCGCAACGGTGTCGGGGCCGGGCCGTTGTCCACGAGTTCGACGGAGGTGACTCCGAAGATGTTGGCCGGCACGACACGAGCGGTCACCGTAGCCGGAATGGCCGCGGCGGCAGCGGGTTCCAGGTCGAGGGCCACCCGCTGGCTCAGGCCTTTCTCGGCGATCTCCACCTCCGACACCGCGCCGACCAGCAGCCCGCGAAAGCGCACGTCGGCGCGAGCGGGCAGCCCGTCGCCGGTGCTGGTCATCCGTGCCGTCACCGCGACGGTTTGCTCGAAATGGCCCGCGTAGCGCAGCCCGAGCAGCGCGACGACACCGGACATGCTCAGCACCATCGCGGCGCCGGCTACGCTGAGCCGCCCGCGCGACCAGCCGCGTCCACTGGGATCCGGATACATGACAGTCCCCCTATCCGGAGATCCGGATGCCGGAGTCGACGCCCCAGATCGCGAGTGTGAGAAGCAGATTGAGGAAGACGACGACGATGATCGTCATCTTGATCGCGCGCCCGGCCGCGACCCCGACGCCTTCGGGCCCGCCCGCGGCGATATAGCCGAAGTGGCATTGGATGAAGGTGGCGACGAGCACGAACGCGACCGCCTTGAGGACCGAGTAAACGATGTCGCCCGGATCGAGGAACTGGTGGAAGTAGTGGTCGTAGGTGCCGATGCCGTTGCCGCCCAGGAAGTACGCGGTGATCTTGGTGGCGAGGTAGGCGGTGGCCATACCGACGCTGTAGAGCGGCAGGATGGCGACCGCGGCGGCCAGCATGCGGGTGGTGATCAGGTAGGGCAGCGGGCGGATCGCCATCGACTCGAGCGCGTCGATCTCCTCGGCGATCCGCATCGAGCCGATCTGGGCGGTGAACCGGCAGCCTGCCTGCGCGGCGAAGGCGATGGTGGCCAGCAGCGGGGCCAGCTCTCTAGTGGTGGCGAATCCGGAGATCGCGCCGGTGAGCGGGCTCATCGTGAGCAGATCCAAGGCGGAATGCGATTCCATGCCCACGGTGATGCCGCCGAACCCGCACAGGATCAAGATCACGCCGACCGTGCCGCCACCGACCACCAGTGCGCCGTTGCCCCAGGTGACGTCGATGATCAGCCGCACGACCTCTTTGCGGTAGTGGCGAAGCACGAACGGGATCGCGAGCAACGCCTGCACGAAGACGACGCCCTGGTGTCCCAATCGCGCGTTCGCCTCGGTGAGCGGGGTTGTCGCGACCTTGGCCGCGCGCATCGGGCGCAGCAGGGGCGGAAGGTAGTTCGCCATCTCAGAGCACCTTGGACGGGAACAGGGTGTTGTAGATCTGGGTGAGCGCGATATTGGCCGCGAACAACACGATCGCCGAGCTGACCACCGCGGAGTTCACCGCGTTCGCGACGCCTCCCGGGCCACCTTTGGTGTTCAGGCCGCAATCACAGGCGATGATCGCGGTGAGCGCGCCGAACACCGCCGCTTTCACCAGCGCGACCAGCAAATCGCTCGCGACGGCGAACGAGGCGAACGTGCTGATGTAGGAACCGGGTGTGCCGTCCTGAACGAAGATGTTGAACATGTAGCCGGTGGCGAACCCGATGAACACCACGAACCCGCACAGCAGAACGCTCACCAGCACCGCGGCGAGCAGGCGCGGCGCGACCAGCCTGCGGACCGGGTCGACACCCATCACGCGCATGGCATCGATCTCCTCGCGAATGGTGCGCGAACCGAGATCGGCGCAGATCGATGAGCCGACCGCGCCCGCGATCATCAAGGAGGTCACCAGCGGTGCGCCCTGGCGGATGATGCCGAGACCGTTGACCGCCCCGATGAAGGTGGTCGCGCCGACCTGGCTGACCAGCGAACCGATCTGGATCGACACGATGGCCGCGATCGGGATGGCGACCAGAAGCGTCGGAGTGGCTGAGACACCTGCCATGAACGAGCTCTGGCGCAGGAACTCCGACAGCGGGAAACGGCGGTGTGCCACTGCCCGGACCAGCTCTGCGGTGGCCTCCCACCCCATGGTGACCTGACGGCCCGCGGTTTCGACCGATTGTCGTGGGTGGTCGCGCCACCAGTCCAGGCAAAAGCGAACGATGAGCTCGAAATCAGTTGGTACGGTTGCCTTGTTGTCTATCGATACCATGTTGACCAACCCCGTGTTCACAGCGGTCACCGAGGTGCGCGACCGAATCTGACCCCTGATCTACACGGATGTTTACAACATATCTACGCACCCGTAGTCAGCTGTCTGGGACTGTAGCAAGAAGTTGTGTGCACCGTTTGCGATTTGACCCATGATCGGTCGATGGGGGTGTGATGTCGGAGCCTGATATCGATGCGGCGTCGCGCGGCCGGACAAGTGTCTGGGTTACTTGCCCCCGTTGGTTCATCGACTGTTCGCCAGAAGGCTCCTTGATTCAGTGTGACAATGAACGCAACATTGAAACGTCGACGGGCGGCGGTCATCGTCCGCCCGGAATCTCACGGGTCGGGGGCTCGTGGGGTGTCGGACGGGTGCTGGAATTCCGGCCCCCTCCGGCGGCACCGATCCCCGTTTCGATCACTGCTGACTCCGCGCCAGGGGCGCGGACCATCGAGGGAACACGTCACATGACTGCACGTATGTTCAAATACGCGGCCGCGCTCGCCGTCGGCGTCTCGTTCACTGTCGTCGCCGGTGCGCCGGCATCCGCGGGCGTTCTGTCCACTCTCGGCTCCGGAAGCTCCACCGCCGGCTCCGGAAGCGCTGCCCTCGGGTCGGGGAGTTCCACGGCCGGGACCCTGGCTGGAGCCCTCGGTTCCGGCAGTGCCGCCGCAGGCGCGCTCGCGGGCCTGTTTCCCGGCGCGGGCACTGCCTTGTCGACGCTCGGGACCGGCAGCGGTGCCGTGGGTTCGGCGGCGAAGTACTCCGGTAGTGCGGCCGGTTCAGCGGGGAGCATGGCCGAGAAGGGCGGGGCGGGCAGTTCGGGCGCGGGCGACTATGTCGACATCGAGCTCGGCACAAGGGCCGCGAACTGACCGTTCGACGGAGGAGCGACGGCTGAGGGCGAACTCTACGAGCCGCCCGATGTGCCTGCGAACCGCGTCCGATCATGACAAACGGACGTGGTTCGGCCGCGCGGGGGAGGGGCGGGCTAGGTCGGCGCTCGCCCCGACTCCGGGAACTCGGCATGGAATTCGCGCAGGGCGGTCGTGACGCCGACGAGCACGCGGTGGGCGGCCGTCAGGTCGGCATCGGGCAGGGCGGCGAGCGCGGCGCGGGTGCGGGCGCTGAGCGGACCGAAGAAGCCGGACGCGACCGACATGCCCTGCTCGGTATAGCTCAGATGGACCCGACGCCGGTCCGCCGGATCGGGTACGCGTTCGAGGTGCCCGGCTTCGATCATGCGCTCGACCAGGTAGGTGACCGCGGGCGCGGACACGCCCATCAACTTGCTCAACTGGCCCGCACTCACCGGCGAGCCCTCGGCGTCGGCCGTCGCGACATGCATCAGGGCCCGGAAATCGTTCGGGCGCAAGTTGTTCGACCGCGCGAAGACGTGGCCGATCTGTTCGGAGACAGCGGTCAATGCACGCAGATCCCGGGCGATATCGGTCTCCAGCGCTGCCCTGTCGGCGGCCGGGTCCGTGTCGGTGGTGTCCTCACCCACGCGCGGCCTCCTCTCTCTGTTCGACAGGGAGTTTAGCTGTCGGGACCGCAGACTTTGCCTATTGCTTAAGTTTCTGAAATAGTTTCCCCGTGATGCGAGTGAGCAACGGAAACGGCTGGGACCGGTTCGCAGGGCTGGTCACCGGCCGACGATCGTGGGCGATACTGCTCGTCGTGGTCGCCGCCGCGATGGCAGTGATGGCGCTGGCGGGCGGCAACGACAGCGCGGGCCAGGCGCCGGTGTCCTTGCCGCGATCGGCGGAATCCGCCGAGGCCGCCGAAGCCGCCGCGCGGTTTCCCGACGCCGGAACGGCCGCCGCGATCATGGTGGCCACGCGCACCGACGACGGCACACTGACACCAGCCGATCTCGCCGCTGTGGACGCGGCGCTGACCCGCGCCGGCGAGTCCTCGGTCGAGGGAGCCCGGGTCGTTGTCGCTCCCGACGGTCGCGCCGCGCTCGCCCAGATTCCGGTGTCCGCGGAGCTCAACGGCTTCGCGCTCACCGATCGGATCGACGAACTGCGTCTCGCCGTCACCACCGACCTCCCCGATACCCTGCGCGTGCAGATCACCGGCGGTCCGGCGTTCGGGGCCGACATCGCCGACTCCTTCTCCGGGGCGAACGCGCTGCTACTGATCGTCACCGCGCTCGTGGTGATGGTCCTGCTCATCGTCACCTACCGTTCGCCGGTGTTGTGGCTGGTGCCGTTGACGGTGGTCGGCCTCGCCGACCGGGTCGCCACCAGCGTCGGCACACTGCTGGCCGAGCTCACCGGGCTCTCGTTCGACGGTTCGACGTCCGGCATCACCAGCGTCCTGGTGTTCGGAGCGGGAACGAACTACGCGCTGCTGCTGGTGTCGCGCTACCGCGACGAACTGCATCGCCACACCGACCATCGAGAGGCCTTGCGCGCCGCGGTGCGTCGTGCCGCGCCCGCCATCGTCGCCAGCAATCTCACCGTGGTCCTCGCCCTGCTGACCCTGTTGCTCGCGATGCTGCCCAACACCCGCAGCCTCGGCGCGTTCGCCGCTGCCGGACTCGTGGTCGCGCTGGTCTTCGTGCTCGCCGCACTGCCGCCCGCCCTGGCGCTGTGCGGACGGCGGGTGTTCTGGCCGTTCGTGCCGCGAGCCGACGGTCGCGATGCGGCCGAGCAGGGCGTCTGGGCGGGCGTGGCGAAGCAGGTCGTGCGACGCCCGGCCGTCGTCGCCGGGGCCGCTTCGGCGGTTCTCATCGTCTTCGCGACCGGGCTCGCGACCACCGACATCGGGCTCTCGCAAACCGAGCAGTTCCGGGTCGAGGCCGAGTCGGTCGACGGGCTCGAGACGATGGCCGAACACTTCCCGTCCGGCTCGTCGGATCCAGCCGTGGTGATCGCGCGCAGCGCGAGCACCGCACCGATACAGTCCGCACTCGACGGCGTGCAGGGCGTTTCGCGCGCGACGGCCACCGGCACCTCCGAGGAGGGCACAACGCGGTGGTCGGTCGTCTTGGACGCGGCACCGGGCTCGTCCGAAGCGTTCACCACCATCGCGGCGATCAGAACGGCGGTCGGCGCGGTTCCCGACGCCCAGGCGCTGGTCGGCGGCGCCGACGCCGAAGCCCTCGACATCCGTGACGCCGCCCGCCGAGACCAGGCGCTGGTCATTCCGCTGATCCTGGCCGTCGTGCTGCTGGTGTTGCTGGCGCTGCTGCGCGCGGTGCCCGCCGCCGTGCTGCTCGTCGGTGTCACGGTGCTGAGCGCGCTCGCCGCGCTCGGTGCGGGCAGCTGGATCAGCGGCACGGTCTTCGGCTTCCCCGCACTGGACACCAACGTGCCGCTGTTCGGCTTCCTGTTCCTGGTCGCCTTGGGCGTGGACTACACGATCTTCCTGGTCACCAGGGCTCGCGAGGAAGCGGGCGCGCACGGCACCACCCGGGGAATGGTGCGCGCCGTCGCCTCGACCGGGGCCGTCATCACCAGCGCCGGCGTCGTGCTCGCCGCGGTGTTCTGCGTTCTCGGCGTGCTGCCGTTGATCACCCTGACCCAGCTGGGCATCGTGGTCGGTATCGGTATCCTGCTCGACACCTTCGTCGTGCGTACGCTGGTCGTTCCCGCACTGTTCGCGCTCCTGGGCGACAAGGTGTGGTGGCCGGGAACCCCTGCGAAAGCGCAAGGGGCGCAGCCTGTTACAGCTGATACCGCAGCCGTGGACTGATCGCCGCGCCGTCGCCGAGGTCGGCAACCCGCTGTGCGCCACACTGCGATCAGTTCTGGTCGGCCGGGCTGCCACCACCTGACTGCGGTGTCGTCGACGGGCACCGTCGGACCGGGGACAGTGTCGGTCCTCGGTGGCAGGATGCGGGGGTGGGTGATTTTTTCGAAAGGATCGTCGATCTCGAGGTGGCCGCGGACGACGCGGGCGCGGTGGCGCAGCGAATGGTCGACTGGATGGTGACGCGGGGCTGGCTGCTTCGGGAAACCTCGGGCGAGGCGATGTACAGCCTCCAGGTCGACGAAGGATATGTAGCGGGCCCCGAGTGGGCGGAGATAGTCCAGAACTGGGGCGAGGACTGGATCCCCGCCCCGGTCGCCGTGATCGTCGGCAGGAACGCCCACTACAGCGGTCAGGGCGCCGTCGAACCGGCCACCGCGATATGTCCACAGTGCCGAGCGGCCACCGTCATCATCGACTACCCGCGGGCATGGGAAGCCGATCCCGCGGTGTGGCAACCGTTTTCGGAGGCGATCGACGCATGGAAGGAATCCGGGCAAGGCGCGGTTTCCTGCGCCTCCTGCGCCACGGCGAGCCCGATTGTCACCTGGAAATGGGACGACGGCTTCGCCCTCGGCACCCTCGCCTTCGACTTCTGGGGCTGGCCACCCCTGACCGACGAGTTCATCGCCGAGTTCACCGACCGGCTGGGCCACCGAATCGAACATCACACGGGCAAGTTCTGAACCGACGCGCGCAGGGACGTGAGGTCGCACACCGGCTGATTCCGGCGCCGGTCCAGTGCGACGCCGATCTCACCGGTGGGGAGTGGGCCACGGTGAAAATTCCGCCCTCACTAGCATCGATGCAGCGGAAACATCGATGAACCAGAGGACGTGTGTTGACTACCGAACAACTTGATCGCTGGAACGCTCAGGAAGCTGCGGCGGAGGCGATGATTCCGATCATCGGGACGTTGTATCGCAGCAAGGGTGTGACGATTCTGCTGCACAGCCGGTCGCTGGTGAACAAGTCGGTGATCAGCATCCTGCGGACGCATCGGTTCGCCCGCCAGATCGGCGGCGAAGAGCTCTCGGTGGACGAGACGCTGCCGTTTCTGCAGGTGATCAGCCGGTTGGATCTGGGGCCGTGCAAGATCGACCTCGGTCAGCTCGTGATGGCCTATCACGCGCACGAGCGGGGACTGTCGGTCGAGGAATACACCACTTCGGTGCTGGCCGAGGTGAGTGACGGCAACAAGGCCGTCTCACAGGGGCCGCGTGATGTGGTGCTCTACGGGTTCGGGCGGATCGGGCGGCTGGTCACCCGGCTGCTGATCGAGAAGGCCGGGTCGGGCAACGGGCTGAGCCTGCGTGCGGTGGTCGTGCGCAAGGGCGGCGACGACGACCTGGCCAAGCGGGCGTCGCTGCTGCGCCGGGACTCGGTGCACGGGCACTTCAACGGCACGATCAAGGTCGACACCGACAACGACACGATCACCGCGAACGGCAATGTCATCAAGTTCATCTACAGCGATGATCCGACGACGATCGACTACACCGCCTACGGCATCGACAACGCGATCCTGATCGACAACACCGGTCGCTGGCGCGACCGTGATGGTCTGGAGCAGCACCTGCGCCCCGGCATCGCGAAGGTGGTGCTCACCGCACCGGGCAAGGGCGACGTGCCCAACATCGTGCACGGCGTCAACCACCGCGATCTCGACCTGTCACAGCAGATCTTCTCGTGTGCCTCCTGCACGACCAACGCGATCGTGCCGCCGCTCAAGGCCATGGACGACGAGTTCGGCATCGTGCGTGGGCACGTCGAGACGGTGCACTCCTTCACCAACGATCAGAACCTGCTCGACAACTATCACAAGGCCGACCGTCGCGGCCGGTCCGCGCCGTTCAACCTGGTGCTCACCGAAACCGGTGCCGCCTCCGCGGTGGCCAAGGCGATGCCCGACTTCAAGGCCAAGATCACCGGCAACTCGA
Source organism: Nocardia sp. NPDC058633 (assembly GCF_042717045.1). Lineage (NCBI taxonomy): Bacteria > Bacillati > Actinomycetota > Actinomycetes > Mycobacteriales > Nocardiaceae > Nocardia > Nocardia sp. NPDC058633. The sequence goes on from NZ_JBHXRA010000004.1 coordinate 109,426, forward strand.
TCCGCGTTCCCACCCCGGACGTCTCGGTCGCGATCCTGAACCTGCAGCTGAAGCAGGACACGACCAAGGAAGACGTGCTCGCCTACCTGCGTCAGGTCTCGCTGGCGGGCCCGTTGAGCCGCAACCTCGACTACACCGCCGCCACCGACGCGGTCTCGAGCGACTTCATCGGCTCGCGCGCGGCCTCGATCATCGACGCCAACGCGACCATCGTCGAAGGCGATACCGCGATCCTCTACGTCTGGTACGACAACGAGTTCGGTTACTCGTGCCAGGTGGTGCGCACCGTGCAGTACATCTCGGGCATCGAATACCCGACCTACCCGCAACTCGGTGCGCAGTCCGACGCACGCGAGCTGACCGACGCGCGGTAGCGAGGCTCTGGCAGGGCGGGCATCTGGTCGCTGACCAGGGCCCGCCCGCTTCGTCGGCTCGGCGGCAGACCGCGCGACCCGACTCCACCGCTTGTCGGGTCGCGCGTTGTTGTGCATACTGGCGACATGACATCGAGTCGAAAGGGCGTTCTGCGCCCGGGCCGTTGAGCCCCGAGCCGGTCATCGAACCGGCTTCTCTCCCGCGTGAACGCGGGGAATTCACCGAAAGTCCGCAGTACTCCCGTGCGTCCTATGACGATTCGCGCCTGGCCCTCTGGCTGCGTGTGCGCGAACTCGCTGTGCCGCCCGGCATGATCGACCTCGCCACCGCGCGACGTCTCGTCGGCGATTGGTCCGGGGCGTGCGCCGCCGCGCGCGTCGATGTCGATATCGATCTGAGGTCCTTGGCGCGGACGCACGGGCGGGCACTGGCCGCACGGGTACGGGCAGACCTGCGGTCTCTGGCTCCGGATCTGTTGCGCTGGCACCTACCCAGAATCGCGCCCGACGGGTTCTTGCGGCCCGGGTTGACGGTAGCTCTGGCCGGCTACCACGCCGACGATATCGATTACCTCCGCAGCGCGGAGAGCGCAATGCCCTGTGCCGGTGAGCATTCCGTGTATCTGGTGGTCCGTACGCCACCGGCGTGGGCGGCTGCCGGTCAGCGGATAAGCCTCACAATGTGGGACGGCACGAGACTCGGAACCGGTGCGCGCATGCACCCACACCCTCGGCCCAACAGTCGCTACCGCCTCGACCTGCACCGTCATCTGTGGGACTCGCGCAGAACGGGGGAGCTGCGAACCCGTTCCGGAGCAGAAGAATTCGCGGCTTCGACAGCCCGCAGCGACGAACCCGACTACCAGGTGCCCGCGCCGATGACGGGCGGTGACGAACCCGATCTCGCGCTGTCCGGATCGGTGCCGCCTGGTTGTGCCGTCGGCCGGTGGGCGGACGAAGCGGGAATTCTGCTGCGCGCCGAGGGGTCTCGGTCCGGACTCGTTCTGGTGCGATGCGGTGCTCGGAAACGGGTGGTGTTGGACGTGCGCGCCGACGGGGACGGCGCTCCCGCAGTGCGGATTTCGGCGGCATACCCGCCCGGTGGAATCTCAGCCCTACCGGTGCTGCCCGACGCGGCGACCTGGGTGCTGCCCGATCTGGCGCTGTTGCGCGCGGACGCGATCACCGCCGACCGACTGCATCCGCTGGTCGGTTCAGCGCTGGGTTGCGACAGTACGGCGACAGAAGATTCCGGGATCGACACCGGCCGGCGGATCGTGCAGTGCCGGGGCGAACGCCATCGGATCGGGTTGGTGAACGGGGTGCTCGCCCCCCTGGATCACGACCCGGCCGAAATCCGGCGCGAGGAACTTCTGGCAGCGCTGACCGGCACCCCGATGCCCTGTTTGCAAGTCATCGACCTGGCGCTGCGCCAACCGGATTGGCTCGACGGCGTCTGCGAACGCCTGGACCACGGCGACATCGACGGCGCCCTGACCATCGTCGAGGCCCGGCTCGGTGCCGACGCGGTGCTGCGCGACGGCCCCCTGCGTGACGCGCTCGAGACCGCGGTGCGACAGCGCATTACCTACGGCCTGTTCCGGGCCGGTCTACCCGCACCGGGTCACGGCCACAATCCGCCCGCCCGGCGTACTCGTGGCGAATATCGCGCACGTCCCCGACACGCGGTTTTGCGCTGACTGTCTTACGTTGTCGCGCTGGCCAGCCGATCCACGTATCGGGTTGACCGACTCCGCTTCGACGCGACGACTTTCCCTACCGGCCGACCGGCGCACCCGCCGTCTCACCGGCACTTGTTGCATCCATCGAATTCCTCAGACCCCAAAGGTGATTCACACATGACTGTCTACTCACTCAGGACTCCGCTCCCGATTCCGGCTGCCGCCTCCCAGCTCGACGTTGCCGGAGAACTTCTCGCTTTGCTGCGCGAGGTGAAGACCGAGCCACGTCCCAACACCCAACTGGAAGCCCTGACCTTGGCCGTGGCCGCCGATCTGCCGGTGTTGCTGTGGGGCGAGCCGGGCATCGGTAAGACCGCGGCGCTGACGCAGCTCGCGGAATCGCTGGACCTGCCGCTGACCACGGTGATCGCGAGCGTGCACGAACCATCGGATTTCTCGGGTCTGCCCATCATCGGCGACGACCCCGCGACACAGGGTGTTCCGATGGCGCCGCCGGATTGGGCCGTGCGGCTCGTGCGGGCCGGACGCGGCTTGCTCTTTCTCGACGAACTGTCCACCGCACCTCCCGCCGTGCAGGCCGCGCTGCTGCGCGTGGTACTCGAAAGGCGGGTCGGCGCACTGGAACTGCCGCCGGGCGTGCGCATCATCGCCGCCGCCAACCCACGCTCCTCGGCTGCCGACGGTTGGGAGCTGAGTCCACCACTGGCGAACCGTTTCGTGCACCTGCAGTGGACCCACGACCATGACGTCGTCGTCCGAGGACTCGGCGGGACATGGCCACGCGCGACATTGCCTCACATCGCGCCCGAAAGGCTGTCGGACTCCGTTGCATTCGCTCGTCGCGCGGTGTGCACGCTGCTCGCGGCGCGGCCGAAACTCGTGCATCAGATTCCCACCACCGAAACCCGAAGAGGTGGTGCCTGGCCGTCGCCGCGAAGCTGGGAGATGACCTTGCGGTTGATCGCCTTCGCCACCGCGGCCGACGCCGGTCGCGATGTGGTGTCGCAGTTGATCCGCGGCACGGTCGGCGACGGAGCCGGCTTCGAACTGTTGACCAGCATCGATCGGATGGATCTGCCCGACCCGGAGGTGTTGCTGGCCGATCCGGCCGCCGCCGAGCTGCCCGAGCGGGGAGATCTGCGCCAGGCTGTGCTAGACGGTGTGGTGGCCGCGGTCCGCAAACGACCGGAGCGGTCTCGGTGGAACGCGGCGTGGTCGTTGCTGGTCAAGGCCGTGGAAACCGGAGCCCCGGACCTGGTGGTTGTGCCCGCGACCACCCTGGCCACGTTGCGCCGCGACGACTGGGAGGTGCCCGCGTCGATCGAACAGCTCGCCGCGGTGGTGTCGGTGTCGCAGAGTGCCGATCGTGCCGCCGCCCGGGTTGCGGTCAAGGCGGGCCGATGACAGCAGAGGTCGTCGGACTGGATTTCGCCAAGCTGTATGCCGCACGCCTGCAGGCGGTTTCGGCCCGTCCCTATTTGGCGACCGCGCTGTACGCGTTGCGAATCATCGACTCGCGAGCGGTGCCGACGATGGGCGTGGACAAGTACTGGCGGTGCTATGCGTCGACCGGGTTCGTCGCCGGCACACCCGTGGAAGAATTGGCTTCGATACTGGTGCACGAGGTTTCGCACCTGCTGCGCGATCATCACGCGCGCAGCGACCGCTACGCCCACGCCCACGACCTGACAGGTCCCGGGGAGCGACTGCGGATGAATATCGCCGCGGACGCCGAAATCAACGACGACGCATTCGGTGACGGTCTGGTCCGGCCGAGCGGAGCTGTCATGCCCGCGACGTTGGGACTCGACGAAGGACAGCTCATGGAGGACTACCTCGGTCAGTTTCGCCTCGGGCCGTTGATCGAAGGCATGGCATGGCTCGATTGCGGCAGCGGCGCGGACGGATCGGACCGCGCGTGGGACGTGGGCCCCGACGGTGCGGACGGACTCAGCGAACAGCAACGTGACGGCGTCCGATTCCTGGTCGCGCAGGGCATCGTCGGTCGTCCGGGTAACGCGCCACAGGGCTGGCGGCGCTGGGCGAACGAGGCCTTGCACCCGTCTCAACCGTGGCGCGATCTGCTGGGCGCCGCGCTGCGCGCGGCAACCTCTGCCCCCGGCGTCGGGGAGGACTACACCTATCGGCGCCCGGCCCGCCGCTCGACGGCACTTCCCGGCGTAGTGCTGCCGAGCCTGCGCCGCAGCCCACCTCGGGTCAGCGTGGTCATCGACACCTCGGGTTCGGTCAGCGACGACGAACTGGGCAGCGCCCTGCTCGAAGTGGCTGCCATCGTCCGCGCCGTCGGCGGCCGCCGAGACCTGGTCACCGTGTTCTCCTGCGACGCCGCGGCACGCATCGCCCACCCGTTGTGCCAGGCCGAGGGGATGTCACTCATCGGCGGCGGCGGCACCGACCTGCGCACCGGTTTCACCAAGGCCCTGCGCACTCGCCCGGATGTGCTCGTGGCCCTGACGGACGGTCAAACGCCCTGGCCGTCACAGCAACCGGCCTGCCGAACCGTGGTCGGCCTCTTCCGCCGGGGGCGTGCATGGCAGGAGAACAATCCCGATTACGTTCCGGACCGACCACCCGCGTGGGCGCGGGTGGTCGACATCGGCTGAATCCGCGGTCGGCTATCCGCCGGAGGCAGTCCGCCGCGCCCGTAGTAGTGGCGACACCAGCATGACCGACCCCGACAGCAAGAGCCCGGCGAGTGGAATCAACGGCAGATACGACACCCACACCACCGGCTCTTGCTGCGCCAATGCGATGACAGTGGCCACAACGGCGACGACGAACACGACCGCCGACCAACGATGCACCTGACGAACGCGCCCGCCGGCCGCCCGGCCCGCTCGTGAGCCGCGGTAGAACAGCACATACATCACCGAACCGGACAGGAACAGTCCGGCGAGTGGGATCAGCGGCAGGTAGACAACCCATTCCGGTCCGCTCAACGACAACCCGATCACCGTGATCAGTATTGCCGCGAGAAAGCCGATGGCGAGCCATCGATGAGCTCGCCGAACTCCGATGATGTTCATCGAAAACCCTTCCGTCGATCCGTGGAAAAACAATGCTGCCACGGCACCGACCTCGGAACTTCTTGATTCCTGACCGTTTCTTCCCGCTGCCGACCGATCGCTGGTCGCTCGTTTTCGATCCGGCAATTCGTTGAAAGTCTCAATCCCCTCGGGCCGCCGAAGCCCTGCCGGACTCGTCGTGTGATCAGCGCGATTGTGCGAATTCGGTCCATCACCTACGAATCAGAGGGCGTGCTGTCCTTTGTGCTCACCGACCCCGGTGGCGCGCCACTGCCGCCGTGGACACCGGGTGCGCACGTGGATGTCGTCCTACCCGACGGAGTCGTTCGTCAGTACTCGCTGTGTGGCGATCTCGCGAATCGGGACAGCTATCGCATCGCGGTGCTGCTCGAGGAGCAGGGGCCGGGGCGGACGTGCTGTGGTCGTGCCGGGAAGGAACGTGCGCGACCTGCGAGACCACGGTGCTCGAAGGTGGAGTCGAGCACCGTGATTCGGTTCTCACACCGGCTGAACAAGAGTCGGGCAAACCATGATGATCTGCGTCTCCCGAGCGCGCACGGACCGCGTCGGCTCCCTGGACACTGACGGCTACCGGCAGCGGCGGGACGAGGCCGTGGAGCCGATCGTCTTGCGCGCCCCGAGACCCAGAACCGGATCCGGGCAGCGAACCAGGAGCTGTTCGGGATGGTCCGTGAACTGATCCGCTGGAAACGCGCAGCCCCCCGCGACGATCTGCTCACGGCACTGATCGGCGCCGAGGACAACGGCGACATGCTCACACCCCGGTGCACCTGATGCGGCGGATCACCCTCGCGCCCTTGCGCGTCGGGAATCACGAGATCCCGGCGGCCAGCTGGGTGATCGGCGCCTTGGCCGCCGCCAACCGGGACCCGGAATTCTGGGGCGCCGACGCCGACGAGCTGCCTGGACCGGCCGAACGCGCACCAGAACGTCTCGCTCGGCGCGGGCATCCACCACTGCCTCGGCGCCGCGCTGGTTCGGATGGAGGCCCGGATCGTGTTCCCGCGCTTCGTGACCCGCTTTCCCGCGGCCACGGTGGTCGATCAGACCTGGAACGGTCGGATCAACCTGCGTGGCGTCGCGATCTTGACGGTCGCGGTGTAAGTCCGCCCAGCCGACTCGGATCGAAGATTGCGATCCGACCATCGCAGTTCCCGATCGAATCGACCTCGTCAGCGCTCTGACCTGGGCACGCAGTCGGAAGTCTGTTCTGAGAGAGCGGATTTCACAATTCGTAGTGTCCGGTGCCGAATACCGTTGACCCACGTTGCGAGTGGTGCTGTGAAAATGAGATCGGGGATTGTGATGACCAACAGTGCGAGTTCTTCGATGGGCCGGGAATTACCGCTGCGTGGTGCGGTGAACGCGCGGGACCTGGGTGGGTTGCGAACAATGGACGGGCGGCAGGTGCGTCGCTTGCGGGTGCTGCGATCGGATCTGCTCACCGGGCTGGATGCTGAGGACATGTCGTTCCTGCTGACCGAATGCGGGCTTCGCACGATCGTCGACCTGCGCGCACCGGGCGAGATCGCCACGGACGGAACAGGTGCGGTGGTCGACGCCGTCGCTCATTACCGGAACCTGCACGTCTACGGCGCGGACCGGGTACGCCTTGACCTCACCGAGGTCTCGCCCGACGGGAGCATGTTCGATCGGTATTGCGAATACCTCGAGCACAGCAGTGAGAACATCGCCGCCGTGCTGCGTCTGCTCGCCGCGCCGGGGCAGTTGCCCGCGCTGATCCACTGCGCCGCGGGCAAGGATCGCACCGGCGTGGTGATCGCCCTGCTGCTCGCGGTCGCCGGGGTGCGCGCGGACGACATCATCGCCGACTACGCCGCCACCACCCCGAACATCGCGGCGCTACGGACCCGAGGGGGACGGGCAGCCGGCCCGGGGCCCGACGCGGTCGACCGGCTCCCCGCCTGGGTTTTCGCCGCCGACGCCGACACCATGCGTCAGTTCCTGGCCCACGTGGACGCCGTGTACGGCGGACCCACCGCGTGGGCGATCGACGCCGGGCTCGACCTCGCGACGCAACGGCAGCTGACCGCCAACCTGCTTTGTGACTGAGGTCACAGATAGACGGCGATTTCGTCCCATTCTTCCCAGAACATTTTCGAATGCTTGGGAAGTTCTTTACCATTGTCAGGACTCTGTGTCTGGAGTCCGATCTCTTTCGAGCAAAGTGCTGCAGATCCGCCGTTCGCTCGCAGCTCAGCATCAATTGCCAGTGCATGTTCGACCGATGAACCGGGAGCTCATCCGCCCCGGCGAAGGAGAATGATGACCGACAATGATCCGGGCACCACAACCACGGCGACAGCGCGCACGCTGTCGCATGCGTCACTGAAATCGGTTCTCCAGCAAGACCTTCCAGCGTCAATCGTGGTCTTCCTCGTCGCACTACCGCTGTCGCTCGGGGTCGCGCTCGCCTCCGGTGCGCCGGTCGTCGCCGGGCTCATCGCCGCCGCCGTCGGCGGTGTGGTCGCGGGATTGCTCGGCGGCTCCAAGGTCCAGGTCAGTGGGCCGACCGCGAGTCTCGCGGTCGTGGTGGCGGGAGCGGTCCAGCAATTCGGTTGGGCCGCCATGTGTTTCATCACCGTGGGGGCGGGTGTACTGCAGATCCTGTTCGGGCTCAGTCGGATTGCCCGAGGCGCGCTAGGCATCGCGCCGGTCGTGGTGCACGCGATGCTCGCCGGCATCGGGGTGGTCATCGCCCTGCAACAGGTCCATGTGCTCCTGGGCGGGACGACGGTCAGCTCGCCGTGGGCCGGCATCGTCGCGCTCCCGCGTCAGGTGATGTCGGCGCAGAAGGGCGACTTGTTCGTCGGGCTGCTCGTGATCACCGTGCTGATCGGATGGCAGTACCTGCCGCGCCGGATGCGGGTGGTGCCCGGCCCGTTGGTCGCGGTGGTGCTGGCGACGGTGCTCTCGTTGGTGCTGCCGGTGACGGTGGAACGGGTACGCCTCGACGGCTCGCTGCTCGACGGCATCGGGTTGCCCGCGCTGCCGCACGGCGGGTGGCTGCCGCTCGTGCTCACCATGCTCACCGTCGCCCTCATCGCCAGCGTGGAGACCCTGCTCTCGGCGGTGGCGGTCGACAAGCTGCGCCCCGACCAGCGCACCGACTTCGACCGGGAACTCCTCGGTCAGGGTGCGGCGAACATGACCTCCGGCCTGCTGGGCGGTCTGCCGATCGCGGCGGTCATCGTGCGCAGCATCACCAACGCCAACGCGGGCGCTCGCAGCAGGGCGGCCACCGTGATGCACGGTGGCTGGATCCTGATTTTCGCCGTCGCGCTGGTCGGCCTGGTTCGCCAGATCCCGACGGCGGCGCTGGCCGGGCTGCTGGTGCTGATCGGGGTGCAGTTGGTGAAGCTGGCGCACATCAAGCGTGCCCGCCGCACCGGCGACCTCTATGTCTACCTGATCACCGTGATCGCGGTTGTCGCGCTGAACCTGTTGCAGGGCATGGTGATCGGCCTCCTCGCCGCGGTCGCCCTGCTGCTGTGGCGGGTCGTGAAGTTCACCATCGCCGCGGCGCCGCGCACCGACGGGACCTGGCTGGTGCGCATCGCGGGCACCTGTACCTTCCTGGCCGCGCCCCGGCTCACGGCCGAACTGGCGAAGGTGCCCGCCGGTGTGGACGTGACGGTCGAACTGAGCGTGGACTTTCTCGACCACGCGGCCTGCGAACTGCTTTCCGAATGGGCCGATACCCGTGAATCCAACGGCGGCACAGTCGACTTCGTGGAGCTCGGCACCGCGAGGATGGCCCGCACCCACGACGGTCCGCCCGAACACGGACACGCGCGCAAGTCGGTCGTCGATCCGATTCGGCCATGGCGGCGCAGCGGCGGCGTGGATCCGATCGCCGCGGGGATCGCGGCCTGTCATCGCGAGCACGCGCACCTGGCCGGGTCGCGACACCGGCCCGATGCCGACACCTTCTTCCTGACGTGCGCCGACGCCCTCATCGTGCCCGACGTCATCACCAACAGCGGCCCCGGCGATCTGTTCACGGTGCGCAACGTCGGCAATCTGGTGCCGGTCGGCGGCTCCGATGTGTCGGTGGAGGCGGCGCTGATCTACGCGCTCGACAAGCTCGACGTGCGCTCGGTGGTGGTGTGTGGGCATAGCGGCTGCGGGGCGATGGAGGCGCTGTACCGGCAGGTGCAGGCCGGGCCGGGCCTCGACGACTGGCTGGCTCATGCTCAGCCGACACTGGCGGCCTTCCACGCCGGGCACCCCGTCGCCGCGGCTGCCGGGTCGGCGGGCTTCGGCCCGATCGACCAACTCGGCATGGTGAACGTGGCCCGGCAGGTGCAGACACTGGTCGACTATCCGGCGGTGCGAAGTGGCATCCAGGAGCGCGGTGTCGCGGTGTCGGGGCTGTTCTTCGACCTGGCGACCGCGCGGGTCATCGAGATCACCGCCGACGGGATCGCCCACTTCGACGAGGCCCGTCGTGCCGCCGCCGAACCCGTGTAAAGGGGGATGGTTGTGGGTCACACCACAGACGGCCTGCCGTTATGGCGACACCCACTGTTTGTGCGGCACACTGGCTTTGCCAATTCTTTACCAATAGGTTGGCCTAATTCGTCCCTGGCTCTATCCCGACCCGGTTCGCCGTCGCACCGGGGTCCCCTTTGCTTCACCGTCCTCGTGATGATCGGCCTCGGCCCCGCGCCGGGAGTCGGCGAAGGAGAATCATGTCTGTCGAGAACGACCTTGCTCCGCCCCACGCGGACAGCCCGTCGAACGAGTCACCCCGCCCCGCGTGGCAACAGACGCTACTGCGTCACGACCTGCCCGCGTCCATCGTAGTTTTCCTGGTCGCGCTGCCCCTGTCGCTCGGTATCGCCGTCGCCTCCGGTGCCCCGATCGCCGCCGGCCTCATCGCCGCCGTGATCGGTGGTGTGGTCGCGGGCCTGATCGGCGGCTCGGTCCTCCAGGTCAGCGGACCGGCCGCGGGCCTGACGGTGGTGGTCGCCGAATCCATCGCGCAATTCGGTTGGCGCCTCACCTGTTTCATCGTTGTCGCCGCCGGCGTGCTGCAAATTCTGTTCGGGCTCAGCCGGATCGCGCGCGCCGCACTCGCGGTGGCCCCCGTGGTGGTCCACGCCATGCTCGCCGGTATCGGTATCACCATCGCCCTGCAGCAGATCCACGTGCTGCTCGGCGGTTCCTCGCACAGCACCGCGCTGCGCAATCTGATCGAACTGCCCGGTCAGTTGCTGTCGCTGCACGGTGGTGACGCGCTCGTCGGCGCCGTGGTGATCGCGGTGATGCTCGGCTGGAAGCACGTCCCGTCGAAGCTGCGCGCGGTACCGGGTCCGCTGGTCGCGGTGCTCGTCGGCACCGCGCTGTCGCTGGGCCTGCCCGATATCGAGCGCATCGCGCTGAGCGGATCGGTTTTCGATGCGCTCGGTCTGCCGGAACTGCCGTCGGGCAACTGGTCGGCCGTGGCCATGATGGTGCTGACCATCGCGTTGATCGCCAGCGTGGAGAGCCTGCTCTCCGCCGTCGCGGTGGACAAGATGCACACCGGTCCGCGCACCGGTTTCGACCGGGAGCTGATCGGTCAGGGCACGGCGAATGTCGTCTCGGGCATGGTCGGCGGCCTGCCGATCACCGGCGTGATCGTGCGCAGTGCCACCAATGTGCAGGCGGGCGCCCGGACCAGGGCCTCGACTGTCCTGCACGGACTCTGGATTCTGTTGTTCTCGGTGGCGTTGGTCGGCCTGGTGGAACAGATTCCGAAGGCCGCGCTGGCGGGCCTGCTGATCGTGATCGGCATGCAATTGGTGAAGCTGGCCCACATCCGGTTGGCCCGGCGCACCGGCGACCTGCTCGTCTACGTGGTGACCGTGCTCGGCGTGGTGTTCACGAACCTGCTCGAAGGCGTGGTCATCGGGTTGGCGCTGGCGTTCGGGCTGTTGCTGTGGCGGGTCGTGCGCGTGCAGGTGACGGCGGCGCCGCTGCCCGACGGGAGCTGGCAGGTCCACATCGACGGATCGTGCACCTTCCTCGCGTTGCCGAAACTGTCGGGCGAACTGGCGAAGGTGCCCGCAGGCGTCGATGTGACGGTCGAGATGATCGTCGACTTCCTCGACCACGCGGCGTTCGAGGCGATCGAGGACTGGCAGCGTCAGCACGAAAGTACCGGCGGCCGTGTAGATTTCGTCGAAATCGGGCACGCCCGGATGGCCGACACCCCGTCTGCGCCGCCGACTCGTGGATTCGGTCGCGCCGCCATCGACGAGATGCTCCGTCCGTGGCGCCATCACAAGTCCGGCGGCGACGCGATGACGGCGGGTATCGCGGCCTTCCATCGCGGCAACGCGCATGTGGTGCGCCCGCACCTGGACGGGATGCATCAGGACCCGGATTCGTTCTTCCTCACCTGCTCGGATTCGCGGATCGTGCCCAATGTGATCACCAACAGCGGCCCGGGTGACCTGTTCACGGTCCGCAATGTCGGCAACCTGGTCCCGGTCAGCGGCGACGATTCGGTCGAAGCCGCGCTGACTTTCGCCCTGGACTCGCTCGCGGTCCGTTCGGTGGTGGTGTGCGGGCACTCCTCGTGCGGAGCGATGAAGGCGGTCCACTCCGCCGCCGACACCGACGGCGGGCTCGGTTCCTGGTTGCGCCACGCCGAACCGACGCTGCGACGGTTTCGCGCGGGTCATCCCGTGGCCGTGGCTGCGAGGGCGGCGGGCTACAGCGAGGTGGATCAGCTGAGCATGGTCAACGTGGCCGTGCAGCTCGAGACGCTCGGCAGCAATCCCGCCGTGCGACGCGCGGTGGCCGAACGCGGGTTGGCGCTGTCGGGGTTGTTCTTCGACATCGCGGGTGCGCGGGTGCTCGAGGTGACCCTCGACGGGGTCAGCGCGATGGACGATCACGCGCAACCGGCCGTCACCGGGTGATGCGTACCTCCGCCGGCGCCGCGGCCGTGCGCGAAGGCGGAGCAACGCTGTCGCCGGTGAGCGAACAGGTATGGCGCGACTCGGCGCCGGTCGGACTCGTAGTCTGGAATCCATGACCAGCGATCCGACCGCCGCCGAGCGCGTCACCGACGGCCCCGACTCCGCGGACACCGATTCCGCCGCCGGACCGGGGCGGTGGGACGGGTTCAAGGATCGCTGGCGCGCCTCCCGGGAACACATCGCGCAGCGCCCTACCCTCGACCTCGGCTACCGCATCGCCGTCGGCGCGGTCGGTGGGCTGGTACTGCTCATCGGGATCGTCACGATCCCGTACCCCGGACCCGGCTGGGCGCTGGTGTTCGCGGGATTCGGCATTCTGGCCACCGAGTTCGTCTGGGCCCATCACACCCTGAACTGGGTGCGCGGCAAGTACCGGATCGTCATGGACTGGTACACCTCGCGCGGCTGGTTCATCAAGGTGCTCGGCGCGGTGGGTACGTTCGCCCTCGTCCTGGTGACGTTGTGGCTGCTCGGTACATTTTCGATGGTCGCAGGGTGGATCGGAGTCGATTGGCCATGGTTGCGCAGTCCCCTGATGTCGTGAGCACGGTTCCCGGTCGGCTGCTCACCGACCCCGAGTGGGTCGCGGCCCGGATCGACTCGATGAGCGATACCTGGGGCACCGATGTCCCTCGGGTCGCGGGCACCCTGTGGTGGTGCATGGTCGCCTCGACCCTGGTCGAGCAGATCGCTGTCGCCTACGCGGCGGGCACGCCCGCTCCGGTCGCCGCGCTCGGCGACTTCGACTGCGCGGTCCGCCCGGACGGCGGTGTCGAGCACGCGCTGTTCCGTCGGGTGCCGGTCGATGCCACCGGGCGCTCGGTGCGCTCGGACGTAGGCGGCGACACCGGCGCGACAGCGGCAGAGGAGGTCGCGACCGCTCTGCGTGACACCTTGACCGCCGTGATCACCCAGGTCGCGGCCGTTTCCGGGGCCGGGATCGCCTCGCTCTGGGCGGTCGCGGCCGATGCCATCGGCAACCGGGCGCTCGACGCGGGCGCCCCGGAGGCCGCGACCCGCCTGGCGGCCGACGTGGGTTCGCGTCTGCCCGCACCACGGTTCGTCACCGTGGGGGGCCGCACTTTTGTGCGGCGCACCTCGTGTTGCCTGGTCTACGAGGCGCCCGGTCGGCAGATGTGCACGAGCTGCCCGAAACGTTCGCCCGAGGATCGAGCCGAACGACTGGCTGTCGCCGCCCGCGCTCGGTCCTGAATCGACGTCGCGGCCGCTCGGATCAGCCGCGTGTCCCGCATCGTCGGTGGCCCTGGTCGCCGTCGCCGACGAACACGCGGTCCTAGGTCCATCGACACGCCCACTCAGCGGTCCCGATAGCATGGGCGGCGCAGGATCCCCTGCGTGACCTACGCTGTGCGACCTGCCGGATGACCCCGGCACCGACGTCAAGGAGAACATTCCCGTGACCACCTCTGCACCCATCAGTCCCGTCGCTCTCGTTCGGGTGCCGGCCGGGACTACCGCGGGCGCAGCGGTGCGGGAAGCGGGCCTGCCCACCAAGGGTCCGGACACGGTCGTCGTCGTGCGTGACAGCGACGGCGCCCTCAAGGATCTGTCCTGGATCCCCGCGGAGGACGCCGACGTCGAGCCGGTTCCCGCGAACAGCGAGGACGGGCGCAGCGTGATCCGGCACTCGGCCGCGCACGTGCTCGCCCAGGCGGTGCAGCAGGAGTTCCCCGACGCGAAACTCGGTATCGGCCCGCCGATCAAGGACGGTTTCTACTACGACTTCCAGGTGGACAAGCCCTTCACCCCCGAGGACCTGGCCAAGCTGGAATCACGGATGAAGAAGATCGTCAAAGGCGCGCAACGCTTCTCCCGTCGCGTCGTCGAGGTGGACGAGGCCCGCGTCGAGCTGGCGAACGAACCGTTCAAGCTGGAACTGATCAGCGACAAGTCCGGTATCGACGATCCCGAGATCATGGAGGTCGGCGGCAACGAGCTGACCATCTACGACAACCTCGACCCGCGCACCGGCGACAAGCTGTGGGGCGACCTGTGCCGCGGCCCGCACATCCCCACCACCAAGTTCATCCCCGCCTTCAAGCTCACCCGCTCCTCGGCCGCCTACTGGCGCGGTGACCAGGACCGCGAGGACCTGCAGCGCGTGTACGGCACCGCGTGGGAATCCACCGAGGCGATGGACGCCTACCTGGAGCTGCTGGCCGAGGCCGAGCGCCGCGACCACCGCAAGCTGGGTCTCGAGCTCGATCTGTTCTCCTTCCCCGACGAGCTCGGTTCGGGCCTGCCGGTGTTCCACCCCAAGGGCGGCATCATCCGCAAGGAGATGGAGGAGTACTCGCGTCAACGCCACATCGACGGGGGCTACGAGTTCGTCAACACCCCGCACATCACCAAGGGCGCGCTGTTCGAGACCTCCGGCCACCTGGACTGGTACCGCGACGGCATGTTCCCGGCGATGCACCTCGACGCCGAGCTCAACGACGACGGCAGCGTGCGCAAGCCCGGCCAGGACTACTACGTCAAGCCGATGAACTGCCCGATGCACAACCTGATCTTCCGCGCGCGCGGCCGCTCCTACCGCGAATTGCCGCTGCGGATGTTCGAATTCGGTTCGGTGTACCGCTACGAGAAGTCCGGTGTGGTGCACGGCCTGACCCGCGTGCGTGGCATGACCCAGGACGACGCGCACATCTACTGCACCAAAGAGCAGATGCACGCCGAGCTCACCACGACCCTGAATTTCGTGCTGTCGCTGCTCAAGGACTACGGCCTCGACGACTTCTACCTCGAGCTCTCCACCAAGGACCCGAAGAAGTTCGTCGGCTCCGACGAGCTGTGGGAAGAGGCCACCGAGACCCTGTCGAAGGTGGCGTCGGCCTCGGGCCTCGACCTCGTGCCCGACCCGGGCGGCGCCGCGTTCTACGGCCCGAAGATCTCCGTGCAGGCCAAGGACGCGCTCGGGCGCACCTGGCAGATGTCGACCATCCAGCTCGACTTCAACCTGCCCGAGCGGTTCGACCTCGAATACACCTCCTCCGACGGCACCAAGCAGCGCCCGGTGATGATCCACCGCGCCCTGTTCGGCTCGATCGAACGCTTCTTCGGCGTGCTCACCGAGCATTACGCCGGTGCGTTCCCCGCCTGGCTCTCGCCGGTGCAGGTCGTCGGCATCCCGGTGGCGGAAAACTTTGCCCCGCACCTGGATTCGGTGATCGAGCGGTTGCGCGACGCCGGGGTGCGGGCACAGGTGGACCGCAGCGACGACCGGATGCAGAAGAAGATCTTCAACCAGACCGCGCAGAAGGTGCCGTTCATGCTGCTGGCGGGCGCGCGCGACGTGGAAGCCGACGCGGTGAGTTTCCGGTTCCGCGACGGTACCCAGGTCAACGGTGTGCCCGTCGCCGACGCGATCGCCACCATCACCACCTGGGTCGCCCACCGCGAGAACGCCTCACCCACCGCCGAGGGGTTCGAGGTCGTCTCCGCGGTGGGTCGGGCATGAGCGGTCAGCGCCCGGAGACGGGAGCTCGCGTGATCACGCAGGGCGCCCGCGCATGCCGAGAGGATGCAGCATCATGAGCGAGAACCTCGCGCCCGACGCCGGGTCGATCGTCGACGCCGGGGCGGGTCAGCCAGACCGCCTCCAGCGGTTGTGGACGCCGTACCGGATGTCCTACATCACCGGTGAGGTGAAGCCCAAGGACGCGACCGGGCATCCGTTCACCGACATCCCGAAGATGTCGGACGAAGACGGCCTGATCATCGCCCGCGGCGAGAATGTCTACGCCGTCCTCAATCTGTACCCGTACAACCCCGGGCACATGATGGTGGTGCCGTATCGCCGGGTCGCCGACCTGGAGGACCTCACGCCCGCCGAGAGCGCGGAACTGATGGCCTTCACCCAGCAGGCCATTCGCGTGATGAAGCAGGTCTCGCGGCCTGCCGGATTCAATGTGGGCCTCAATCTCGGCGGCGTGGCCGGTGGTTCGCTCGCCGACCACCTGCACCAGCACATCGTTCCGCGCTGGGGCGGGGACGCGAACTTCATCACCGTGGTCGGCGGGGTGAAGGTGATGCCTCAGCTGTTGCGCGAAACGCGGCAGCTGCTGGCCCAGGCGTGGGAGGCGTAGATGTGTGATCATCGCGAAGTCGCACACAGCGCAGCCGATCCGGTGCGGGTGTCCCGCAGGTCGCAGGAGGAATAGAGACCGTGCTCAGCTTCTTCGGCCGCGAGACGTTCGCGAAAGCGACTGCGCCGCTGGGCAAAGCGCTCGTGCGAACGGGGCTCACCCCGGACGCGATGACACTGATCGGCACCACCGCGACGATCGCCGCCGCGGTGACCCTGTTCCCCTCCGGGCACCTGTTCTGGGGAACGATGGTCATCTGGCTGTTCGTCATGTTCGACATGCTCGACGGGGCGATGGCCCGCGCTCGCGGTGGCGGCACGAAGTACGGCGCGGTCCTCGACGCCACCTGTGACCGGGTGGCCGACGGTGCGATCTTCGCCGGACTCGCCTGGTGGGCGGTCTATCACGAGCACAGCAGGCAACTGTTCGCGCTGACGTTGATCGTGCTGGTCACCTCGCAGGTGATCTCCTACGCCAAGGCACGTGCCGAGGCGAGCGGCCTGTCCGCCGACGGCGGACTCATCGAACGCCCGGACCGCCTGGTCCTTGTGCTGGCCGGCGCCGGGCTCACCGGCATCGGCGGGCACTGGGGGATCGACTGGCTGACCTGGGCCATCTACGTGGCCATGTGGGTGCTGGCGGTGCTGAGCATCGTGACGGTGTTCCAGCGGGTGCTGGCAGTGCGCAATTCGCCGGGTGCCCGGACGGTCATCGCGCCGACACCGCAGCCGGACGCGGCAGAAGGATCGGCTTCGTGAGTCTCAAAGATCGGTTGAGTGACTGGGGGTACGCCGCAGGCTGGCGACTCGTGCGATCGGCGCCGGAAGGGTTGGTGCGCAAGGTCTTCGATCGCGGTGCCGATCGTGCGGTCAAGGGCGGCGGACCGGAACAGTTGCGCCGCAACCTGTCTCGCGTTCTGGGCGTGCCCGCCGACCAGGTGCCCGACGACCTGATGCGGGCGAGCATGCGCTCCTACGCGCGCTACTGGCGTGAAGCGTTCCGGTTGCCGTCGATGGACCACACCGCGATCGACTATTACGTCGGCGGTTTGGAGAATGTCGACGCCGCGCTGGAACAGGGCCGCGGTCTCATTCTCGTGCTCCCGCACTCGGGCAACTGGGACATGGCCGGTGTGTGGCTGGTGCAGCATTACGACAACTTCACCACCGTGGCCGAACGGCTGAAGCCCGAATCGCTGTTCGAGCGTTTCGTCGCCTACCGCGAGAGTCTCGGTTTCGAGGTGTTCCCGTTGACCGGTGGCGAGCAGCCGCCGTTCGCCGCACTCGCCGAACGCCTGCGACAGAACCGGATCGTGTGCCTGATGGGCGAACGGGACCTCACCGGCAAGGGGGTGCCCGTCGACTTCTTCGGCGAGCGCACCTGGATGCCCGGCGGTGCGGCGAAACTGGCCATCGAGACCGGTGCCGCGCTGGTGCCGGTGCACGGCTGGTTCACCGTCGACGACGACGGCACCGAGGGCTGGGGCCTGAAAGCTGAACCGGCACTGGATGTTTCCGGTGGTGTGGCGGCCGCCACGCAGGCACTCGCCGACCGGTTCGCCGCCAATATCGCCGAGCACCCCGCCGATTGGCACATGCTGCAACCGCTCTGGGAGGGCGACCTGTCGCCCGAACGACTGTCGCGGATCACCGCGCAGGACGCGGGGGGCCCGCGGTGAAGATCGGGATGATCTGCCCGTATTCGTTCGACGTTCCAGGCGGCGTGCAGGCCCATGTGGTCGAGCTCGCCCGGGTGTTCATCGAACGCGGGCACAAGGTGAGCGTGCTCGCCCCCGCCTCCGACGACACACCGCTGCCCGACTTCGTCGTCTCGGCGGGGCGCGCGGTCGCGATTCCCTACAACGGGTCGGTGGCGCGGTTGTCGTTCGGCCCGATGGCCTACACCAGGATCCGCCGCTGGATCGACAGCAACGACTTCGACGTGCTGCACATCCACGAGCCCAACGCCCCGAGCCTGTCGATGCTGGCGCTCAAGATCGCCGAGGGCCCGATCGTGGCGACCTTCCACACCTCGACCACGAAGTCGTTGGTGCTCAGTACCTTTCAGGGTGTGCTTCGCCCGTATCACGAGAAGATCAGCGGGCGGATCGCCGTGTCCGAGCTGGCCAGGCGCTGGCAGGTCGAGGCGCTCGGATCCGATGCGGTGGAGATCCCCAACGGTGTCGACGTGTCGGCGTTCGCGCGCGGCGAGCCACTCGACGGATACCCGCGCGCGGGCCGCACGGTGCTGTTCCTCGGTCGCTACGACGAACCGCGCAAGGGCATGGACGTGCTGCTCGGCGCACTGCCCGCGCTCATCGAACACCATCCCGACGTGCAGATCCTCATCGTGGGGCGCGGTGACGAGGAACGGTTGCGCCGCGAAGCGGGCGAGCACGCGGGGCATCTGCGGTTCCTCGGACAGGTCAGCGACGAAGAGAAGGCCGCCGCGCTGCGCAGCGCCGATGTGTACGTCGCGCCGAACCTGGGTGGTGAGAGCTTCGGCATCATCCTGATCGAGGCGATGGCGGCCGGGACACCGGTGGTCGCGAGCGAGCTCGATGCCTTCCGGCGCGTGTTGCGTGACGGCACAGCGGGCATGCTCACCCCGATCGGCGACTCCGACGCGCTGGCCACCGCGATCGACACGCTGCTGACCGACGACGAGACCCGCGAACGTCTCGTGAGCACCGCGACCCAGGTGGTCGCGGGCTACGACTGGCCGGTCGTGGCCGAACAGATCCTACGGGTGTACGAGACCGTCACCGTCGGCGACAACCGGGTGCGGGCCGCCGGATGATCACCTTCTCCGCGACCACCGTCCTCGTTCTCGGGCTGATCGCGCTGCTCGTTCTCGCGCTCGGCGTGTGGGCCTACTCCACCGCCAACCGACTCGACCGGCTGCACGTGCGCTCCGACCAGTCCTGGCAGGCACTCGATGCCGCCCTCGCCCGTCGCGCTGTGGTGGCGCGCGCGGTGGCCATGTCGGAGGCCGGTCCGGTGAGCACCGATCCGAGCCGGGCCGAGCGGGCCGCGCAGCTCGCGTCGCTGGCCGATCGCGCCGAACGTGTCGACCGCAGTGACCGGGAAACGATCGAGAACCAGCTCTCCGCCGCGCTGTCGCTGGTCGACATCGAACACCTGCGACCCCAGTTGGTCGCCGAACTCGCCGACGCCGAGGCCCGTGTGCTGATCGCGCGCCGCTTCCACAACGACGCCGTGCGCGACACTCTGGCGCTGCGCACCCGCAGGCCCGTGCGCATTTTGCACCTCGGCGGCACCGCGCCGCTTCCGCACTATTTCGAGATCACCGAACGCGCGACGCCCGCCGCGGCCACCGGCCTCGTCGTCCACACCACCCGCACCACCGCACGGGTGATCCTGCTCGACGAGCAGAACCGTGTGCTGCTGCTGCGCGGTCACGACCCGATGATCCCCGAGGTCGCCTTCTGGTTCACCGTCGGCGGCGGCGTCGAACCGGGGGAGAATCTGCGCGACGCCGCGGTCCGGGAAATCTACGAGGAAACCGGACAGCGCGTCGACCCCGCATCGCTGCGCGGCCCGCTGTGGCGTCGCGTCGCGGTGTTCCCGTTCAACGGCGAACTCGTGCGCTCCGAGGAACTGTTCTTCACGCTGCGCTCGCCGGGCTTCGAATGGCGCCCGGCCGACCTCACGGCCCTGGAACGTCGGACCATCACCGACCACCGCTGGTGCACCGCCGACGACATCCGCGCTCTCGACGCCGAGGGCGAGGCGGTCTACCCGTACCACCTCGACGAGCTACTCGCCGAGGCCGTCACCGCGGCCACCGACGACACCCAGCACGTGGTCCGCTCGATCCGCTGACGCGCACGCCGATATTCCCGTGCGTTCTCCGCTGTGCGGTTGTTATGGTGCGGGCGTGAATTCTCCGGAGGCGTCCAGAAGGTAGCCGTCCGGCCTACGGGCTGGGCGGCGTTGTGTGCGGGCACGTAGTTCATCGGATGACCGGTGCGACGTGTCGTTCGCGACGCCGGATGATCGTCGATTCCTCGCGGCCGGGCCACTTCTGGCCCGGTACCGCCATCGTCTCGGACACCGCGTCGGCTGCGTGGTGTCCGGTATCCGGAGAGTGGATAGTCATGCCCATCGGGGTTTTCGTGCTCGCTGTCGCCGTATTCGCGCAGGGCACATCGGAATTCATGATGTCGGGGCTGGTGGCGCAGACCGCTGCCGACTTCGGGGTCTCGTTCGGGACAGTGGGGTTGCTGACCTCGCTGTACGCCGTCGGTATGGTGCTCGGCGCACCGACGATGGCGGCCACGGCGGGCCGCCGGCCGCTACGACGTTCGGCGACGACCTTTCTCGCACTGTTCTGCCTGGCGCATGTCGTCGGCGCTGTCACCGATGATTTCGGGCTGCTGGTGGCGACGCGGGTGGTGGCCGCGGTGGCCAACGCGGGATTCCTGGCGGTCGTGTTGGCCGCCCTGCCGCGGTTGGTCGGCGCGGCACAGATCGGGCGGGCCACCTCGGTCGTCGTGTCCGGGGTGACGGTGGCCATCGTCGCGGGCGTGCCCGCCGGAACGGTGCTCGGCCAGCTGTGGGGGTGGCGGTCGGCGTTCTGGGCGGTGGCCGTGGTCGGGGCGGTGGTGCTCGTGCCGATGATGCTGACGCTCCCGCGTGCGGATCGTGAGCAGTCGGCGGGTCCGATTCGGTCGGTGTCATCGGAGTGGGCGGTGCTCGGGGTGCGGCGGGTGCGGGTCGCTGTCGTCGTCGGAATTCTGGTCAATGCCGCCACCTTCGCCGGATTCACCTACCTCGGCACGATCGTCGCGCGGATCGCGGGGGACACCAGTGGGTGGGTGCCGGTGGTGCTGGGGCTGTTCGGTGTCGGCTCCTTCGTGGGTGTCACGCTGGCCGGACGGCACAGCGATCGCCACGGTGAGGCCGTCATCGCCGTGGGAACGGTCGGGCTCGTCGCCGTCTGGGTGACGGCCGCCCTGGTCTCGCATTCGATCGCCGGGGTGGCGATCATGACCGGCCTGGTGGGAGCTGTGGCCTTCGGTGTCGGATCGACGCTGATCGCGACGATCGTGCGGACCGCCGCGCCTACCGCTCCCCGGCTGGCCGGTGCGTTGGCGACCACAGCGCTCAATATCGGTGCGGTGCTCGGCCCCCTCGGTGCCGGGGTGGTCGTCGACCGGGTCGGCGATCCGGTCGTCGCGCTGTGGTGCGGTGCTGCGTCGGCCACTGTCGCGGCAGTGATCGTGCTGGTCGAGCGCCGCGGACGTCACGGGGAACAGATCGGCGCCGGGGTCGGCGTGCGATGAATCACTCGGGCGCCGAGCGGTGCCACAGAGCAGGCCAGCTGGGGGCGGTTTTCGCATCTACGCTGGTCGCGGCAAGGCCAGTGGTGCTCAACTGGCTATGAAGCTCGAATTCGGGCAGCTCTAGAATCGACGGTGACCCGAACCCGAGCGACTTGATTGGCGCCCATGACACAGGAGACAGCCGTGACTACGCCTGAGACCACCAACACCGTCGGCACCGCCCGCGTGAAGCGCGGCATGGCCGAGATGCTCAAGGGTGGCGTGATCATGGACGTGGTCAACGCCGAGCAGGCCAAGATCGCCGAAGACGCGGGCGCCGTGGCCGTGATGGCGCTCGAGCGGGTGCCCGCCGACATCCGTGCTCAGGGCGGCGTGTCCCGGATGAGCGACCCGGACATGATCGACGGCATCATCTCCGCGGTCTCCATCCCCGTGATGGCCAAGGCCCGCATCGGTCACTTCGTCGAGGCGCAGATCCTGCAGAGCCTGGGCGTGGACTACATCGACGAGTCCGAGGTCCTCACCCCCGCCGACTACGCCAACCACATCGACAAGTGGAATTTCACCATTCCCTTCGTCTGTGGCGCCACCAACCTGGGTGAGGCGCTGCGTCGCATCACCGAGGGCGCGGCCATGATCCGCTCCAAGGGCGAGGCGGGCACCGGCGACGTGTCCAACGCGACCACCCACATGCGCACCATCCGTGGCGAGATCCGCCGCCTGACCTCGCTGTCCGAAGACGAGCTGTTCGTGGCCGCCAAGGAACTGCAGGCGCCGTACGAGCTGGTCCGCGAGGTCGCCCAGACCGGCAAGCTGCCGGTCGTCATGTTCACCGCCGGTGGTATCGCCACCCCCGCCGACGCCGCGATGATGATGCAGCTCGGCGCCGAGGGCGTGTTCGTCGGCTCGGGCATCTTCAAGTCCGGCAACCCCGAACAGCGCGCCGCCGCGATCGTCAAGGCCACCACCTTCTACGACGACCCGGACGTGCTCGCCAAGGTGTCGCGCGGCCTGGGCGAGGCCATGGTCGGCATCAACGTCGAAGAGATCCCGCAGCCGCACCGCCTCGCCGAGCGCGGCTGGTGATCTCGCGCCCGAATCCGTTCGGGTAGTGAAACATTCGCCTAGGGGGCGTCGCGATCGCGACGCCCCCTGGGCGTTTTCGCGCAGTGACTCAGCTCCGCACGACGGTTGCGCTGTGCGGTCGGGGCATGGGGGTCAGGGCGGTGCGAGCCGGGTGACCAGGCCTCGGTCCCCGTCCACGCGGACCCGGTCGCCGGTGCGCAGCACCTTGGTGCCCACCAAGGTGTTGACCACACAGGGGAGACCGAATTCGCGTGCCACCACGGCGCCGTGTGACACCGAGCTGCCGATGTCGGTGACCAGCGCGCCGATGACGGTGAAGTACGGCGTCCATCCCACGTCGGTGACCGGCGCGACCAGGATCTCGCCGGGCTGCACGTTCCGTGCGTCGACGATCGACTTCGCCACGCGCACAACACCTTCGACGCTGCCCCGACTGGCGGGCCTGCCCACGATCTGGTCGTCGGTGATCGCGTGCGGTGGTGGGGCGATCAGCGGGTTCGGCCTGCCCACCGACACGTCGTCGAACTCGAGGCAGTCCTGGTACGCCAATGCCTCTCGGCGCCGCAGCGCGCACTGCACGAGGTCGGCGATGTCGTCCGCGCCGGCGACGCGAGGCAACTCGGCGCGGTCGAAGAAGAAGACGAGGTCGGCATCGGGCAGTCGCCCCGACTCGGCCAGCACCGCACCCAGGTGGCGGTAGCCCAGCTTCAGCGCGTGCGCCATCAGCGCCATCTTCGATTTCGTTCGCTCGCGTCCGCGGGCGCCGCCCTGCGCCAGCCGGGCGAGCAACCTGATGGTCGCCGATCCGGGTGTCGGCTGGGGCGCGGGCAGCGGTGCGCGGTATGCCGGGTCCAGTGCGGAGCGCAGCATGACCTGCATCATCGCTCCCAGGCCGCCGGGGTCCTCGGCCCAGGACGGATCGCGCATGCACAGCTCGCGGTACCCGCGGTGACCGTGACGAGCCGAGAACCGCCGCAACGCCTCGCCACCGGGGTGGGTCGCCGTCCGCAGCCCGGTCACCGCGTCGGCCGGCTCCGCCGCGAGGAACTTCTCGGCGGCCGCAGGGTCGGCGGCGATGGTGCGCACCACCGCGTCGAGCTCCTCCAGCATGAGCGCGCTCTCGACATCTGAGGCGCCTGCCATCAGCAGGGTCGCCTCGGTGCGGCCCTCGTCCGCGCCGAGCCCGTTCTCCACCGCCTGTTTGATCAGCACGCTCTCGAGGATGTTGGCCGCGACCGCCGCACGCGAGGAGGACCGCACGTGCGTCAGCGTGATGTCGCAATACTCTCCGACACCGAATTCCAACTGGCGCAGTATTTCTCGCGGGTCCTCGCCCGTCGGGATCCGGAACGCGGCGATCTTCGCGTCCAAACGGCGGATCGCAGGCCCGGCGGACAAGGCATGCGTGGTCAGCCGGATCGTGTTGACGAGCCTGCGGACGAACGGTTTCGGCGGTTCGGCCTTCAGTTCGTCGACCACCCGGCCGCAGATCGAGGTGGAGAACTGCTCCAGCGAGTTGCCCAGCAGGCCCGAGCTCAACGCCGTGCCTTCGGTCAGGTTCAAGAACATGTGCCCGTAGAAATAGCCGACCTGCAGCCACGGCCGCTCATAACTCGGCTGCGCCCGCGCCACCACCTGCGTCATCTGCATCGCGTAGTCGATGGCATAGCCGGATACCGAGGCGGTGAGCGGGCAGAAGGCCCCCGGCATCATCTCGCCGATGTTGCAGCGCGTGTACACGTGGTCGGCGCCCGCGAGGGGCGAATCCATCTCGTTGAGATCGCCGGGCAGGGTGGTGATCGGTCGCGCCTGCAGCCACCACAGCGTGCCGGAGCGGTCGATCGCCCACTCGAGATCCATCGGCCTACCCCAGTGTTGCGCGGCGCGCAGCGCATCGGCCCGGACAGCCGCGATCTCCTCCTGCGACAGAACGGGCGTCGCGCCGACCTCGTGCACGGCGGTGTCGCCGCGGGCATCCAGGACGATGTGGTCGGGTGAGGCCGTACCGTCGACGAGTGCTTCGCCGAGCCCGGCGATGGCGTCGATCACCAGGAGATCGCGTCGGCCGGTCGTCGGATCCGCGGTGAACACCACACCGGCGGCACGCGCGTCCACCATCTGCTGCACCACCAGATGCATGGTGGCGGTCGATGTTTCGCTATAGGACGCGACTCGTCGGGAATGTACGGACGCGACGCACTTGTCCACGGCCTCGGCGAAGCCGTCGACGGAGTCGACATTCAACACCGTGTCGTACTGGCCGGCGAAGGACTGGTCGTCGCCGTCCTCGCCGACCGCCGAGGAGCGGACCGCCACGGACGTCGCCCCGGCGGCGGCCAGCTCCGAGAACCGCTGCGCCGCAGCGTCGATGCCGCCCCGCGTGGAGGCGTCGGCGATGACGAATCCGGCCGGCACGGCGAGTCCGAGACGACGCAGTTCGGCGAGTCCGGCCGCCTTGCCGCCGTAGCTGTCGTCGACGACCTGGTCGAATTCGATCGTGGTCAGCGGCATGAGGATCCTCCCAGCGCGTCCACGATCTCGGCGAGCGCCTCGACGGCGATCGGCCCCGGTTGATAGAGGCAGAGCCGGTCCGACACACCGTCGACCCGATCGCGAATGTGCGCGGCCACCTCGGCCGGCGTGCCGCACGCGGCGATGGTGTGGAGGATGTCGTCGTCGATCAGGGCGGCCATCTCCCGCCACCGCCCCTGCTTGGACATCGCGTTGAGCTCCGGCTGCAGATCGCCCCAGCCGTGGGCGTCGAGCACCGGCCGGTAGGCCGGGGTGGAACCGTAGAACGCCAACAGCATTCGGGTGGAGGCATGGTCGTCGCCGACCGAGACGATGATCTCCGGCACGACCTCGAAGTCGTCCTCGGAGCGTCCGGCGGCGGCCAGACCGGCCCGCACGTTCGGCAATGTCGTCTCGTGCAGGAATCGTTTCGTCCCGAACGGCATCACCAGCAGACCGTCGGCCACCTCCGCGGTTGCCCTGGTCAGCCGCGGCCCGAGCGCACCGAGATAGATCGGCGGCGGACCGTACGGGTTCGGCCCGGGGACGAACGTGGGCGTCATCAGGGTGTGCCGGTAGTACTCACCGCGAAAGTCCAGTGGCGCACCGTCGTTCCAGGTGGCGAAGATCGCTCGGAGCGCCCCCACCATTTCCTTCATCCGCGCGACCGGGCGGTCGAACTCGGCCCCGTAGCGCTTCTCGATCTGCGCGCGTATCTGCGTGCCCAGGCCCAGGATGAACCGACCCTCGGTGAGCAGCTGCAGATCGTTGGCCTGGTGTGCCAGCTGAATCGGATTGCGAGGCAGCGCGATCGCGACGTTGGACATCACGTCGAGCCCCTTGACCGCCGATGCCAGTACCAGCGGGGTGAACACGTCGAACGGTCCTTCGAAGGTGAACACGCCGCAGGCGCCTGCCTCCCGGAGCACGGTCGCGCGTTCGACCGCATCCGTGGGCCCGTAGAGCGCTGTCATGATCTTCATCGCGTTGTACCTATTTCGCCACGTCGGTCCAGTCGGAGAAGCCCGACGGATAGTGCGGTCCGATCACGCCGTGCTCGAACAGGCCCGCGCCTTCGCGCGTCTGCCCGTCGGCTTCGGTGCACACCGCCCGGCCCACGTGGTCGATCAGGCTGAACGGCGCTCTGGCCATCACCTGCGGATCCGTCATGTCGTAGCTGACGCGTTCGGCGAACGGTCCGTCCTTCCAGGTGCCGTGGGCCCACGAGGAGTCGCCGCCGTACCCGGAGCCGAACGCGATGGGCGCGAACAGCTTCGATTCGACGTCGAGTTCGATCCGATCACCTGCCCGGTTCATGAACTCGACGTGCGCGCCGGTCGGGATGCGCGTGCCCGGCTGGTAGTGGATCCTCGCGCGCACACCGTCGAGTTGCTCCACGCGGCCGTCGCGCCATCGGCGGGTGCAGTCGTAGAGGCTGCGGTGACCGTCGGGATCTTCTTGCAGGATCAGGAACAGCTGATAGTCGTCGAACGCGAGCGGCAGATAGAGCCACCACATTCCGCGGAACGCCGCATCCGGGCGGCCGGCGGGTTCGGGCGCGCCGATCGGGCGGATGCCCCAGGAGCGATCGCGGCTCGCCACGCTCGTGTCGGGCGCGACCGTCAGCCGTTCGCCGTCGACCTCGATCCAGCCCTCCCACGAACCGACCTGGGCGAAGCGGCACGCCTGCAATGTCACTCGCCGCTCGGTCAGCATCTCGTGCGGTCGCTCCAAGGCGGCGGGGAACAGTCCGCGCCAGGTCAGGTCCGCGGCGACGCCCTCGGTCTCGGCCAAGGTCAGGCGTAGTTCCTGCAAGGGTTCGACGACTTCGATCCGGTAGCCGTTGACGTGCTGGTGCAGGCGGTCGTCGTCGATGGCATCGCTCAGGCGCACCGCGGTCTGGGTGTCACCGCGGCGGACGACGAAGTAAGCGTCCTTGACGCCGAGGCGGGGGTAGTAGCCGATTCCGGTCAGCACCATGAAACGCCCGTCACGGTCGAGCACGTTGAAGTAGGAACGATCGTAGAAGTTCCGATCGGAGATGGCCGGCCAGGTGAGGGGCGCCGGCGCCTGATGCAGGGGGTACTCGTCGAGCGGGCTCAGACTCACAGGGTCTCCCTCAAATATGATGCATGTCGTATTGGAATTATGCTGTGATCATGACAACAGAAGGCGACAGCGAAGGCAAGAGGTCGGCGCCACCCACCCCGGGTCGGCCGCGCGACAGCCGGATCGATGCCGCGATCATCGCGGCCACCAGGGAGCTGATCCTCGAAACGGGGTATCCCGCGCTGTCGTTGTCGGCGATCGCCGCGCGCGCCGGGACGACCACGGCCGCCATCTACCGGCGATGGTCGAACAAAGCCCAGCTCGTCCACGAGGCCGTGCTCTCCGCGGAAGCCGTTGCGCCCCCGGGAACTTCGGGCGGCGATATCCGCGCCGACATCCGGGCATTGGTCGAAACAGTGCGCACGATGTTCGACAGCCCCGAGGTGCGCTCAGCGCTACCGGGACTGATCGCCGACACCGTCGCCGCCCCCGAAGTCCACGCGATGATGATCGACCGACTGGCCGGCGACCTCGCCGCCTTCGAATCCCGCTTCGGCCACGAACGCCGCGCCGATGATCAGCTGCCCATGCTCGCCGAAGTCGTCGCGGGCACCGCGATCTTCCGCATCCTCATCCGCCGCGACGCCGCCCTCGATGACACCTGGGTGGACCAGATGACCGAATTGATCACCGACCGCTGGCCTCCGGGGCCGGAGCGCCGCAGCTAGCGTTTTTCTTGTTCACGATTCTCGTCGGGCACGTGACGGTTCGCCCGAGTCCGGCGATCAGCAGTCCGGATCCGCCGCGTCGACGAGCAGTTGATGCGGCTGTTCGTTGTGACTGTGCAGTCCTGGAAAAGATTGTATTCGGGGCGACGGTGGCGGGCGCCCGGCGGCTCCCGATGACATCGGCCCCGATCTCGGCCCAGGTCAGCGTCGTTTCCGACTCGGTGTCGCGCTACTTCGGTTCCGAGAAGCAGTTGACCGCCGGACGGACCCACCGGTGTTTTCAGAGGATTCCCTGTTCGTGGGCGTAAATGGCGGCCTGGGTGCGGTCGCGCACGCCGAGCCGGTTGAGGATGCTCGAAACATGGTTCTTGACGGTCCCCTCGCTGAGAAAGAGAGATCGGGCGATTTCGCGGTTGGCCGCGCCGGTCGCGAGCAGGCGCAGGACGTCGGTTTCGCGATCGGTGAGGGCGAGGGTGGCCCGGGGGATTCGGGAGCGGACCATGGCGGCGAGGCGGGCAGTGACAGCCGCGGAGTACTGGTCGACGCCCGCGTGTGCGAGGCGGATCGCCTGGGCGAGTTCGGTGGCGGGGAGGTCTTTGAGCAGGTAGCCGGACGCGCCCGCGTGCAGGGCCGCGACGATGTAGCCGTCGTCGTCGAAGGTGGTGAGCATCAACACTGTTGCCCGGCCACGGAGTAGCGAGGCAGCCTCGACGCCGCCCATGCCGGGCATACGCACGTCCATCAGCACCACGTCCGGGGCCAGTGTGGCAGCGAGTTGTACTGCCTCGGAACCACTGTCGGCGATGCCGACTATCTCGATGCCGGGTTGCAGGGCGAGTAACGCGGCGATCCCTTCGCGAATCAGGCGCTCGTCATCGGCGATCAGGGTGCGCACCTTCGGCACGATGCCCGACCTGCGGCGATCGTGTCCGGTCATCGCGCCACCGCCGGGATCGTCGCGAGAAGACGAGTTCCCCTGGGGCTGGACGTGATGCGGACGTCGCCGCCGAGGGTGTCGAGACGTTGCCGCATCCCCGTCAACCCCTGCCCCTCGACTGTGCCGGGCGCGAAACCTGTTCCGTTGTCGGTGATATCGAGCACGCCGGTGATATCGGTGAGGTCGACGCGGACCACGACGGAGGTGGCGCCGGAGTGCCTGCGCGCGTTGGTGAGCGCTTCCTGCGCTGCGAGATACAGGGCGAGGCGGACAGGTTCGCGAACGGTGTCCTCGGTCCCGGTGAGATCGAGGGTCACGGCGAAGCCTGGGTCGTCGAGCCGCGCCGCGAGGGCGTGGAGCGAAGTCGCGAGGGTGAACTCGGCGTGGTCGGCGCGCAAGGTGCCGACCGCACGGCGGACCTCGTCGAGGGCAAGTCGCGCGGAATTGCGGCCCTCGGCCAGTGCTCGGTCGGCGGTATCGGTGTCCAATGGTCGGTAAGCGACGGATTTTTCCAGCTGGATCGCGGTGACCACGAGGTGGTGGCCGACAGTGTCGTGGATATCGCGGGCCATTCGTGTCCGCTCGGCAACCGTGGCGAGCGATACCGCCTGGTCGGCGTACTCGCGCAGCCGGGCATGGGCGTCGGACAGTTCGATGAGCAACGATTCGGCGCGTCGACGCCCGGCTTGCTCGCGTTCGGCGATGACGGCGATGGCGAGAGCGAAGACGACGCCGATCGTGAGCATCAGCAGATCCGAAAGGGCCTCGGGATCATCACGGAAAGCCGGTCGCCCGATGACCAGTGTTGCGGCGAGTAGTAGCCCGCCTCCGGCGAGTGCGTACGCGACACGATGCCCAACGGTGAAATATGCGGTGAGCGGGAGCAATACGAACAAGACCTTCGCATTGCCACTGCTGTCGAGCGCGGTGATCACGGTGTAGAGGGCGGCGCGCAGGACAAGCCCAGCCAGAGCGTCTGCCCGCGTGCGCCGCCCGAGGGGCATCACGCTGGACGCGAGCGGCACGGCGGTACCCCACGGCCTCGTGCACCGCCCCTCGGTGATCTCCAGCGCCCCAGCGACGACGAGTGCGCAGGCGAAACCACTCAACCGTGCGGGGTCGATGGGCGCGGTCGAGGCGACCGCGAGCCCGGCGATCAGCACTGAGACGTAGAGAAAGCACGCCACCCAGGTCAGTGCGCGCGGCCGATACATTGCCTGAGCTTATGGGGCGGATTCGCGGCACGACCAGGGTCGGCGGCGAATGTAGCCGAAAGTCATGGGTCGCCCGGCACTTACCGCAGTGACCACCGGATTCCTACCGTCGGCCACAACATCGAGAAGGGATTTCGACATGGACACCCGAGCTCTACTGCGCCTGGGCGGCATTTCCGGCCTCATCGGCGGTACCACCATCGCCCTCGCCGGCGCCACCGAACTGATCGTCGACGGCAAGACACCCCTCACCCAGATTCTCAACGGCGTGGCCGTTCCCTTCGGAATCGGTCTGCTGGTCGCGCTGTACTCAGTGCTGCATCAGCGCCTCGGCCGCTTCGGAGCGCTCGCCTTCGCCGTACAGTTTCTCGGCTTCGGCTATTTCGCCGGCGTGGCCTTCGCCAAGAACTTCGTCCTGGTCTACCTCGACAAACCGATAGTGGACGAGCTGCTCACCACCCCCGCCAAATCCGCATTCCTCGCCACCGCATTCCTCGCCCTGACCGGAACGCTGCTGTTCGGCACAGCACTGCTCCGTAGCGCGGCAGTCCCACGCGTAGCCGCGATCCTTTACACAGTCGGCCTGTCCGTCCTGTGCCTGACCTTCCTCCTTCCCGCACCGCTGGTCCGTGTCGGCCATATCGCAGCCGGGGTCGGCATGATGTGGCTGGCCTGGACCGTGTGGTCGAGCCTGACACCGAACCAGGCGGCTATCACCACCGACCGGCAGTCGCCGGTGCCGGATGCGGCCCGATAGCGATCCCGGTCCAGCGCTCACTACGGCTGGCCCGCCGCGCCCTCGGTGTCGGTGGTGAGAGCGTCGGCGAAGTTTTCGGCGTAGCCGAGGATGAGTTGGCGTTGGGCGGGGAGCAGGACGGCCAGCTCGTGCCAGGCGATGGCGGTGGGGGTGCCGTAGAGGTGGGTCAGGTCGGTGACCAGGGCGGCCGCCTGTTCGGGGGTGGGCGGGTGCGGGCGGGCGAAGGCCAACAGGGAGGCGCCGATGGCGATGTGGCGGTAGCCGTGGGTGGCCATGCGGCGGATGACGGTGTGGTTGTCGTAGGTGCTCCAGTCGTCGGCGAAGTACCCGTTGGGGATGCCGGCGATGGCGAGGTCGTCGCGGTCCACCGGGACACGCTGGATCAGGACGACGTCGTCGACCACGCGGTCGGGGCAGCGGTTGGCGGCGACGAGCGCGGTGAGTTCGTCCTCGGACGCGTTGCGGGTGTCGCGCAACGCGTCCCAGGGGACGCGGGCGGACGGGTTGTCCAGCAGCGCGGCGATCCTGGAGACCGTGGCGTTCTCGGCGTGGTGGGTGGCGGCGGGGTCGTCCGGATCGTCCTGGCCGTCGCCTTCCACGAGCCCGAGAGTGGCGTGCATGCTCGTGTACGCGCATTGGCCGAGGTCGTCGAGGGTGCACAGGATCCGGGCGTCGGGATGGTCCATGCGCACCAGTTCCAACGCGTCGAGCAGTTGGGCGAAGGTGGTGACGTCGTCGAGGCGGGCAACGGTGTTGGAGTCCAGCCGGTTACGTCGAACGGGTGGTTCGCCCGGCTCGAAAGTCGTCATCTGCACGGTGACATCCTGGCACGGCCGTCGGCGCGTCGTCGTGATCCCGCGGACGGTGTTCGATCTGGGCCGCGTGCCGCGCCGCGCGTGCACGGTCGGCGCGAGGATGGCCGGAATCGCTGCCGATTGGGCATACCGTACAGTCGGTCCGTGAGCGCGCTCGACTTGTCCCTGCTGGTCGTCGCGGGATTCTTCACCGGCCTGATCGGGTTCATCACCGGGATGGCCTCGATCGTCTCCTATCCGGCGCTGCTGGCCGCCGGGCTGCCGCCCGTCGCGGCCAATGTCACCAACACCGTCGCCATGGTCGCTGTGGGCGTCGGGGCGACCGCCAATTCCGGGCGCGAACTCGTCGGACGAGGGCCCACGCTGGTGCGCTGGGCGGTGCTGGCGGCGGTGGGCGGGGTCCTCGGCGCGCTCGCGCTGCTGGTCGCTCCGGACGGCGCGTTCGAGGTGATCGTGCCGTTCCTGGTCGCCGTGGCCTCGCTCGCGCTGCTGGTGCAACCACTGGTTCGCCGCCATGTCGGCGAACTCAGCGCCCCCTGGATCGTGCCGGTCGGCATCCTGCTCACATCGGTGTACGGCGGCTATTTCGGCGCGGGCGCGGGCGTGATCTACCTGTCGATGATGATGCTGTGCACTTCCGAATCCATCTGGAGCGCATCGATTCTCAAGAGTTTCCTGCTCGGCATCGCGAACCTGGTCGCCGCGATCGGGTTCGCGGCTTTCGGGCCAGTGCACTGGGGTGCGGCACTGGCACTCGGCGCGGGCGCGCTGGTGGGTGGCTGGTGTGGTCCGCCGGTGGTGAAAGTGATCCCGCCGAGCGTGTTGCGGGTGACGGTCGGGATCTGTGGACTCGGTCTCGCCGTGTACCTGGCCGGCTAGGCGTACCGGCTCCGCTCCGGCCGTGCGCGGTCGAGGTCCGCGGTTCGCCTGTCGGGGCGCGGTTCGGTCCGTATTCTGAAGACGGTGCACCACTCAGATAGTGAAATCGCCATCCACGCAACAGAAGTCGCTTCGGCAGTGATTCGCTCGGCGTTCCACGCGCCACTGACTCACTACGCCAAACAGGGCGATGATTTCGCCACGCAGGCCGATATCGCGGCCGAGAAAGCCATCCTCGATGTCCTCGCGACCACGTGTCCGGGCGACCGCTTCGTCGGCGAGGAGTCCGGAGTCACCGGGTCGGACCGTAGCGAACGAACCTGGTTGATCGATCCGCTCTGTGGCACAAGGAATTTCGCCGTCGAGACCGCGTTCGTCGCGGTCAATGTCGCCTTGCGCGAGGGTGACGCGGTGACGGTGGCGGCAACCGCGGATCCGTTCGCCGACGAGGTGTTCTGGACCGCGGGCCAGGGAGCCTTTCGGCGGGCCGACGGTCGCGACGAGCCGCTGCGACCGCACGCGGGAAGCCATCTGGTCGATGTCGATCTGGACCAGCCGTTCCCCTGGTCGACCCCCGCGCGACTCTTCGACGCCGAAGGTTTCGCGGGCGAATTCCATCCGCGAGTGTTGTCGACCTCCCTGGCCCTCGTCTGGGTCGCCGCGGGACGGCGCGCCGCCTACATCACCGGCGGCGATCTGCGCGACAGTGTGCATTTCAGCAGCGCGATCGCGGTATGTCAGGCGGCGGGCTGCGTGGTCACCGGCCTCGCCGGGCAGCCACTGCACACCGCGCCGCACGGGCTGATCGCGGCGGCGGACGCGCGAACCCATGCCCGGCTCGTCGACGCGGTGGCGGGTCTGCGCTCCGGGTAGTGCTGGGGTGCATCACAATCCGGCGCTTCTCACAGACCCACATTGTCTGTGTCTCAGAGTTTCCTCAACATCGCTGGGTAGCGTCCGGGCCGTGGCATCGAGGCCTGCGCTGTGTGGCGCCGGTCCTCCGCCGTCGCCCAGAGGGCGAGATTCCGACCCGACGTAAGGACGAGTGCATGAAGTTTCGTAGGACCGGACGAGTCGCGATCGCAGGACTGGCTGTGGTCGCCGCCCTCGGCCTGAGTGCGTGCAGCGACGACAAGGGCGACAAGCCCGCGCCCAAGACCACCACCAGTGCCAAAGCCGAGACCTCGGCCGCCTCGAACCTGCCCGCCGTGCCGACGGTCGAGCAGCTCAACGAGCAGCTCAACACCGCGCTGGACCCGTCGGTCCCCAACGAACAGAAGCTGGACTTCGTGCAGGGCATCGAGGCAGATCCCGAGCTGCCCAACCGCCTGGCGCAGGCCGTTCAGGACAACAATGTCCAGGTGCAGGTCACTGAGGTGACCTCCTTCGGTGACAGCGTCAACGCGAAGGCCGACTTCACCGTCAACGGCCAGACCAATGTCGTCGATGTGCCGTTCGTGGCCGAAGAGGGCAAGTGGAAGGTCCAGAAGTCGTGGGCCTGCGGCATGCTGACCAACCTGGGTCAGACCTCGGTCGCCTGCGCCTGATCGTCTGGGCTCGAGCCCCGTTCGGATTCTCCGGACGGGGCTTTCGCCTACCTGCCCGCCGGTGTGCCCGGCCTGCCGCTGACCCTGCGAGGTCAACTGCGCAGTGCCGCCCGATCGGGGTGATCCCAGCGAACGGTCCACGTCGCCCGCTCGGGATTCTCGGCGGTGTGATCGCGCACGGCGGGCAATGTCCAATGCTGCTCGGCGGGCGTGCGCCGCAGCGCGGCTTGCTCGCTCAGCTCCAAGCGGATCGCGAGATCGAAATCCAGCCCGCGACCCAGCAACATCGGTCCCGCGAGCACCAGCACCAGATCGGCCTGCGCCACTCGGATCGCCGCCCGTGCCGACCTGTCTCGGTGCTCGTCCCACAGCGCGGGCAACCAACGCCCGTCGGTCCGCATCGCTTCCACGATCTCGCGCCGCATCGCCTCGTAGTCGAACCAGGCTGTGCGATAAGACCATTCGTCATCGCGCCCGTATTCCATGCGTAGTGACGCTGGCCGGACGAAGTCGTGCGTCGACACCACCGCCGCCGATCGACCCCGGTCCGTGAGTGTCTCCACGATCCGGCGACCGAGTTCGACGGGCCCGGCGGCGTCGGCGCCGTCGACCGCCAGCACCCGTCGCCCCGGCAGTTCGACCAGCCTGTCGGCGACGAGCCGGGCGAGGGCAGGGGGAGAGGTGGGAGTGAAGGTCGGCACCGGACCATCACAGCAAATTTCGGGGCGCCGTGCGGAGCCGGACATACCGCCCGGTCGGCGAGACGATAATCTCGAGCGCATGGCGACAATTGAAGAGGCGCTCGCGATCGAGCGGCTGGAGCGCGACATCTTCCGCGGCGCGTCCACGCAGTCCCAGCTACCGCGCACCTTCGGCGGCCAGGTGGCAGGACAGGCGCTGGTCTCGGCGGTCCGTACCGTCGATCCCGCTTTCCAGGTGCATTCGCTGCACGGCTACTTCTTGCGTCCCGGCAACCCGGAGGAACCCACCGTCTACATGGTGGAGCGCATCCGTGACGGCCGGTCCTTCTGCACCAGGCGCGTCACCGGGGTGCAGGACGGGCAGGCGATATTCACCATGTCGGCCTCGTTCCATCACGGTGACGAAGGGCCTGAGCACCAAGACGTGATGCCGGCGGTCGACGGCCCGGACGACCTGCCCGACGCCAGCGTCACCATGACCCCGGAGCGGCTGTGGGCCATGCGCGAATGGGAGCACTGGGACATCCGCACGGTCCCGCTGGAGCAGGTCGTCGCGCGCGACGGCGCCGTCTCCCCGCAGCAGGTGTGGTTCCGGTACCGGCACCCGCTGCCCGACGACCCGATGTTCCACGTCTGCACCCTCGCCTACATGAGCGATATGACGCTGCTCGGCTCGTCGAAGGTGACCCACCCCGACGAACCGACCCAGAACGCGTCGCTGGACCACGCCATGTGGTTCCTGCGCCCGTTCCGCGCCGACGAGTGGCTGCTCTACGACCAGTCCTCACCCTCGGCCGGCTTCGGTCGCGCGCTGACCGGCGGCAAGATCTGGGACCGCGACGGCAACCTGGTCGCCGCCGTCGTTCAGGAAGGCCTGATCCGCACGCCGCGCCACAAGTGAGCGTGAGCGGGCCCACATCGGCCGCGCTCGTAAGCTCAACGGCTGTGAACGCAACCTCGACCCCCACCCGGCCGACCATCGGTGTCCTCGCGTTGCAGGGTGACGTGCGCGAACACGTTGCCGCGCTGGAGCACTGCGGGGCCGAACCGGTGCTGGTCCGACGCCCTTCGGAGCTGGCGGCCGTCGACGGGCTCGTGCTGCCCGGTGGTGAGTCGACCGCGATCTCCAAGCTGTTGCAAGCGTTCGACCTGCTCGAGCCGTTGCGAGCGCGGCTGCGCGACGGGCTGCCCGCGTTCGGTTCCTGCGCGGGCATGATCCTGCTCGCCTCGGAGGTCCTCGACACCAGGGCCGACGCCCAGCATCTGTCCGGTATCGATATGACGGTGCGGCGCAACGCGTTCGGTCGTCAGGTCGACTCCTTCGAGACCGATCTGGACTTCACCGGCCTCGACACGCCCGTGCGCGCGGTCTTCATTCGCGCGCCGTGGGTGGAGCGGGTCGGTGACGGCGTCGAGGTGCTGGCGCGGGTGCCGCACGGTCCCGCGCAGGGGCGGATCGTCGCCGCCAGGCAGGGCAATGTGGTGGCGACCTCGTTCCATCCCGAGGTCACCGGCGATCTTCGCGTGCACGAACTGTTCGTCGACCTGGTCCGCATCGCGCGGTGAACGCCCGCGTCGGCGGGCGTGGCGGGTCCGAGTAGGCTGGATCGAGCTTGTCCGCCCGGGCAGACGCGCAACCGACTTGAAGGAAGTAGGGCATGAGCGGCCACTCCAAATGGGCCACCACCAAGCACAAGAAGGCGGGAATCGACGCCAAGCGCGGCAAACTCTTCGCCAAGCTGATCAAGAACATCGAGGTGGCGGCCCGCACTGGTGGTAGTGACCCTGCGGGCAATCCGACACTGTTCGACGCCATCCAGAAGGCGAAGAAGACATCGGTCCCCAACGACAACATCGAGCGCGCCCGCAAGCGCGGCGGTGGTGAAGAAGCAGGCGGCGCCGACTGGCAGACGATCATGTACGAGGGCTACGGGCCCAACGGCGTCGCCGTGCTGATCGAGTGCCTCACCGACAACCGCAACCGCGCCGCGGGCGAGGTCCGGCTCGCGATGACCCGCAACGGCGGCAACATGGCCGATCCGGGTTCGGTGTCGTACCTGTTCGCCCGCAAGGGTGTGGTGACCCTCGAGAAGAACGGCCTGTCCGAGGACGACGTCCTCGAGACGGTCCTCGATGCGGGTGCCGAGGATGTCAACGATCACGGCGACGTCTTCGAGATCATCTCCGAGCCCGGCGATCTGATCGCGGTGCGTTCGGCGCTGCAGGCCGCGAACATCGATTACGACTCCGCGGAGTCCGGTTTCCAGGCCTCGGTGTCGGTCGCGGTCGACGCCGAGGGCGCGCGCAAGGTGTTCAAGCTGGTCGACGCGCTCGAGGACAGCGACGATGTGCAGAACGTGTACACCAATGTCGACATCTCCGACGAGGTCGCCGCGGAACTCGACGAGGAGTAGTTCGTCCGGTCCGCTGAATCGCCCCGGCCGTGAATTCGGCTGGGGCGATGCACGTTCGGGCTAAGAAGCCCGCTGCTCGTAATAGCCCGACATCGACGGGTAATAGTCGGCGAAATCCGGTCGTTCGGTCTGCGTGCACGCGGCGACGAACATGTCCGCGTAGTACTCCCAGCCCGGACCGATCTGCGGGATCTCCGCCAGTTGGTATTCCGAGGTCAGATGGTGGACCAGGCGCAGTGCGGTGGCCGCGCCGATGTCGAGCAAGGTCACCTCCATCCGCCACAGTCCGATCTGGTCGGTCGAGGAGAGTCCGAGGTGGATCGGT
Source organism: Nocardia sp. NPDC058633 (assembly GCF_042717045.1). Lineage (NCBI taxonomy): Bacteria > Bacillati > Actinomycetota > Actinomycetes > Mycobacteriales > Nocardiaceae > Nocardia > Nocardia sp. NPDC058633. The sequence goes on from NZ_JBHXRA010000004.1 coordinate 146,946, forward strand.
GGGGTGCAGTCGTCGATGCGCATATCCGACCAGGGCTCACCCTCCTCGAACCGCATCTGCACCCGGATGGTGTTGCCGGTCCCGGCCGTACCCTCCCAGGTGCCGTACCACCCCGAGGTGAGATGCGGGTCGGTCAACCGCGCCCACACCTCCTCGATCGGCAACCCCAAGGACCGAGCGATCACCAGATCCCGCCCGTCGGGCGTCGCCACGATGTCACCGGTGGGTATGGCCATGAGTGGTTCTCCTCGCCTGGGACGGACCGACTACCTCGACCGTACTCGTGGTCGAGGTCGGTTCCCCGGCACAATGCGCACATGATGCGAATCGAAGCGGTCCGGGGCGATATCACCGAGCAGCAGGTGGACGCGGTGGTCAACGCCGCGAACTCGTCGCTGCTCGGCGGCGGCGGCGTCGACGGGGCGATCCACCGTAAGGGCGGCCCGCAGATTCTGTCCGAGTGTCGCGACCTGCGGGCCTCGCACTACGGCAAAGGTCTGCGAACCGGACAGGCGGTGGCCACGACAGCGGGCCGATTGCCCGCGCGCTGGGTGATCCACACCGTCGGGCCCGTGTGGTCGGCGACCGAGGACCGATCCGCGCTGTTGGCCTCGTGCTATCGCGAATCCTTGCGTGTGGCAGACGAATTGGGAGCGGCCACGGTCGCGTTCCCGGCGATCTCCACCGGAATCTTCGGCTGGCCGATGGACGACGGCGCGCGGATCGCGATCGAGACGGTGGCCGCGACCGAGACCGGTGTGACGCAGGTGCGGTTCGTGCTGTTCGACGATCGTGCGCTCGACGTCTTCACCGCGGCGCTCGGGTAGCGCTCGCCTCGGTTTCGCGGTTCACCGCCGTCGGGAGTCCGCGCGGGGTCGGCGGAGCGCGATGACGGTCGCGTCGGCGACAGCGCCGAACGTGTCGGACCACGGTGGCACACTGGCGGCCATGACGGAAACCACTGTGCCGTTTCGGGTTCGGATCCCGGTTCGCGTGTCCGATCTCGACCCTCAACTGCACGTCACCGGCTCGGCGTATCAGCAGTTCGCCGACCACGCGCGGTTCGCGTGCGTGACCGAGGCGGGCGTCTCGGTGCCGGACTTCCTGGCCGCGGGGGTGGGGCCGGTCAATCTCGAGCTGAACGTTCGCTATCTGCGTGAGTTGCGGGCGAACGACACGGTCGAGGTCGACTGTCGGTGGGAGTGGGGCCAGGGCAAGACCTATCGGGTGGAGCACACGCTCACCAGGGGCGACGGTGAGGTTGCCGCGACGGTGTCCTATGTGAGCGGTCTGCTCGACCTGCGAGCGCGCAAGTTGGTCGCGGATCCGGCGCAGGTTTGGGCCGAACACGCCCGCGATCCCGCATTGCTCGGGCTGCCGCCGCTACCGGCGTGAGGGGGTCGTGTCGTTGGTCGGCCGGAACCGGGTAATGCTCTAGACTTTCGAACAATTGTTCGTGTCTTCGAAGGGGTAGCCGGTGCGGGTGATGGGCGTCGACCCCGGGCTCACCCGGTGCGGGCTCAGCATGGTGGACAGCGGGCCGGGCCGTAAGGTGGTCGCCCTCGATGTCGGGGTGGTGCGGACACCGCCGGAGGCCGAGCTGGCATTGCGGCTGATGGCGGTGGCGGATGCCGCCGAGGAATGGATGGATACCCATCGGCCCGAAGCTGTCGCGATCGAGCGGGTGTTCGCGCAGCACAATGTGCGCACCGCGATGGGGACCGCGCAGGCCGGTGGTGTGATCGCGCTGGCCGCGGCGCGGCGCGGGATCCGGGTGGCGTTCCATACGCCCAGCGAGGTGAAAGCCGCTGTCACCGGGAACGGTACCGCGGACAAGGCGCAGGTCACCGCGATGGTGACGCGGATTCTCGGGTTGCAGGTCGCGCCGAAACCAGCGGATGCCGCCGACGCGCTCGCGCTGGCGATCTGTCATTGTTGGCGGGCGCCGCTGATGGACCGGATGGCGGCCGCGCAAGCACAGGCGGATGAAGTCCGCCGCCGCTACGAACAACGGCTCGCCGAACAACGGAAGGTGGTGCGCGGGTGATCGCGTCGGTACGCGGTGAGGTACTCGAGATCGCGCTCGATCATGTGGTGATCGAGGCCGCGGGCGTCGGATACCGGCTCAACGCCACTCCTGCCACCCTCGCCGGGCTCGCCCGCGGCGAGCAGACCCGCCTCTACACCGCGATGATCGTGCGCGAGGACTCGATGACCCTGTTCGGGTTCGCCGACACCGAAGCGCGCGAACTGTTCGGGCTGTTGCAGACGGTGTCGGGCGTCGGCCCGCGCCTGGCGATGGCGGTGCTGGCCGTGCTCGAACCCGAAGCATTGCGAAAAGCGTTGGCCGAGAGCGATGTCGCCGCGCTGACCCGGGTCCCCGGCATCGGAAAGCGCGGCGCCGAGCGCATGGTCGTCGAACTGCGTGACAAGGTGAACCAGGTGGCCGTCCCCACCGGTCCGCCCGGCGCGCAAACACCGAGCACCCCTGTGCGCGAACAGGTTTCCGACGCGCTCATCGGCCTCGGATTCCCGGCGAAGCAGGCCGAACAGGCCGTCGACACCGTCCTCGCCGACCAGCCCACCGCCACCACCTCGGTGGCCTTGCGCGCGGCTCTCGGCCTGCTCGGCAAGAACAGGTAGATCGTGGACGACGACTTCGACCACGTCGCCGAGAGCGACGAGTCCGACCTCACCGCCCGGTATCTCAGCACCGACGGCGAAGCCGAAACCGGCCTGCGTCCGACCTCGCTCGACGAGTTCATCGGCCAGCCCCGCGTGCGCGAACAGCTCGCGCTGGTCCTGCGCGGCGCCCGCCAGCGTGGCGCCACCCCTGATCATGTCCTGCTGTCGGGCCCGCCCGGCCTCGGCAAGACCAGCATGGCGATGATCATCGCCGGCGAACTCGGCACCGCCCTGCGCATCACCTCGGGTCCGGCGCTGGAACGCGCGGGCGACCTCGCCGCCATGCTGTCCAATCTGGTCGAGGGCGATGTCCTGTTCATCGACGAGATCCACCGCATGGCTCGCCCCGCCGAGGAGATGCTGTACCTGGCGATGGAGGACTTCCGTGTCGACGTGGTGGTCGGCAAAGGCCCCGGCGCGACCTCGATTCCCCTCGACATCGCCCCGTTCACCCTGGTCGGCGCCACCACGCGCTCGGGTGCGCTCACCGGCCCGCTGCGCGACCGCTTCGGCTTCACCGGCCACATGGATTTCTACGATCCCGCCGAACTGCTGCAGATCCTCACCCGCTCGGCCCGCATCCTCGGTGTGCAGATCGACCACGACGCCGCTGCCGAAGTCGCCGGACGTTCGCGCGGCACCCCCCGTATCGCCAACCGGCTGCTGCGGCGCGTGCGCGACTACGCCGAGGTCAGGGCGGACGGCATCATCACCCACCCCATCGCCATGGCGGCGCTCGAGGTCTACGACGTCGACGCGCTCGGCCTCGACCGGCTCGACCGGGCCGTTCTCGGCGCGCTCGTGCGTGGATTCGGTGGGGGACCGGTGGGTGTCTCGACCCTGGCGGTCGCGGTCGGGGAAGAGGCGGCCACCGTGGAAGAGGTCTGCGAACCGTTTCTGGTGCGCGCCGGACTCGTCGCCCGCACCCCCCGCGGCCGGGTCGCGACCGCGGGCGCCTGGGAGCATCTGGGCTTGGTACCACCGCCGGATCTGGTGATCGGCGCCATCGAAGTGCGTGGGCGCGAACCGCAACCGAGCGCCGACCGCATCGACTGAGATAGCTCGGCTCCGGGCGGCACGGCGCCGCGACGTCGTCTACTGTCGATTCGGTGGCAGTCCTAGAGGTGGTGCAACGACTTCCCGAGCCGTTGCGTTCCCTGCTCCTGAAGCATCGGGAACTCCTGAAATTCGCCGTGGTCGGTGCGATCACCTGGTTCATCGACACCGGGGTCGTGTACGCGGTGAAACTGACCGTGCTCGGTGACAAGCCGCTCACCGCGCGCCTGCTCGGCGCGCTGATCGCGACCATCGCCTCCTACATCCTCAACCGCGAGTGGTCGTTCCGCGCTCGCGGGGGCAGGCAGCGCAGTCACGAGGCCGCCCTGTTCTTCACGGTCAGCGCACTGGGTATCGCGGTCACGATGATTCCGCAGGCGATATCGCTCTACGCGCTGAATCTTCGGGTGCCGCACGTGGACCCGACCGTGCAGATGGTCGCCAACTTCGTCTCCGGCCAGATCCTCGGCGTGCTGCTGGCGATGGCGTTCCGCTTCTGGGCCTTCCGCCGCTACGTCTTCCCCGACGACCTGCGCGAAGCGGAACTCCACAGCATCCAGGGCTGAATTTCGGCGGCTGGCGCCGCGGGTTTTCGGCCTGTTCCCTCGATCTTCCCTCCCGCCGGGTACTCCTTCGTCGCACCCTCTGGTCGGTCCAGATCGAGGCGGCCGAAAACCGGCGGCTGCGCCGCCATCATTTGGCTACCGGCGTCTGCCTCCTCGCGTCGCGGACGGCCGGGGGCTATCAGTGTCGGCGTTCGGCGTGTTCCAAGGCGGTGATAACCAGGTCGATGAAGGCGTCTACTTCTTCGCGGGAGTAGCCGCGGGTGCCGAGGCGGGTGTCGGTGAAGCGGACGCCGCGGACGTCGGTGGTGGTCAGGCTGCCGGGGCCGTTGTGGGCCAGGGTCGCCGCGACCAGGTCGAGGAAGGCGTCGACCTCTTCCTCGTGGTAGCCGCGCCTGCCGACGGCGGACTGGGTGAAGCGCATGCGGTGCACATCGTCGGGGGTGAGCATCTCGGCGACATCGTCACCCGCCCGCGCCGCCGGAACCGGGGCGCCACCCTTCTGTCGGTATTCGAGTTCGGTGCGCACCCGGTCGAGGAAGTCGTCGACCTGGTCGGCCTGGTATCCGCGCCCGCCGAAACGCGGTGCCCCGAAGTGCACGTGGCGGATGTCGTCGGCGGTGAGCGCGCCCTGTCCGACGAGGGTCGCCGACACCTGTTCCAAGAAGGCGTCGACCTCGTCTGCGTGGTAGCCGCGATGCCCCAGGGTCGGCATGGCGAAGTGCGTGCGGCTCACATCGTCGGGCGTCACAGCGGTCATTGTGTCAGGATTGCCCTTCTATCCCACGGCTTTTCGTTATCGGGCAGTGGCTCGCACGCCGTCGATGAACAGCCGCCGCACGGCGTGACTGTACACCGACATCGAGGTCGGATCAGGGGTTCGCATACCGGCGACCAGCCCGGCGACGATCATGCCCAGTGCCGCCTTGGCCGTGTTGGCGGTGTCGATATCGGTGCGCAGGTAACCGACCCGCACGCCGTGGTCGAGGTAGCGCGTCATGAGCACCTCGGTGGCGTCGAGCAGGCCGTACACCCGTTCGGTGAGTTCGTCGTCGATGCCGGTGGCGTGGAACAGCAACAGGTGCGCCGTGCGCGGATCATCGAGCAGCACGCGGTTGAGCGAGTCGCCGAGCCGGTCGATCATTGCGGCGTATTCGTCCAGGGTGGTGGCGTTCTCGGGTTCCATATCGCTGTCGAGCGCACCGAAGATGCGCCCGCTCACCTCGTCGATGACGTGGTCGATGATGTCGCGCTTGTTGGCGAAATAGCGATAGAAGGTGCCGTGCCCGATGCCCAGGCGCGTAGCGATGTCGGCGATGCCGGTGGCGTGATAGCCCTTCTCCGCGAAGCAGTCGAACGCGGTATCGATGATCTCCCTGCGCAATTCGGCTTTGCGCTGGTCGATTCGCGAGGGTGGCTTCGTCACATTGACGATGTTACAGTCGGTGTAACCAGAATGACGTGTCATTCTCAAAACTCGGTATGGAGGTTCGGCGTGGCACCTCAGTTCGACGCGGTGGTGGTAGGGGCGGGTTTCGGCGGCATCGGTGCCGGTATCGAACTCGGTCGGCTCGGGTTGGGTGATTTCGTCATCCTGGAGCGGGAGGACGACCTGGGCGGTACGTGGCATGTGAACAGGTATCCGGGCCTGGCGGTCGACATCGCCTCGGTGACCTACTCCTACTCGTTCGAGCCGAACCCGCGGTGGACCCGGCTGTTCGCGCCGGGCGCCGAGTTGAAGAAGTACGCCGAGTACGTGGCCGACAAATACGACCTGCGCAGGCGGATGCGGTTCGGGACCGTGGTCGACGGCGCGCGCTGGGACGAGGAAAACCAGCAGTGGGTGGTCACGATCGCCGGTGGTGAGACGCTGACCGCGCGCTATCTGCTCGCGGCGACCGGGTTCCTGTCCCAGCCCTACACCCCGCCGTTCCCCGGCATCGAGTCCTTCGCGGGCAAGATCATCCACACCACCGACTGGGACGCCGACTACGACCTGACCGGTCGCAAGGCCGCGATCATCGGTACCGGCGCCACCGCGGTGCAACTGGTGCCCGAGGTCGCCGAGCGGGTCGACGAGCTGACCGTGTTCCAGCGCACCCCGATCTGGGTGGTGCCCAAGGTCGACGCCCCGATTCCGGGCGCGGTGCGGGAGCTGTTCGCCAGAGTGCCGCTCACCCAGAAGGCGGCACGGCTGGTCAACACCGGCATGCTCGAGGCGCTGATGGTCGTCGGTGTGCTGCACTACAAGCAGGCCAAACCCCTGAACCGGGCGGCCGCCCTGCTGGCCAAGGCGCACCTGTTCGCGCAGGTACGCGACAAGCGGACCAGGGACAAGCTCACCCCGCACTACGACTTCGGCTGCAAGCGCCCGACGTTTTCCAATCAGTACTTCAAGACGTTCAACCAGCCGCACGTGCGGCTGGAAACGAATTCGATCGACCATGTGGAACCCGACGGCATCGTCACCGCCGACGGCCACAAGACCGAGATCGACACCCTGCTGCTCGCCACCGGTTTCAACCTGTGGGATGTCAACTTCCCGGCTATCGAAATAGTCGGCCGCGACGGCGTGAACCTCGGAAAGTTCTGGCGCGACAACCGCTTTCAGGCCTACGAGGGCATCACCGTGCCCAAGTTCCCCAACTTCTTGAGCCTCAACAGCCCCTACTCCTACAGCGGGCTGTCGTACTTCACCACCATCGAGGCCCAGATGAAACACATGGGCAGGCTGTTCACGGAGCTGTTCCGCCGCGGCGAGCACACCTTCGAGGTCACCGAACAGGCCAATGCCGAGTTCCTCGACCGGATGACCGGCAAGCTGGGTTCCTCGGTGTTCTACGGCGGCGACTGCGCCACCGCGCGCAGCTACTACTTCAACCAGCACGGCGAAGCGGCCCTGCTGCGCCCGACCAGTACCGCCGCCGCGCACCGCGAGGCCGTCACCTTCCCGCTCGACGATTACACCTACGGCGGCATCGCCTGAGCACCCGCGGCTCCGGTTCGCGCACGCGCGGGCCGGGGCTGTTTCGCGCACGCGTCGGTGTCCGGTGTGTCGCCGCGGCGGGGAACTGGCAGACTGTCAGGCGTACTTGCACGTCCACCACTGACTAGGGACTGACTTCGACGATGGACTTCCTGTTTCCGCTGCTGATCCTGGCCCTGCTCGTGCCGATGTTCTTCGGTATCCGCAAACAGAAGCGTGAGGCCGAGAAGGTCTCGACGATGCAGGAGGCCTTGAAGGTCGGTGACGCTGTCGTCACCACCTCGGGCCTGTACGGCACCGTCGTCGACCTCGACGAGAACACCGTCGACCTGGAGATCGCCGAGGACGTCGTCACCACGTGGCTGCGTCAGGCGATCCGCGAGGTGCGCGCCGAGGAGCCGACGATCGAGGAGACCCCCGTGGTCACCGACGCGCCCGCCGAGGAAGTCGTGGAACAGACCGAGACCCGGCTGACCAAGGACTGACCAGTCCCTTTTCCCCGCCCGGGCGCACTGGCGTTGCGGGCCGGGCACCGTTGTGCCCACCGATCCAGCCTCGACTTCCGCCTAGGAGATGACCTGCTGTGCCACCTTCCCAAGGATCGGCGCATCCGTTCCGGTTGCTCGGCGTCTACGCCGCGCTGCTGGCCGTGATCTACGCGCTGGTGTTCTTCACCGGTGACCATTCCCCGTCGGCCAAGCTCGGCATCGACCTGCAGGGCGGTACCCGCGTCACGTTGACCGCGCGGACCCCCGACGGCAACAAGCCGAGCCAGGAAAGCCTGAAGAAGGCCCAGGAGATCATCGACGCCCGCGTCAACGGTCTCGGTGTCGCCGGCTCCGAGGTGGTCATCGACGGTGACAACCTGGTCATCACGGTGCCCGGCGATGACAGCCAGCAGGCACGCGCGCTGGCCACCACCGCCAAGCTCTACATCCGCCCGGTGCTGTTCGCGACCGAGCCGCAGGCAGGCGGGGCGGCCCCGCCCGCGACCGGCACCGCGCCGCCGGGTGAGACCGCGCCGCCGGCGACGGACGCTCCGGTCCCCGCGCCCGGCGACGCGACCCAGCCCGACGCCTCGACCCCGTCCGCGGGCGAGGCGTCGACCACTCCGGCGCCCCAGTCACGGGTGTTCCCCGCGCAGGCACCGCCGACGCCGACGCCGCCGCCCGGTGGTCTCACCGTCCAGCAGCAGCAGGCCAAGGAGATCGCCGACGCCAAGGCGCTGCGCCAGAGCACCGATCAGCAGGTTCAGCAGGTCGCGATGGCGTCCATGGACTGCACCAAGGCCGATCCGCTGACAGGCAACGACGACCCCGCGTTGCCGCTGGTCACCTGCTCGCAGGACGGCACCGAGGTGTTCCTGCTCGGCCCGAGCCGGATCGACGGTCAGGAGATCGCCGACGCGAGCTCCCAGCTGAACTCGGCGCAGGCCCGCCACGAGGTGAACCTCGAGTTCAAGTCCGCGGGCTCCGATGCCTGGGCGACGCTGACCGGTGAGTACGTCAACAAGCGGGTCGCGTTCGTGCTCGACTCGAAGGTTGTCAGCGCGCCCCAGGTGCAGGAGGGCCCGCAGCTGGGTGGTCGCACCTCGATCTCGGGTAGCTTCACCGCCGACAGCGCGTCCGAGCTGGCCAACACCCTGAAGTACGGTTCGCTGCCGCTGTCGTTCCAGACCTCGGAGGCGGAGACGGTCTCGGCCACGCTCGGCCTGTCCTCGCTGAAGGCGGGACTGCTCGCCGGTGCCATCGGCCTGATCGCGGTGCTGATGTATTGCCTGCTGGTCTATCGCTTGCTCGGCATCCTGGCCGGGTTCTCGCTGGTCGCGGCCGGTTTCGCCGTCTACGGCATCATCGTGTTGCTCGGGCGCTGGATCGGGTTCACTCTCGACCTGGCCGGTATCGCCGGTCTGATCATCGGTATCGGCCTGACCGCCGACTCGTTCGTGGTGTTCTTCGAACGCATCAAGGACGAGATGCGCGAAGGGCGCAGTTTCCGATCGGCGGTGCCGCGTGGCTGGGCCAGGGCCCAGCGCACCAACCTGTCCGGTAAGACGGTCAGCCTGATCGCCGCGGTGGTGCTGTATATGCTCGCCGCCGGCCAGGTCAAGGGCTTCGCCTTCACTCTCGGTGTCACGACCGTCCTCGACGTGATCGTGCTGTACCTGGTGACCGCACCATTGATGATGCTCGCCGCGCGGTCGCCGTTCTGGGCCAAGCCGTCGGTGAACGGTCTCGGCGTGGTGCAGCAGATCGCCAGGGAAACCGGCGCGGGCAGGGCCCGGCCGAAGGAGATGTCACGATGACCAACGCCAATTCCACCGGCGAACCGGTGGCACTCGACAAGCGCGGTTCCGGTCCGGCGCCGCGTCACAGCTTCCTGGAGCGGCTCTACACCGGCACCGGAGGCTTCCCGATCGTCAGCAGGCGCAAGCTGTTCTACTCGCTGGCGGCGATCTTCGTGCTGGTGTCGTTGCTCAGCATCGCGGTGCGCGGCTTCACTCTCGGCATCGACTTCACCGGTGGTTCGCGGATCCAGATCCCGGCCACCGCCGAGATGACCACCCAACAGGTGGAGGACGTCTACTCCGACGCCCTCGGCCACGGCCCGGTCTCGGTGCAGAAGGTCGGTTCCGGTGCCAGCGCGACCATTCAGGTCCGGTCCGAAACGCTCGACATCGCGCAGATCGACGCGGTGACCACCGCGATGGTCGCGGAGTTCGAGCCCAAGGACGCCTCCGGTGCGGTGAGCCGCGACGCCATCAGTGTCGCGGACATCAGCGAGACCTGGGGTGGGCAGATCACCCAAAAAGCCCTGATCGCGCTGCTGGTGTTCGTGGTGGCGACGATGATCTACATCGCGATCCGCTTCGAACGGGACATGTCGATCGCGGCGATCGTGTCGCTGTTCTTCAACCTGATCGTCACCGCGGGTATCTACTCGCTGGTCGGGTTCGAGGTGACACCGGCCGCGGTGATCGGTTTGCTCACGATTCTCGGCTTCGCGCTCTACGACAACGTCGTGGTGTTCGACAAGGTCGAGGAGAACACCCGCGGTGTGATGCACCTGAACAAGCGGACCTACGCCGAGCAGGCCAACCTCGCTGCCAACCAGACGCTGATGCGCTCGATCAGCACTACGATCATCGGCATCCTGCCGATCATCGGCATGCTGGTGATCGCGGTCTGGTTGCTGGGTGTTGGCACCCTGAAGGATCTCGCGCTGGTGCAGATGGTCGGCATGATCGTCGGCGCCTACTCGTCGGTCTTCTTCGCCGTGCCGGTGCTGGTGTCGATCAAGGAACGCTGGGGTCCGGTGGCCGCGCACACGAAGAAGGTCCTGGCCAAGCGGGCAGAGGGCACCGTCGGTGCTCGGGTTCCGGTGGGTGCGGGCGCTTCGGCGGCCCGAGGTCCGCGACCGACCGACAGCGGCGCGCCGCGACCGGGTTCTCGTCCGAGCGGAAAGCGCCAGAAGCGCAGGCACTGACTTCACCGACGAGCAGGGGTCTCATCATGCGACGTAGCACGATTCGACTTATCACGGTGCTGGCCACGGCGGCGGTGACCACCTCCGTGGTGGCCGGGTGCTCGACCAAGAACCAGGTGCCCTCCATCGGGTACGCGGTCGACGCCACGGTCGCCAGCTACAACGGTGCGAGCACGCTCGGCGCGAGTAGCGGTGCCGCGGCGGTGTTCGGCCGCGTGCTGACCGGGTTCTTCTACACCGGACCCGATGGTCAGCAGGTGGCCGACACCGACGTGGGCACGGCCAAGGAAGTGCCGGGCGAGACCCAGACGGTGCAGTACCGGCTCAACCCGGACGGGGTGTACTCCGACGGGGTGAAGACCTCCTGCGACGACCTGGTGCTGGCCTGGTCGGCGCGCTCGGGCAAGTTCACCCGCCCCGGCGACCGCGGGCCGGTCCCGCTGTTCGACGCGGCGAGCACCGTGGGCTACGACGAGATCGAACGCATCGATTGCCAGCCGGGATCCAAGGACGCCACCGTGGTGTTCCGCCCGGGCAAGCACTACCTGCCGTGGCGGACGCTGTTCACCGCGACCGAGGTCATGCCCGCGCACGTGGTGGCGCAGGCGGTCGGCGTGCCGAATCTCGTGGACGCCCTGCAGGCCGGAGACGGCGCGGTGATCGGCCGGATCGCCGACTTCTGGAACAGCGGCTGGACGGTGAAGTCCGGGGCGCTCGACCTGACGAAGTTCCCCTCGTCGGGTCCGTATCGGATCGAATCCTTCAGCACGAAGGACGGTTTGGTGCTGGTCGCCAACGAGAAGTGGTGGGGCGACGCGCCCGAGACGAAGCGGATCGTGGTGTGGCCCAAGGGCACCGACTTCGCCGCCAAGGCGAAGGAGAACGCGCTCGGGGTGGTCGATCTCGGGGCAGGCTCGGTCGCTGACCTGACGCTCGACGGTTTCGACGAGCAGACGGTGGCGAGCCGCGGCGCCGAACAGCTCGTGCTCGCCACCGGCGGGGTGTTCTCGCGGGTGGAGGTGCGCCGTGCCTTCGCGCAGTGCGTGCCGCGGCAGGCGCTGTTCGACACCCTGGGCAAGGCCGGCGAGCCGCCGAAGCTCGGGCTCGGTGCCGGTGTGTTGAACGCCCATGTGGTGCAGCAGGATTCGCTGTACTACCCGGCCGTGATCGGCGGTGCCGAGCGGTACCGCGGTGCCGACATCCCCGCGGCCACCGCGACGTTGGCCTCCGCAGGCACCGCGCAGCCGACGGTCCGGATCGGCTACCACGGGCCCGACGCGCGCCGCGCGCAGACCGTGGCGATGATCGCCGAGTCCTGCCGTGGGGCGGGAATCACCGTGGTCGACGCGGGTGCGCCCGACTTCACACCGGTGAAACTGCCCGAGGGCGCCGTCGACGCGGTACTCGGGGGTACCGGCGCGGTGCCGGGGCCCGCGGGGTCGAGCGCGGGTGTTGTCGCGCTGGCCGCGTTGCGGGCCGGTAGCGGACTCGATTTCGGTGGCTTTGCTAACGGTCGCTACGATGCGATCACCGATCAGCTTGCGAGCGAGACCAATTCGACCGCGACGCTGAACCTGCTGTCCGAGGCCGAGAACCTGCTGTGGGCGCAGCTACCGAGCATCCCGTTGTTCGCGACGCCGCGCATCATCGCGTTCGGCACCGGGATGCAGAACGGGATCGCCGGGCCGACACAGGCCGGTACCGGGTGGAACATGGATCGCTGGGTGTTGCAGCGATGAGTGGACGTGATGAAAGAGGGTCGATGAGCAAGCACGCGGTGGTCGAGTCCGACGATCAGGTCCGTGAGCGGACCGCCGAGGCGGCCGACGCGGTTGCCCGGCTGACCCGCTGGCACGACGACTTCCCCACGCCGGGTGTGCGTTTCGCCGATCTCACCCCGGTCTTCGCCGACGCCGCCGGGTTCCGTGCGGTCGTCGACTGCTTCGCCGCCATCGCCCCCGACGCCGACCTCGTGGCCGGGGTCGACGCGCGTGGGTTCCTGCTCGGCGCCGGAGTCGCGGCGACACTGGGCACCGGCGTGCTCGCGATCCGCAAGGGCGGCAAGCTCCCGCCGCCGGTCGTCTCGCGCGAATACAAGCTCGAATACGGTTCCGCGGCACTGGAAATCCCCGCCGACGGTGTCGAACTCGAGGGCAAGCGAATTCTGCTGCTCGATGACGTCCTCGCCACCGGCGGCACCCTCGCCGCCGCGGCTGCCCTGTTCAAGGAAGTGGGCGCCGAGGTGGTCGCCGCCGCCGTGGTGATGGAACTGGAGTTCCTGAAGGGGCGCGAGCACCAGGGCGACTACCCGGTGACCTCGATCGTCAAGCTCTGAGACCTCCTCAGCGCGCCGCGCGCAGCATCGGCCAGATGGGCGGGCCGCCGGGGACTCGGAGTTCGCCGGTCACCGTGAACCCGAAGCGCTCGTAGTAGCCGATGTTGTCGGGGTTGCTGGATTCCAGGTAGGCGGCCGCGTGTTCGGCGTCGACGCGATCGAGTGTGCTGTGGAGCAGGGCCGAACCGTAACCGCCGCCTCGGACATCGGGGGCGGAGCCGAGCATCGCCAGATACCAGTGTGGTTCGGTCGGGTGATTCTTCCTCAGTAGGTCGCCGAGCTGTTTGGCCGCCAGGGTGCGGCGGCCGAACGCGCGCCAGATACCGGGCAGCGTACGGAGTTCGGTCAGCGGCGACGGAGCCGGATGGTTGGGCGGGGTCCACAGTGCGACGCCGCCCACCGTGCCGTCCGGGCGCAGCGCGAGATCGCAGGCCTCGGCAGGCAGATAGAGGTGGCGCGCCACCGTGGCGAAGAATCGAGGCAGTCCGACGGTTCGCCGATCGAGGTCCGGCAGGATCCAGCTCATCACCGGGTCGTGTCGGAACGCCGCACCCAGCGTCCGGGCCGCCGCGTCCGCGTCGTTTCGGGTGGCTTTGCGCACCACGATCGTCGTCGCCATCGCACTCCTTCGGTTCTGGGCTCACCCGCGAGATGGCGCCTCGCGTCCAGGCTAGCGGGTGCATGACAGCGCTCACAGGAGGAAAAAGGGGTGGCGCGTCGGGGTGGCCCGGTGTTATCAATGAGGGGTCTTGTTCCCGGCGATCGGAGTCACGCGTTGATTTCTTGAGGTAGCGCTCTCGGACGGTCCGCACACCGCGCACCGTGTTTCCGTCGCACCTCCAGGGGATCCGCATGACCTCTCTTTCTTTTTCCGATCTCACCTTTCACTGGCCGGACGGCACCCCTGTCTTCGACGGGCTCGATGCTGTCGTCGGTCCCGGCCATATCGGTCTGGTCGGCAGCAACGGCGCCGGAAAATCCACCTTGTTGCGACTGGTGGCCGGCGAACTGACACCGGTGCGTGGATCGATCTCGGTGCCGGGCAGCCTCGGTTATCTGCGCCAAGACCTGGGTATGCGCACAGGTCAGCGGGTCGACGCCGTGCTCGGCATCGCCGAGGTACGCCACGCGCTGCACCGCATCGAGAACGGCGCCGGCGAGCCCGCGGACTTCGACACCGTCGGCACGGCGTGGCAGGTCGAGGACGAGGCCGTCGCGCTGCTCGGCAAACTCGGGCTCGACTACGTCGCCGGCTCGGTAAAAGATCTGGACCGCACCCTGGACACCCTCTCCGGCGGTGAGACCGTGCTGCTCGGTGTGGTCGCCGAGCTCCTGCGCGAACCCGACGTGCTGCTGCTCGACGAACCGACCAACAACCTCGACGCGGTCGCCCGTGGGCGGCTCTACGAGGTGATCCGGCAGTTCGCGGGCACCGTGATCGTGGTGAGCCACGATCGCGACCTGCTCGACCGGATGGACGGCATCGCCGAACTGCGAGCGGGCGAGATCCGTTCCTTCGGTGGCGGTTTCGGTGACTACGAGCGGATCATCGAGGCCGAGCAAGAGTCGGCGCGCGCTGCCGTGCGTGATGCGCGCAGCGATGTGCGCAGGCAGGCACGCGAACTCGTCGACGCGCGCACGAAATTGGACCGGCGGGCGCGCTTCGCGCAGAAGATGCAGGACAACAAGCGGGTGCCGAAGATCATCGCGGGCCTGCGGAAGAATGCCGCGGAGGTGTCGGCGGGAAAACTACGCAACTCCCACATCGACAAACTCGATTCCGCTCGCGAAACCCTCGACCACGCTGCGGAATCGGTGCGCGCGGACCGGGAGATCCGCATCGATCTCCCCGATACCCGGCTGTATCCGGGCCAGGACGTCTTCCACCTGCAGCAGGTCGAGTTGGCCAACGGGCCGATCGTGGACCTGCGCGTGAGCGGGCCGGAGCGGATCGCGCTGACCGGACGCAACGGGGCGGGCAAAACCACCCTCCTGCGCCGGATCGTCGCCGAGGAACCCAAGGTGGCGTGGCGGTTGCTGCCGCAGCGCCTCGACGTGTTCGACGAATCTCGAACGGTGTTCGAGAACGTCGCCGCCGCCGCGCCGCACGCCACACCGGAGCGGATCCGCGGTCAGCTCGCGCGGTTCCTGTTCCGCGGTGCCGACGCCGACATCGCCGCCGCGGCGCTCTCGGGTGGCGAACGATTGCGCGCCGCCCTGGCGACCCTGCTGCTCGCCGAGCCTGCACCGAAACTGCTGATGCTCGACGAACCGACCAACAACCTCGACCTCCCCAGCCTCGCCCACCTCACCCAGGCTTTGGCGGGTTACGAGGGCGCGCTGATCGTGGTCAGCCACGACGAGCGCTTCCTCGACGAGATCGGAGTCACCCGCAGGCTGGAGCTCACCCCGGACGGACTGGCCGAAGGCGGCCCCGTGCCTGCTACCTAGAACTCGCGGCGTACCGCTGTCGGGGCGGATCCGTGCCCGACCACCCGCGGCGAGCGGGAGCCGGGACGTAGACGCGACCACTGGTGCGGCCCTCGGGGTGGGGGTCGCACGACGAGGTGCGTGCCCCTGCGCCTCTTGACGACGAGAGTTATGGTCGCATAGACTAAAACAAAGAAGTCGCGAGAGGGAGTGGTTCGAATGGGGTACGGGAACTGGGATGACACCGCCTACCGGGCGGGTAAGACGTTTCGCGCGCGGGCGGGCGTAGACGATTTCGGGTACACCGCCGAGACGCGGGCCAAGCCGTACGACACCTGGTGCGCGCATCCGTTGCTCGATCCGTTCGGGGTCGGCAAGCGGGAGTGCCGTGACTCGGCAGAGCACGGGAACTCGCTGCCGGTGGCCGTGCTGTTCGATGTGACCGGGTCGATGGGGCGAGTGCCGCGCATCATGCAGGACAAGCTCGGGAAACTGCACGGGCTGCTGAAGAACAAGGGCTACGCGCAGGACCCGCAGGTGCTGTTCGGCGCGATCGGCGACGCCGATACCGACCGGGTGCCGTTGCAGGTGGGGCAGTTCGAATCCGACAACCGGATGGACGAACAGCTGCGAGCGATCCTGCTCGAAGGCGGCGGCGGTGGACAGAAGTCCGAAAGTTATGAACTGGCCGCGTATTTCATGGCCGAACACGTCGCGACGGATGCCTGGGACAAGCGCGGCAAGAAAGGGTATCTGTTCCTGATCGGCGACGAGCTGAACAAGCCTCGCCTGGCCGCCCGGCACATCAGGGCGGTGGTCGGTGATCATGTGCGTCGCGATGTGTCCGTCGAGTCGATCTACCGCGAACTCGAGCAGCGGTGGCACGTGTACTACATCCTGCCGAATCAGTCCTCCTACTACCGGGACCCGGAGATCGCCGAACATTGGCGGGCGTTGCTCGGGCAGAACTTCCTGAAACTCGACGACCCCGGCGCGGTCTGCGAATTGATCGCGCTGACCATCGGACTGGGCGAGAATCGGGTCGATGTCGACACCGGGCTGGCCGATTTGCGTGACGTCGGGTCGGGTGAGGAAGCCGACGCGGTCGGCCGGGCGCTCGGTGCGAAGCCGGGACGGGCCGTGCGCGCTCTGCCGCCCGGTCGTTGAGATCGAAAGGACAAGGGGTACTGCGATGTTCGGTGCCGAACACCTCGTCGTCGTCGATCTCGGATTCGGCGACGCGGGCAAGGGTGCGACGGTCGACTGGTTGTGCTCGGCCGAGGCCGATCTCGGGGTGGCGGCCGTCGTACGGTTCAACGGCGGTGCGCAGGCCGCGCACAACGTTGTGGCCGGCGGTCGCCACCACACCTTCGCGCAGTTCGGGTCGGGGACCCTCTCCGGGGTCTCGACGCTGCTGTCGCAGCACATGCTGGTGGAGCCGATCGCGCTCGCCTCCGAGTCCGAACGGCTGGCCGCGCTCGGTGTGCGTGACCCGCTCGGGCTGCTCGCCGTCGACGAGCGCGCCCTGCTGACCACGCCGATCCACATCGCCGCGAACCGTGCGCGCGAGGACGCGAGGGGTTCCTCGCGGCACGGTTCCTGTGGGCGTGGAATCGGCGAAACCGCTTGGTACGCACTGGAACACGACGGGCCGACCGTGGCCGACTGTCGGGTGCCGACCGTGTTGCGCGCCAAGCTGGATCGGCTGGCCGCGCACTACGACGACCTCGTCGGGCCCAGCGCGCACGGCTACGAATCGATCGACGCCCTGGTGGCGATGTACCGCGATTTCGCACGGGCCGTCCGCATCACCGACGCGGATGAACTCGCCCGGTTCGCGCGCGAGGGGCGATTGGTGTTCGAAGGTGCGCAGGGAGTGCTGCTCGACGAGTGGCGTGGCCTGCACCCGCACACGACCTGGTCGACGGTCGAGCCGCGCAACGCGCGCGCCATGGTCCGCGAAATCGGCGGCACCGCCGCGGTTCTCGGCGTCACTCGTACCTATATGACCCGGCACGGCGCGGGTCCGCTGCCCAGCGAGGCGCCGATGGGATTTCCCGAACCGCACAACGACACCGGGCACTACCAGGGTGCGTTCCGGCAGGGACACCTCGACCCGATCCTGTTGCGCTACGCCGTCGACGTGTGCGGTGGGATCGACGGATTGGTCGTCAACCACCTCGATGTGACCGCAACGCTCTGTGCCGCCCAGGCATACGACACGCCCGCGGGCCGGATAGCCGAACTCGTCCCCGGCCGGTGGCGTGATCTCGAGCATCAGCAGCGGCTCACCCACCAACTTGCCGATGTGACACCGGTTCTCGCGCCGATCGTCGGCGACCCGGCGACGTGGTTGGCCGAACACCTGCAGGTCCCGGTGGTGCTGACCGGCCACGGGCCGGATCGGCGCGACCGCACCCCCGAGTCGCGGCGCGGCCCCCGTGCGTGCCGAACGGAGGCGGTGGCCCGATGAACTCCGCGAGGCGGGCACAATCGGGGCGCACGTATCGTGAAATGCGTTATCGGTCAGCAACAACGCACTGTGGTCCGGCGCCGCGCCCTCGAACAGCGCAGTGCGCTCGAGACAGCGCACGGCGCTCGAGGCAGGATGGGATGACGTGGAGCAATCCGTTGTGTCGATCGATGTGGTGACGTTGCGGTGCTGGGAAGCCGACAACGGCGTTCGCATCGGCATCGCCCCCCGTGAGTTCGAGCCGTTCACCGGCGAACTCGCACTACCCGGCGTGCTTCTCGGCCGCGGCGAACGTCTCGTCGACGCCGCCCGGCGCGCCGTCCACACCAAACTCGGCGTCCCGGCGGAGGCAGTCGGCGCGGTCGGCCAACTCGTCACCTTCGACGAACCCCATCGCGACCCGCGCGGCCCGACGCTGGCCATCGCCATGTGGGCGGTAGTCGCCGAACACGAAGGACCCGCCGAGTGGGTGGGCTTCGACGAGGTCCCGCCGTTGGCCTTCGACCACAACCGCATCGTCGATACCAGCCGTGCTCTGCTGGCCGGACTCCTCTGGAAGGACGCGACCCTCACCCGGGCGCTGGCCGGCACCGAGTTTCCCGCCACCCGAGCTGTCGACCTAAGCACGTCCCTCCACGGCACCCGGCCCGACCCGGCCAATCTCAACCGCACGCTCGCCGCCATCCCCGGTCTGGAGCGCACCGGCGAACGTCGGCGGGTCAAGGCGACGGGGCGGCCTGCGGTCGTGTGGGCGTTCGACGTCGACGAGCACCGACCCGCGCGCGTCGACGAGGGCAGCTCCGCCTCCTGAGCCGCCGTTGGGCCTTGCTCCTCGACGCGTCCTGCGCACTGGGACGACACCGGCGACCCCGCGAGGTGCGAGTCGAATCTGTTATGGCGTCAGCGGTTGCCTGTGCCGCTGAGCATTTCGGGCCTGCTTTCAGTGTTCGAATGCTGTCGGGTCGAGATCGTAGAGGGCGTAGGTGCGGCGGAGCACGGGATAGGAAACATTGCGGACAGGGACATTTCCGGCGGTGTGCCCGTATTCGGTGCCCGCGTGAGCGTGGCCGTGCAGGGCAAGGGTGGCCGAAGCCGTGTCGATAGCCTCGCCCAGGGCTACGCAGCCGAGGCCGGGGTAGATCGACAGGGGTTCGCCGGTGAGAGTTTCGGTGGTGGGGGAGAAGTGCGTGAGCGCGATGCGGGTGGGGGTGTCGAGAGCGCTGAGGACGCGGTGGAGGCGGTGCGCGTCGATCAGGCCGCGACGCAGGAGGGCGCGATGCTCGTCCGTGCCGTTCTCCGGGTCGCCGGGGTGAGCGGGGAAGCCGCCGGTCCCGCCCATGACTCCGGCGATGCCGATGCGGTGACCGCCGACGGTGCGAGTCGTCGAATCCCCGTCCAGCACTTGAACGCCGATGCCGGTGAGCATGTCGATGACGAGGCCTGCGCAGCCGCTGTCGTGGTCGTGATTGCCCAGAACCGCGATGACCGGCACGGCGATGTCGACCAGTTCGGCACACAGCAGTTCGGCCTCGTACTCCGTGCCGCTGTCGGTGAGATCACCGGCCAGCAGCAGCATGTCGGCGTGCGTGCCCAGACGGAGGAAATCGGAACGGAACCTGCCTGCCACGGCCGGGCGCATGTGCAGGTCGGCGGTGGCGGCGATGCGGACGGGCGCTGTGTTCCCCACCTGCCAAGATGGCCACAGACGGCGCGCTGTGTCAACGGATTTCGGGCCGACCAGGCGGGGCTGTCGGCCGCCGACGATCCCGGCGAGTCGGTCACCGATGTCGCTCCCGCGATCGAAGAGTCGGCGATCGAGCGCTCGGGCCCGGTTTCGACTACCTCGACCAGGTCGCGCTGGGGGCCACGCACGGCGATGCCTCCTGTACCCGATCGGCCGCGATTCGACGGGTGGATGTGCTGATCGGCCAGATCGTCGCGGCGGTCGGCCGATGCGCTCGCGCCGACCCGCGCGAACAGCGGACCGCGCGGGTCACCACCGAGCACAACCACCTCCCCATCGGCGACACGGCGGCCGCCCCCGCCGAAACCGCTGACTTCGTCGTCACCCGCAGCGTCGGCTTTCCCGGTACCGCCACCAGCACATATACCTCGATAGGAATCACCCCCACCGCCTCAGGCCACCGCTCCGGCGAGTCCGCCCTCGGCTGATGCGACATAGTGCTGCGGCAGCGCTTCGTGATGGCGATCCCACCGGGCCGCCCCGCCGCACACACCTTCGCGCAGGAGCTCCGGGCCCACGAACGCGGAATGGCCGGGGCGCGCCCGAACCCGGCGACGGACCTGGCCGAGACCGACAACGAACAGCATTCGTCCACGTCGAAGCTCACTTCCTGCCCGAAATCAGCAGTCGATCTACAGCGAAAGAGTGCCGCGTCGCTGTCGAGGCACTACCGTCGCAGGCCTGTGACCCCGGTGACTCGAACACCAGGTCGGTGCGGGGACTAAAGTTGAGGACCCGGGCGGTTGCAGCACTCGGCCGACAGGTCCGAATGCAGCGTGAGAGGTGGTGGCATGACTCGACAACTCGGCGAGGCGAAGGTCGGGCAGGATTCCACCGGCGCCACGCCAAGCCAAGGTGCCCCGGCGAAGACCCCCGAACCCGCCAAGCAGTCCCCGACGGCCTCGGTGCCGAGTTCGGCTTCGCGGCGGGTGCGTGCTCGGCTGGCCCGGCGGATGACCGGTCAGCGCGGGATCGCCGCGGTCAAGCCGGTCCTCGAGCCCTTGGCGACCGTCCATCGTGAGCTGTACCCGAAGGCGAATCTGGGCCTGCTCCAGCGCGCCTTCGATGTCGCCGACGAGCGCCACGCCAAACAGTTCCGCAAGTCCGGCGACCCCTACATCACCCACCCGCTCGCGGTCGCCAACATCCTCGCCGAACTCGGCATGGACACCACCACCCTGGTCGCCGCCCTGCTGCACGACACCGTCGAGGACACCGGCTACTCGCTCGAGCAGCTCAAGGAGGAGTTCGGGCAGGAAGTCGCTCACCTCGTCGACGGCGTCACCAAGCTCGACAAGGTGAACCTGGGCGCGGCGGCCGAGGCCGAGACCATCCGCAAGATGATCATCGCCATGGCCCGCGACCCCCGCGTGCTGGTGATCAAGGTCGCCGACCGGTTGCACAACATGCGCACCATGCGTTTCCTGCCGCCGGAGAAGCAGGCCAAGAAGGCCAAGGAAACCCTGGAGGTGATCGCGCCACTGGCGCATCGCCTCGGCATGGCCACCGTCAAATGGGAGCTCGAGGACCTCGCCTTCGCGATCCTGCACCCCAAGAAGTACGACGAGATCGTGCGCCTGGTCGCCGACCGCGCGCCCTCCCGTGACACCTACCTGGCGAAGGTGCGCGCGGAGATCACCAACACCCTGGCCGCGTCGCGGATCAACGCGATCGTCGAAGGCAGGCCCAAGCACTACTGGTCGATCTATCAGAAGATGATCGTCAAGGGCAAAGACTTCGACGACATCCATGACCTGGTCGGCATGCGCATCCTGTGCGAGGAAGTGCGGGACTGCTACGCCGCGGTCGGTGTCGTGCACTCGCTGTGGCAGCCGATGGCGGGCCGGTTCAAGGACTACATCGCCCAGCCCCGCTACGGCGTCTACCAGTCGCTGCACACCACCGTCGTCGGCCCCGACGGCAAGCCGCTGGAAGTGCAGATCCGCACCCAGGACATGCACCGCACCGCCGAATTCGGCATCGCCGCGCACTGGCGGTACAAGGAGACCAAGGGCAAGCACTCCGGTGACGCCGCCGAAGTCGACGACATGGCGTGGATGCGTCAGCTGCTCGACTGGCAACGTGAGGCCGCCGACCCCGCGGAGTTCCTGGAATCGCTGCGCTTCGACCTGAAGTCGCCGGAGATCTTCGTCTTCACGCCCAAGGGCGACGTGATCACGCTGCCGCAGAAGTCGACGCCGGTCGACTTCGCCTACGCCGTGCACACCGAGGTCGGGCACAAGTGCATCGGCGCGCGCGTGAACGGGCGCTTGGTGGCACTGGAACGGCAGCTCGAGAACGGTGAAGTTGTCGAAGTGTTCACCTCCAAAGCACAGAACGCCGGACCCAGTCGTGACTGGCAGAAGTTCGTGGTCTCCCCGCGCGCGAAAGCCAAGATTCGCCAGTGGTTTGCCAAGGAGCGGCGCGAGGAGGCCCTCGAAAGCGGCAAGGAGCAGATCTCCAAGGAGGTCCGCCGCGTGGGACTGCCGCTGCAGCGGTTGATGAGCGTCGAGGCGATGACCGCGGTCGCCCACGAGCTGCACTACAGCGATATCTCCACCCTCTACACCGCCGTCGGGGAGCACCAGGTCTCGGCGCATCATGTGGTGCAGCGGCTCATGGCCCAGCTCGGCGGCATCGGCGATGTCGAGAACGAGTTGGCCGAGCGGTCGACTCCGTCGACCACGCCGAGTCGACAGCGCGTCACCGGAGATGCCGGCGTGCTCATCCCCGGCGCGCCGGGGACGGTCGCGAAGCTGGCCAAGTGCTGCACGCCGGTACCGGGCGACGAGATCATGGGCTTCGTCACCCGCGGTGGCGCGGTGAGCGTGCACCGGACCGACTGCACCAACGCCGATTCCCTGCAGGAACAGTCGGAGCGGATCATCGACGTCGAATGGGCGCCCTCGCCCTCGTCGGTGTTCCTGGTGGCCATCCAGATCGAGGCGCTCGACCGCACGCGCTTGCTCTCGGATGTGACCAAGGTGCTGGCCGACGAGAAGGTCAACATCCTGTCCGCCTCGGTGGCCACCCACGGCGACCGCGTCGCGATCAGCAAGTTCACCTTCGAGATGGGCGATCCCAAGCATCTTGGCCATCTGCTCAACGTGGTGCGCAACGTCGAGGGCGTCTACGACGTGTACCGGGTGACCTCCGCCGCCTGACCCGACCACAGCCCGGGCACTCTCGCTTCGCGAGGGTGCCCGGGCTGCTGTCGGCGCAGGTGATCGCCGAAAATTTGCTGACCGCAGCGGGTTTGCCGGGGGCAGTGAAAGGGCCGATTAGGGCAGCGGTTGGGATACCCGGAATCTGTTACGGTTTAGTGCGTTTCAACGCTCCACTGGTCAGCCGAAACGGACTGTGATGCGGATCGATATGGCTCGTTACACGACACGACTCACGGGGACGCTGATCGCGTTCACCGTCGCTTCGCTGTCGGTTACGGCGGGGGTGGCCGGCGCGGAAGACGGTACACCCACTGCGCCGTCCCCGCAGGTATCTCTCGCCGCGTGTCCGGCGCTGTACGCCTTGGGAATCCAGGGCACGGGGGAGTCCTCGCCCGACGCGGCGCCCAGCACCGACACCGGGATGCTGTCGACGGTGTTCCGCCCGATGCTGGCCGGTGCGGCCGACAAGGGGCTCGTCGATCGTGCGTACGTGCCCTACGAGGCGGGTTTCGGCGGGGCGGTGCGGGGCGGCGCGGTGCCGTACACGCAATCGGTGGCCGGGGGTGTGGAGCGTCTCCGCTCGATGGCCACCGAGGTGGTACGGCGCTGTCCGGACACCCGGATCGCGGTCGTCGGATATTCCCAAGGCGCGCATGTCGCCTCGCTGTTCGCCCAGGAGGTCGGCGCGGGCACTGGCGCGCTGTCCGCCGACAAGGTCGCCGCGGTCGCGCTGTTCGCCGACCCCACCCGCGCCGAGAACGCGCCGCTGTTTCCCGGCGCGCCCGACCGCACGGCACCCCTGGCGGCACCGGGAACCTCCGGCGAGGCCCTGGCCGACATCGGGGCGGTGCGCCAGGCGGTCGCGAGCGGTGGCGGACTCGGACCGCACAGCGACCAGGCCGACGACTTCGGCAAACTCACCGGTCGGGTCGCAAGCTTCTGTGCCACAGGCGATCTCGCGTGCGACGCACCGCAGGGAGCGCCGATCGTACGGGCCGTCACCAACCTCATGAGCCAGTCGAAACTCTCCGGCGGCGACCCGATCGGCTCGTTGACCTCGATCGCGCAGGCGCTGGCCTTCACCTCCATCAAAACCGCTACCGCGGTGGTCGAGGAGGACATCTCCGGCAGCGCGCTCGCCGATGTGTCGGTCTCGCCGAAGAAGTCGATCTCACAGCGACTGTCCGACGCCTCGGACCCGAACAGCACGCTCGATGTCAACGCCGCCTACCGCGCTTTGCTGAAGGTGGGCATGATCGGGCTCAATGCCGTCGCCACCGTGGTGAAGACGGTGATCACCCCGGCGAGCATCAGCGAATTGGCCACGGCCACACTGTCGAATCCGTTGGCCGGGCTGACACTGCTCGGGACGAAACTGGCGGGCGCGGTCCCACAGCTCGTGCCGCCGACCACCGGGGTGCGACTGGTGAACGAGGCGTTCGCCGCAGTCCAGCAGAACGTGACCGACAACGCCGAACTCCTCGACGTCACCACCTGGGTGCGCTACTGGAACACGCTGCAACGCCATGATGCCTACTCGCGCATCGGTGTCGGCGCCGACGGTGCGACACCGACCCGGTACGTCGGTGCGTGGTTCGCCGCCCTCGCCCACGACGCGGCAGGCGTTTCCGGGAAGGGCGCGGAACCGGTCGGCGGGTCCGACTCGCGTGGTATGGGAATCTTTACGAGCCCGACCGGCGCGTCTACGAGACCAGAACCCTCCGGTGAGGGACAATTTCCTTTCGGGACAGGAGCCGATGGCGCCTCATCCGGCGGCGCGACGACTCCGCCTGCCGCGACACCCGTAACCACCGCACCCATCACCCGTCCGTTCTCTGTGAACTGATCACCGAGAGGTCTTCGATGCGAACTGTGCCCGGCGCCGTGGAAAGGGGGAAATGTTGAAGTCGTACAACGAATTGTCGCGCTGGTACTCGGCGCTGGAGCCCGAGACCGATGCCGGTACCCCCGCGCGCCCGGACACCACCGAACCGGAGGTGGGCGACGACGACAGCGTCGACCGATATTCGAAGGGCTCCGAGCCCGACGTGACCGCCGAATCGGCCCCGGAACGTGCCGTGGCAGGGCAGCGTCGGGCCGGCGACACGGTCGAACCGTTCAGCCTGGATCTCGACGATCCGCCCCACATCACCGGCGATTCACACAACCGAGACGCCGCGCAGCAGTCGAGGGTTGCCGGTGACGACTCGCGCGGCGGGAACACCGAACCCGAGTCGTCCGTCGCCGACGACCGGGACGGCGAGATCGTGGAGTCTCGAACGAACGTCGTCGACGCCGCGAACAGCCGACGCATCGAGCATCGCTCGAACGCGAAGGTCGAGTCGTTCACCCGGCCCACCGAGTTCGATGACACGACAACCGGACCCGCCGACTTCGGCGTGGCCGAGTACGGCAAGCGGCAGTACCCGGTCGAACCCGAGCCCGTTCCGTCGCCGCCGGCGCAACTGTCCCGGCGTCGCAGCGACTTCACCGGCGGCTGGTCGGACTGGGTCGCCGATCCCGCCCCCGGCCCCGACGACGACTACGACGCCGAACTCGTCCAGTTCCCCTGGCCCGAGGCCGCCGCCGACGAATACGACGACGCCCGAGTGCTCGAACCCTCCGGCGCGCTGCGGGCGAGCCGCAAACGGCAGCGGGCGTGGGTGGTGCTCGCGGTCTCGGTCCTCGTGCTGATCGTCGCCGCGACCGGGGTGTTCTTCCTGCTGTTCGGACGCGGTGGCGACAACGCCGCTCGACACGCCACCCCGCCGCTGCACTTCACCGCGGGCAATCTGACCGCCGACACCGCGGGCTCGTGCCCGACCGAACGCACCGACATCGTGCTGCGCAGCGCCGAAGCGGGCGGCACCGACTCGGGCCCCGACGCTGTCCTCGCCTTCCAGTACGCCTACTACGTGAGCCGATCGGGGGAGCAGGCCAGAGCGGTGGTCGCCCCCGATGCCGACGTCTCGCCGGCCGCCGTGATCCAGCGCGGTATCGACACCATTCCGGTGGGGACCACTCACTGCGTGCGGATCACCACTGTCGCGGCCGACCGGTTCACGGTGGAGGTCACCGAGTTCCGGCCCGCGGGCGCACCGGCCACCTACACCAAGCAATCGGTGCGCACAGCGCTGGTCGGCGATCGCACGCTCATCACGGGCATCGCGGCAGGGTAAGGAGAGGCGATGACAGACGACTGGAGCCGTTGGCTCGACGAGGCCCCCGAGGGGGACCCGTCCGATGACCTGGCGCGTGATCCGGCTCCGGTGGTGCGGTTGCGGCGCCGCACCGGTGAGCGCCGCGACGGCACCCGCAGGCCGATCCTGGTGGTCGGTGGCTGCGGCGGAGCGGGCACGACAACGACGGCGCTCGGCTTGGCCGCGGAACTGGTCACCGCTGGTGCGACGACAGTGGCGGTCGACGCGACCGCGGCGGGTAGCGATATCGCTTTGCGCGGTGCCGACAAGCACCTGCACCCGGTGAACCTGCAGTCGTGGGTATACGGCCGCGGCGACGACGAACCGGCGCCGCTGGAAGACTGTCTTTCCCGTTCCACCTCGGGTTTCGGACTGCTCTGGCGCGATGCGACGCCGCTGCGCCGCCGCGCGACATTCCTCACTGTGGCGCGGGCACTGGACACCGGTGGGTACACGGCGGTGTACGACGGCGGCAATCCGATTGCCGGACGGCAACTGCGACCCCTGCTCGACGACGCCGATATCGCCCTGGTTCTGGCCATTCCGGCCCGCGTGGATGCCGCCAACCGGCTTCGGGTCACGCTGGAATGGCTCGACGACCACTACGGCGACGACGGCGCGGGTGTGGTCGCCGATACCACCATCGTTGTCTCACATCAGTATTCGCACGACGACTCGCGCGTAGCGGAGCATTTGCGCGAGCACCTGTCCGGTTGGGTGCGCGAGGTCGTCGAGATCCCCTACGACCCGCATCTCGCCCGGGGTGAACTCGTTCGTCACGGCGAACTGGCCGAGGCGACGCGATCGGCGTATGCGAGCCTGCTCGCCGGGGTGGCATCATGACGGCAGCCATGAATCTTCGTCGTCGTCGTGAACCGGACGCCCCCGCCGGTGTAGTCGCGCCGCCAGAATCGCTGCGCGCCAAGATCTGGGAGCGACCGGTACCCGGGGTCGGCCGGGCGCCACTGGTGTGGTTGCTCGGGGTGCATGGTGGCGCGGGCGCGACTACCCTGTCGCACGTGCTCGCTCCCGCCGCCGACGCGCGCGGGCGCTGGCCCGGTGTATTCGACCGCGAATCCCCGTATGTCGTCCTGGTCGCCAGGGAGACCATCTCCGGGCTCACCCGCGCGCACGATCTGCTGCGCCAGCACCACGCCGGGCTCGCCGGCCCGGCGCTGGTGCTCGGCCTGATCACCGTCGCGGCGCGCCCCGGCCGGATGCCCCCGGAGATCCGGCGCTATCGGGAAGTGGTCGGCTCGCTGGCCGGGCACGTCTGGCAGGTGCCGTGGTTCGAGGAATGGACTCTGGTGGAGTCCGATGTGCTTCCGGTGTGGTCGCCGGGCGACGAGGTGGCGGTCAGGAAACGCCGCCCCGACCCGCTCGACGACGTGCCGGTCGAAATCGGTGATCTCGGTACCGATGTGGTCGCCGCGATCCGTACGAGTCTCGGCGCGCCCGCGCCGGGCGAGGGTCGATCATGAACGCCGGGCGGTTCGCCGGTCGGTGGTGTACAAACGTGTGTCGTCGTCGAAGTGTTTGTGGCACAACACCTTTACAGTGGGAGAAAGGCACCCGATGAGCATGCTCCTCCTCGCCGTGCAGGACACGTACGGCACCGTGCTGGCCCAGGTCGGTAATCCGACCCCGGAGGCTCCTCCCGGCTCGGAGAAGATCCTGCAGCTGGTGCGATACCTCACCTGGTTCGTCCTGCTGTCGGGCATCTGCGGCATCACCTACGCGGGCGGCAAGTTCGCGTGGGAGCGCTGGACCGGTGGTGGTCTCGAGTCCCCGAAGATGGTGGCGGGCGCCATGATCGGTGGCGTCGTGGCGACCAGCGCGGGCACGATCATGAGCGCGGTCATCGGTTAGTGATCACCGTGCTCGCCTATAAGCAGATCCCGGCCGACGTATTGGCGCCGATGATGCAGTTGCTCAACTGGCTGCTCTGGTTCGTCCTGCTGTCGTGCCTGGCCTGGATGATCCTGTCGGCGGGTCGATTGTGGATCGCGTTCCGCAGCGACCTGGCGGTCAACGACGCCTCACACGGGGTCCTGATGAGCCTGATCGGTGCCTCGGTGGCCAGTACCGCGTCCGCGATCGCGCTGGCCTTCCTGCCCGCATGAATTCCACAGTGACACGACCGGTCGCGGTCGGTATCGCCGTGCTCGCGGCAGCCGTCGGCTGCGGTGGCGGTGGCGATACCGGTCCGGACCTGGCGGCCGCGCCGACCGGGGTGGGCTGGCAGGACTATCAGGGCATCGCCCTGCCGCACACCGACCAGGGTCCGACGACGGTGAGCCAGGGTGCCGCGACGGGTTTCGAGCATTCCCCGCGCGGGGCCGGGCTCGCGGCACTGACCCACACCATCCGGTTGTCGGTGGCCCCGGACGGCCAGTGGGCCCCGGTGGTGAACGCCGAACTCGTTCCGGGCCCGGCACGCGACGAGTGGGCGCTCAACCGAGTACAGCTGTCGATCACCGGACCCGCTACGGCGGAGTACGCGCCGAAATTGTTGGGTTACAAAATTACCGAATATCGTGACGAGCGAACGGCAGTCGACGTCTACACCGAATATTCCGACCGGTCACGGGCGGTGAACCACACCACGGTCAGCTGGTACGGCGGAGACTGGAGACTGCAGTTACCCGATCCGCGCGCCACCGGCCGACCGGTGGATCCGATCGACGAATTACCGCAAGACATCGTGACATTGGAGGCACCGCAGTGAGCGAGAAGGAGCCGGGCACGCGCGACCGCGCGTCCTTCGGCGTGATCGCCTCCGGTGCCCTGCTCGCCCTGATCATGGTCGTGGGCGCTGTCGTGTACTTCACGCGCGACGGCGACACCGAGGTCGACTCCGCGCCCCCACCCGCCCAGGCCGCGGGCGGAACGGGATTCGCCGACCCCGAGGTCGACCTGCTCGGCAGGCGCGTGGACATTCCGAACAACCCGGCAGGCCAGCCGCTGGCTCAGCAACCGGGTACGCAACGTACCGCCGCTGACCCGGATTGGCTGACCGGCGCGCCGGAAGGCACCACGAAACCGCATGGCTGGCAGCGTGTCTACGGCGCGTCGGTGCCGTTCTCGACCTCCGACGGGCCATCGCGGATCGAGGACGGACTCGCCGTCGGCTACGCGCGCACACCGCAGGGCGCCGCGCTGGCCGCCGCCCAGATCACCTACCGGCTCAACGCCCGCCCGGCCGACCGCGACCTGTACGTGACGCAATTGCGGGTCAGCACAGCACAATTGGCCGCCTACGACTCCGCGCTGTCAGGCGACCGGCTGCCGGCACAGCAGCCGGAGCGGGTGACCAAGTACTTCGTGGCCTCCGACGCGTTCAAGATCGACGACTTCGCCGACGACCTGGCGATCGTGCGATTGGCCTCGCGCGGCCCGGTGATCGACGGCAAGCAGTTGTACGCCGCCATGCGGATGATCGTGGTGTGGGACGACGGTGACTGGCGGCTCAAGCCCTCGACGACAGCAAATGCCCAGACCGAGTACGTGGAATCGCTGGCGGGGTGGACGACATGGTGACCGAGGTACAGCACAGCCCGGATCGTTTCCGCGCGGACCATCGAGGGGTGCCAACAATGCTGAGGCGGATCGTCACGATTTTCGCGGTGATCTTCACCGTCATGCTCGCGACACCGACGGTGGCGATGGGCCAGACCTACGGCTTCGACGAGGCGTGCAACGAACTGCACGACACTCTCGACAGCGTCGCGATCCCCGGTGTCTCGCTCGGTGACGCGGCCTCGGCGGTCTGCAAGGCCGGCAATGCCGCCTCTCATCCCGACCAGGCGGCCAACGCGGTCAAGGACAAGGCGTGGGATTCCACCTTCGGCAAGGTGGTCGACTCGCTGATGAAGGGCCTCGGTGAGGCGCTGATCCTGGCGTTGACCTTCTGGATGAAGGTGCCCAACGAGGCGGTGAGCGACTCGGGGGCACTGTTCACCAAGATCAACGACTACACCTATCAGATCCAGATATTGCTGTTGATCGCCTCGGTGATCATCACCGGCGGCCGATTGGCCGAGGCCAGACGCGGGGCAGCCGTGAGCGAGGCCGCCGAATCGTTCCGCCTGTTCGCCCGAGTGGTGTTCAGTTCGTGGATGCTGGGCGCGGTGATCGTCGCGGGTACACGGGCCTCGGACAAGTTCTCCGAGTGGATCATCGAAGACGCCACCGGTGGCAATGCCAAGAACATGGCCGAGTTGATGGTGAAAACCAGTAAGTTGCAAGCTTTTTCGCCGGGTCTGGTGCTGATCATCGCCATCGTCGGCTTGCTCGGCGCGCTCGCCCAGATCGTGCTCGCCATCGTTCGGCAGGGGCTGTTGGTGGTGGCCGCGGGCGTGCTGCCGCTGGCCGCCGCCGCCTCGGCGACGGGGACCGGCAAGCAGTCGTATCAGAAACTGGTCGGCTGGATCATCGCGTTCATGTTGTTCAAACCGGTGGCCGCGATCGTGTACATGATCGCGTTCACCACCGCGGGCCACGTCGACGAGACCACGACGTCGGGCGGGTTGCCCAGCGGTGAGGACGCGCAGCGGATGCTGGTCGCGCTGGTGCTGCTGTGCAGCGTGGCGTTCGTACTGCCCGCGCTGATGCGCCTGGTGGCGCCCGCGGTCGCGACGGTCGGCACCGGCGGCTCGGGTCTGATGATGGCCGGTGGTGTGGCCGTCGGCGCGATGGGTCTCGGTGCGATCGGCACCAAGGCCGTCGCCTCCCGGCCGGTGGCCGCACCCGGCTCGGCGGGCTACTTCGGTGGTGGCGGCGCGGGTGCGCGGCCGAGCGGGCCCGGTGGGGGCGGCGGTGGCGGTGGTGGCGGTGCGCCGCGCCCGGCGCCACCACCACGCGGGGGTGGTGGTGCGCCCGCGACGACCAGTTCGGGTTCGGTGCCGCAGGGGGCGGCGGCACGCAATGTGGTCGCCGCGCGGGCCGCGGCGGGCAGTGCGTCGCGCGCGGACCAATCCATGGGCGACGTCGCCGGTGACCGCTGGGCGAATCGTTCACCCGACCTCGGCAGGAGCACGATTCCGCGATGACGACCTCGGTGACCGACACCTACGAGCGCCGCTCGTACGGGCTGTGGCAGAAACCGCGCAGCGCGGGCCTTTTCGGCCTGCGCTGGGAAGAGACCGTGATCGGTTTCGTCGTGGTGATCACGGCACTGATCTGCGCGATGGTGGGTGGATTCAAATGGGGCTTCATCGTCGGCGGGCTCGGCGCGCTGGTGATGGTGCCCCTGGTGTGGCGGACGGGGGGCCGTTCGGGCTATGAGACGGGACTGATGATGTTCAACTGGAGGCGCTCGCGCAACAACGGCGAGCACGTGTATCGCGGTGGCCGGTTCTCCCGGATCCCCGGCGGTGTCACGAAACTGCCGGGGCTGCTCGCCCCGTCGAAGCTCTACGAAGGCATCGACGCCGGTGGCTATCACTTCGGGATGATCCATCTGCCCGCGTTCGCGCAGTACACCGTGGTGTTGCGGGCGTGGCCGCAAGGGCACGAGGCGGTGGACCAGCCCGTGATCGATCGCTGGGTCGCGGCCTGGGGCACCTTCCTCGCCTCGGTCGGGCAGACCAGTGACATCGTCGCGGTGGTGCCGGTGATCGACACGGTGCCCGAGACCGGAAACCGCTTGCTCAACGAGGTTTCCACGATCACCCGCCCCGAAGCCCCCGATCTGGCCCAGCAGGTGATGTACGAGCTGGCGACCGAATTGCCGCAGGAGCGGGTGCAATTGCTGCCGCGGGTGGCGATCACGTTCAAGGCCACCACCGCTGAACGACGCAAGAATCCGGCCGAGGAAGCGGTGGAGATCGGGCGCAGGCTGCCCGGTATCTGCGCGGCGCTGGCCGAGGCGGGCGTTCGCGCGCAGCCGATGTCGGCGGAGGAGGTCATCTCCTTCATCCGCCGTAGCTACGACCCGGCCTCGCAGGCCGATCTCGAGGTGGCCGCGGCCGATCCCGGTGGGCACGGCCTCGGCTGGGACGACGCGGGTCCGGTGTCCTACGACGAGAAGTGGGATCACCTGATCCACGACGGTGGCCGCTCGGTGACGTGGGAGATGGACGCGGCGCCCGAGGGCGCGGTGGACGAGCGAGTGCTGCAGCGGCTGCTCGCACCCAATCCCGAAGTGCCACGCAAGCGCATCGCGATCGTCTACCGGCCGCACTCGGCCGCCGACGCCGCCGAGATCGTCGACGACGACTTCAAGAACGCGCTCGTCGCGCAGCAGAGCGAACGCGGTGTGGTCTCGGCGGCGGCGACGCTGCGAGTCGGCGCCACCCAGCAGGCGCGCGAGGAACAGGCGCGCGGACACGGTGTGACCCGGTTCGGCGCGCTGGTCACCATCACCGAGCCGCTGCGCGGTGACCTGCCCCGCATCGAGGCCATCACTCGCGACCTCTCGACGCAGGCCCGGCTCAAGATCCGGCGCTGCTACCGCTACCAATCCGCGGCGTTCGCGGCATCTCTGGGTTGCGGCGTGATCCTGCCCGAGCACGCAACCATTCCGAAGGCATTGGCGGGGTGAGGCGATCATGGGACGCGACTACGAACCCCCGGTGCGCGATCGCGACGACGTCGCGTTGCGCCCGGTCCACCGGCCGCCGCGGATCCGCGGCGAACGCGAGCCACGGCCCGCGGGGAGTGCGCCGCGCGTGAGCGACGACGTGCTCGGCCTCGACGAGCGCACCGAACGCGCCGAGCGTGACAGCTCGGCGCGGGGGTCGCGCACGACCGAGGAACGCCCGTCGGGTGAGCGCAGGTCCGGTGAGCAATCGCGCGGCGAGCGAGGTCGCCCGACGGGTCCGCGTGGGGAGGAACCGCGTCCGCGTGGGGAAGAACCGCGCAGACCGCGCGAGGACGAGCCCGGTCGCGGTCGTTCCCGTGGCGACGACACGCGCGGTCGCGGTGACGGGTCGCGAGCGGTCGGTCGCGAAGGTGCGGGGGAGCGGCGTGCGCGGCGCCCGCATACGGATGCCGAACGGACCGCCAAGGCGCGCGCCGAACGCGGGCTGCGCGAGGAGGACCACGGCCCACGCCTGGAACACCAACGCCCGCAGGGTGATCCGCGTCGACGGCCGAAGCAGGCCGAACCCAAACTGGTGAAGAAGAAGCCGAGGCCCGCGAAGGCTGTTCGCCCGATCCGGCCCGACGAGGCCGCCGACCGTGCGATGGGGTCGGGTCGGTCGGTGAAAACGACCAAGCCGGACCGGCGTTCGCAGTCCGGCCCCGCGCTGCTCGACGACGCCACCCGCGCTCGCTACGAGATGATCGCGCGCGAGCAGTCGGGCTTGCGCGCGGCTTGGGCGACCTTCCGTATCCACACCGACGACCTGCGTCGCAACAACGCGAACGCCCGGTCCGAGGCCGTCGTCAAGGATGGATTCGACCGCACCACCGCCGAATTGACCGACCGCGGGTATTCGGGCGCGGGCGGCGGCAAGATGAACGTGGTCGGCCGCCCGGTCGAGTATCGGGCCACCACCGCCCAGGTCGCGGGTCTGTGGCCGTGGTCGGTCGGCGCCGGCGCACCGCTGATCGGCACCCCGCTCGGCTCGCATCTGCATACCGGCGCCCCGGTGTGCTTCGATCCGATGAACTGGTTCATGCGCGGCAGCTTCATCACCGCGCCCAGCCTTTTCGTGCTCGGCCTCAACGGTTTCGGCAAGTCCTCGCTGGTGCGCCGGATCGTGCTCGGCGGCATCGCCCAGGGGATCACCCCGCTGATCCTGGCCGACGTGAAACCCGACTATCGCAAGATGGTCGAACTCGTCGGCGGCCAGGTGATCGACCTCGGCTACGGGCACGGCAAATTGAATCCGCTGGCGGCCGGCGTGCTCGGCTCGGTCGTGCCGCGACTGGAAGACAAACCGGCACTGCAACGTCAGGTGCTGCAGGATTTGCGGGCCCGGCAGGTGACGCTGATCGCGGGCCTGGTGGAACTGGTTCGTGGCGCCCGCGTCGCCGACTTCGAGGAAACGCTGATCGCTACCGCGCTGCGCATCCTCTACCAGCCGGGCGGTTTCACCCCCGACAAACCGCCCATCATGGAGAACCTGCTCGAGGTGATCGTCGGCGGCGGCGCCGAGATGATGCTCGACGCGGGCGCCGACAACGCCGACGAATACCAGAACGCGATCAAGGGCCTGCGCCGATCCTTGCGCGCGCTCACCCAGGGACCGTTCGGCGCGATCTTCAACGGCCAGACCAGCGTTCCCATCGATACCAGCGCGGTGGCGGTGTGCATCGACGTCTCACACATCCCCAGCGGCGACAAGAAGCTCAAGGCCGCGGTCATGCTGGCCTGCTGGGCCGACGGTTTCGCCTCCGTCGAGGCCGCGCACGTGCTGGCCGACGCCGACCTCGGTCCCCAGCGCTACTTCCAGGTGGTGATGGACGAGCTGTGGCAGGTGCTCGGGCTCGGTGACTTCATGGTCGACCGCGTCGACGAACTGACCCGATTGCAGCGCGGTCTGGCCACCGCCCTGATCATGATCAGTCACACCATCAAGGACCTGCAGGCGCTGGGTTCGGACGCCGCGATCGCCAAGGCCATCGGCTTCCTGGAACGCGCGCGCGCCAAGATCTTCGGGGCGCTGCCTGCCGAGGAGATCAGCAGGCTCGACTCCACGGTGCCGTTCACCTCGGCCGAGCAGGAGATGGTGACCAGCTGGTCGGCGCCGCAAGCCCTCACCGGTGAGGCGCTCAAGCCCGGTCAGCAGCGGCCCTCGCCGCCCGGTACCGGCAAGTTCCTGTTGAAGGTCGGCGAGGATCGTCGGCCCGGTATCCCTTTCCACATGGAGTTCACGGTGTCGGAACGAGAAAGCGGCATCCACGACACGAACCAGCGCTTCAGCGAGTTCGGCGACAACCCTCGTGGCACGCCTGCCGCCTCGCAGCCGGACCATTCGAACGGGAGTGAGCAATGATGCCGCACCGGTCCTATCGCCGGGTCTCGCCGGAGGTCCGCAATGCCGCCGTCGCCCAGGTGGTGGCGCTGACCGACAAGTTGCGCAGCGAATCGGAGGCGTGCCGGATGGTCGCCGAACAGATCGGCGTGCACGCCAATTCGGTGCGCAACTGGGTCCGCGCGACCCAGGACTCGAGCCTGGAGCGGATGGACGCCACCGCGCTACGTCGCAAAGTGGCTCTGCTGCAACAACAGTTGGCCGCCGCCGCGGAGATGAACCGCACGCTCGCCGATACGCTC
Organism: Nocardia sp. NPDC058633; assembly: GCF_042717045.1. Taxonomy (NCBI): domain Bacteria; kingdom Bacillati; phylum Actinomycetota; class Actinomycetes; order Mycobacteriales; family Nocardiaceae; genus Nocardia; species Nocardia sp. NPDC058633. The sequence goes on from NZ_JBHXRA010000004.1 coordinate 182,297, forward strand.
AACGAGTCCCGGCGCCGCACATGAACTCCGCCGCGGCCGACGATGGCGAGATCGGCGCCCGGCGCGGTACGCGGGGAGGCGGTCGGTGAACGTCCGCACGATCATGATGACGGTGATCGGCTCGGTCATCGGGTTGGTGGCACTGGTGCTGGTGATCGTGCTGCCCTCCTCCGATGAGACCTGCGAGACCGGCGATGTGCTGGACGGCTCGTCGGTGCCGACGCTGCCCCAACTGGGCGGCGACACTCGCGCGGGCGCGACCAGTTCTGCTGCGCCCACCTCGAATCCGACGGTCACCGGTACACCGTCGCTGGCCGCGGGTGTCGGCCCGCTGCGCCGCACGTTGCCGCTCGAGACCGGAACCTTCACCATTTCCGATGTGTTCGGTTCGCGCGGCGGCGATCACAAGGGCATCGACATGGCCGCCACCGACGGGACCACGATCTACTCGGTGTCCGACGGCAGAGTCGTCGCCGCAGGCCCCGCCTCGGGTTTCGGCAACTGGATCGTCGTGGATTCGGTCGACACCAACGGTCGCGCCTACTCTGCGGTCTACGGCCACATGTGGGACGCGGGCGTCAAAGTGCGCACCGGTCAGACGGTGACCGCGGGCCAGCCGATCGGGATGGTCGGTTCGGCAGGCGAATCGAGCGGCCCACACCTGCATTTCGAGATCGTGCCCGGCGGTCGGTTCACCGGCGGCCGTCAGATCGACCCGATGCCGTGGCTCGACGGCGCACCGACTCCGGACGTCGGTGGTGCGCGGGCATTTTCGAGCGACCCGAACTGCGTGCGCGGATTCGGCAGCGCCGGTGGGGCATTGGCCGACGGGAAGGTGCCCGCGGAACTCGAGATCTGGTATCGCCGCGCGGGGACGGTGTGCCCGGAGATCTCGTCGTCGCTGCTGGCCGCCCAAGCCAAGCAGGAGTCGGGATTTCGGCGCGGACTCACCTCGCCCGCCGGCGCCCAGGGCCTGGCTCAGTTCCTGCCGGGAACGGCCGCCAGTATCAATCCCGACGACGGGCAGCCCTACATCATCGACGCCGACGGCAACGGCTCCGCCAGCGTGTGGGACGACGGCGACGCGATCATCGGCCAAGCGCGCTACATGTGCTCGATCGCCCGCAAGATCGCGGGCTGGATCGCCTCGGGGCGCGTCTCGGGTGACCTGACCGCGCTCACCCTGGCCGGATACAACGCCGGTGAGGGAGCCGTGCTGACCTCGGGTGGAATGCCCAATCAGTATGCGGCGCACTATTCCGAGACCCGGCCCTACGTCACCAACATCTTGTCGATGGAACCGCAGTACCGGGCGCCCGGCGCGCAAGGCCGGTTCACCCCGGGGCAGGGCAGTGACGGCGAGCAGATCGTCGAGGCCGCCCACGACTGGCTCGGCACACCGTACGTCTGGGGCGGTGGGGGCGTGCAAGGGCCAAGCGGCGGGGGTTTCGACGGGCCGGGACTGACCGCGGCGGCCGTGTTCGCCGCGTCCTCGGGCGAGGTGACGTTGCCGCGCACCGCCGAACAGCAGTGGGAGGCGGGGCGCGAGATCCCGATCGCGAAGGTGGCGGTCGGTGATCTGGTGTTCAGTGACTTCGGGCGTCGGGGGCCCACACAGGTCGGGATCTACACGGGCAACGGTCAGCTGATCCAGGCGGTGCCGCCGACGAGCAACCGAGGTGGCGGGGGTGTCGCCGAGGTGGCGGTACCCGGTGACGCACGGGCGAGGAGGGTGTTGTGAGCGCGCGACCAGCGATAACCTGGTGGGAGAGAACACGAATCCGCACAACTCCGGCGGTGATGCTCGTGGTAGTCCTGCTCTCGGCCCCCGCCTGTGGTGGCGACGCCGCACCGACGCGTCCCGAGGCGAGCTCCACCACCCGCCTGCTCGAGGCCGCGGTCGACCCGACCACTCCCGACGGGGTCGCGGTCGTCGCCCTGCGTGAGGTCTACACCTGGAACCCCACGACCGAGCAACCGGGATCGTCGTTGCAGCGCGCGCGAAAATGGCTGGGGCCCAGCATGATACGTATGCTGGACAGTTCGATCGGCGCGACCGAGACGCCGAAGCCTTCACTGCAGTGGGCCGACTGGGCGAAGGCGAAAGCGCACGTGGAGGCATTCACCTTCGCCTCGGGCGAACCCGCGCCCGCGAGCGCGGATCCGGCTGTGGCGCAGTACAAGATCGGTATCGAACAAACGGTCGTCTACCCGAACGGACGCACCGAAGACCTACCGCCGAGCACGGTCATCGCGACCGTGGTGCAGACGCCGCAAGGCTGGCGCCTCGACGCGTTCCGCTGACCACCCCACGACGTCCACACAAAGGAGGCACCCGTGGCGAAGAAGAAGGTGACGGATCCGGCCGCGGTCGGACCCGACACAACGCTGATCATGATCATGTTCGGGTTCGCGGCGCTGATCACCCTCGCCGGGGCCCTGCACCTGGGCAACGCGTTGGCGGTGGTGCCACAGAGCATTCCGGTGAACCCGATCGCGGTGGTCGCCGATCTGGCGCGGGGCAAGCTGCAGTGGCCGCGTGCCTCGACGGTGATCGTGCTGCTGGTGATCGCGGCGGCCATCGCGTACGTGGTGATCCGTAAGCGGTTGAAGAAGCGTGCGGTCGCGGGGCGATTGGCGGTCGACGACAAGGCCGACCACATGGGCAGCGGTAGTGCGATCGCGTCGATCACCGAGGCCGGAGTCAGGGAGAAGGCGGCTGCTCTCGGTATGAAGCTGGGCACCAACGACTCGCCCGGTGTGCCGATCGGCATCGCTGTCGCCGACGGCACCCCGCTCTACGGCTCCTACGAAGACCTGCACCTCGACATCTGGGGCCCGCGGCAGGGCAAATCGACTTCGCGGGTCATCCCGGCGATCCTGTCCGCGATCGGGCCGGTGCTGGCGACGTCGAACAAGCGCGACGTGGTCGACGCGACCCGAGATGTGCAGGAGGCCAAGGGCAGCCGCACGTTCGTGTTCGATCCACAAGGCGTCGCCGGTGAACGACCGACCTGGTTCTGGGATCCGCTGAGCTGGGTCAACTTCCGCACCGAGGGGTGCGAGATGCGGGCGGCGCGGCTGGCGGGACACTTCGCCGACGCCGAGACGGGCGGCAGCGACGACCGTGACAACTTCTTCGATCCCGAGGCCGAGGACCTGCTCGCCGCGTTCTTTCTCGCCGCCGCGATCGCGGGCAAGCCGATCACCCAGGTGTGGGAGTGGGTGACGAACCCGCAGAACACCGAGGCGATCGAACACCTGCGCGGCGCCGAGCACCACTTCACCGCGTCCGGCCTCGCCATGCAGTACAACGCCGACGAGCGCACCAGGAGCGGTATCTTCGGTACCGCCAAGAAGATGATCCGCTGCCTGCAGCTGTCGAACGTGCATCCGTGGATCACTCCCGCCGACGGCATGCGTCCACAGTTCGACGAACTGGAGTTCCTCGAACGCAACGGCACGCTGTACTGCCTCTCGCTCGAGGGCCGCGGTTCGGCGGCTCCACTGGTGAGCGCGCTCACCGAGGCGGTCGTCGATGTGGCCATGCGCAAGGCGTCGCGGTCGTCGGGTGGTCGGTTGCCGATTCCGCTGCTCGCGGTGCTCGACGAAGCGGCCAACGTGGTGCGCTGGAAGGATCTGCCCAAGCAGTACAGCCACTTCGGGTCGCGCGGCATCGTGGTGATGACCGTGCTGCAGTCGTGGGCGCAGGGTGCGCGCTGCTGGGGCGAGGCCGGGATGAGCGCGCTGTGGTCGGCCGCCAATATCAAAGTGCTCGGCAGCGGTGTCGACGACATGGCTTTCCTCCGCGATCGGTCCGAGGCGATCGGCGAGTACGACTCGATCTCGGCGTCGATGTCGCAGTCGGGCAGCAGCAAGAGCTACTCGCGTTCGCTGAGCTCCTCGGTGACCTTCACCGCGCAGGGCCTGGCGACGCTACCGCGCGGTCGTGCCGTCGTGTTCACCTCCGGTCAGCCCGCTGTTCTGGTGCGGACCGTGCCGTGGTGGGAATCGGACTACGCCGACGCGGTCAAGAGGTCGATCGAGCAGAACGACCCGACTCGCAAGACCCGCATCGAGGACCTTTTCGGATCCCCGTCGTTGACGAAAGCCGTTCCGCCGGAAGAAATCGGTGAAGTCGAGGAGGTCAAGCCGCTGTGAGTCAGGACAATGTTGCCAATGGTGAGATTACGAACGGCTACCCGGGGGTGTACGAGTTCGTCACCGAGTACCTGAGCCAGGTCTATCGCCGTCAGGTCACCGATATCAGCGACACGGTGTGGTGTCCGGAATGGTGGCATCACAGTGAGGCCGTGATCCGGTTGAGTGCGTTGTGGCAGGCCTGGGAAAAACACCGTCTGCAGGGCGGTACCGGTATCAGCGTGTGGTTCCTCGACCACGCGGACCCGCACATGACCAAGCTGTTCGACCCGAAGGGGCCGTTCAAGTACTGCAGTGTGCGCAACGGGCACAAGGGAATGCTCGAACCGCTACCGCTCAAGAAGCCGGAAGGCGCGGACGCGCAGATGTTCGGCAGTCCGGATATCGACCGGCTCTGGCAGAAGAGCCGCGTGCCGGACTGATTGGTTGGGTGCTCGGATCCCGTTGCCAGGCAAGGGGATCCGAGCGGTCAGGTCAGCGCCCGCGTTCGATGCCGCGTTCGATGCCGCGTTCCCCGCGCTGGCGCGCGAGGGTAGCCCGCATCACCGTGTCCCTGGACCGGATCGCCTCCTCCGGTGAGATGCCCTGGCCCATCTCGACCAGCATCCGAACCTGAGTGAGCTCCGGCGCGACGCCGGCGCGCTGCAGATGTGCCGCGATCGCCGAGCGCCGCTCGGCCGAGTCGTAGCCGGCGCTCGGCGCGGCCACGGCACTCGAGGCGAAGGCGGAGCCCGGCGGCTTGGCGAGGTTGATGCCCCGCGACTCCACGCCGCGTGATTCGACGCCACGTGATTCCACACCGCGTGATTCCACCGAGCGCGAGCCCATCGACATCATCTGTACGAGTTCGACATTGCGCGGATCCTTGGCCTTGAGATCACGCGCCTCGCGGATCTGCAGTTCGCGCGCTTCCTTCATCTTGGCCTCGATCGCCTTGGCGCGAGATTCGGCGTCCTTCTGGCCGTGTTCACGCGACTTGACGGCGACCAGGATGGCCATCTGCAGCATAGTGCGCATCATGGACGCCGTTTCGCTGCCGATGTCGTCGAGTTCCGCCATGACTGCTCCCCGATGCTGCTGTGGAAGTGGACATCTGAGCCTACCGCGCCGAGGACACGGTGCGATGTCCGGCGGGGCCGCGCAGCGATGGAGAAAATGCGGGTGAGCACGTGGTGGGCCGAATGGATCGCAGGGTTGCCTAGCCTCTGATGATCTTCTGCGCACGTCGGGGCCGGAAAATCGGAAACGGACCGGACACGCGAGCGTGTCCGGTCCGTGGTGTCTCCGCAAAGGCGGTGTCAGCCCACCTTGACAGTGTTGAACGAGATCGGGATGGCAGGCCCACCGTCCTCGGCGCCACCCTTGACGCCGCCGCCCGCGACCTTGTCCAAGGTGGCCAGGCCGGCTTCGTCGATCGTGCCGAAGATGGTGTAGTTCGGCGGCAGCTGCGTGTCACCGAAGACCAGGAAGAACTGGCTGCCGTTGGTGCCCTTGCCCTCCGGCGAGGTACCCGCGTTGGCCATGGCGACCAGGCCGCGCTTGTAGTTCACCGGCTGCTGGAGCGCCGGGTCGTCGGCGGCGAACAGATCGGTCGGGTACTCGTTGTCGAAGGTGTAGCCGGGGCCGCCCATGCCGGTGGCCGCGGGATCACCGCACTGCAGGATGCCGAAGCCCGGTGACGCCACGATGCGGTGGCAGCTGGTCTTGTCGAAGTAGCCCTGCTGGGCGAGACTCACCAGCGAGTTGACCGTGCACGGTGCCTGTGCGCTGTTGAGCGACAACCCGATCGGGCCCTGTGTGGAATCGATCGCGACCTCGACCTCGGGACCGTCGGTGGCCACCGATGTCGTGGCGGGCGCTGTGACGGGCTTCGCCGGGGGCTCCTGGCCCACCGGGTAGCTGCAGTCGACGGTCGCGGGCTTGGCCGCCGGCGGCGGCGGTCCGGGGATATCGAGGGGAGTGTTGACGAACTGGGTCGTCGGCACCGCCGAGGACGACTCGGCGTTGGCCGACTCGCTGTCGTCGCCCTTGGTGAGGAAGTACACGCCGGTCGCGGCGGCCGCGACGACTATCACACCCAGTACCGAGCCCGCGATCGTCAAGCGCTTGCGCTTCTTCTCCTGCTCGGCCCGTCGTGCCAGCTGGCGCTCCAGCTTGCGCTTGGCCGCCGCCCGTCGCTGTTCGTTACTCGGCACTACCGCGTTCCTCCCGTGTCGTCAGGTTCGTCTAGAGGGTAACCGGTTGGACGCGGAGGGCGCCCGTGGGGAAAACTGGACCATCGTGACCAAGACCAGCAGCTTCACCGCCCCGAAGGGGGTCCCGGACTACCTGCCACCCGGTTCGGCAGAGTTCGTCGCCGTGCGCGACGGCTTGATCCACGCCGCTCGACTCGCGGGGTACGGGCATGTAGAGCTGCCGGTATTCGAACAGACCGCCCTGTTCGCACGGGGTGTCGGCGAGTCGACCGACGTGGTCAGCAAGGAGATGTGGACCTTCGCCGACCGCAACGGGGAGAGCTTCACCCTGCGGCCCGAAGGCACCGCGGGCGTGATGCGCGCGGTGATCCAGCACGGTCTGGACAAGAGCGGTCAGCTGCCGGTGAAGCTCTGCTACGCCGGTCCGTTCTTTCGGTACGAACGCCCGCAGGCCGGTCGGTACCGGCAGTTGCAGCAGGTCGGCATCGAGGCGATCGGCATCGACGATCCCGCCCTGGACGCCGAGGTCATCGCGATCGCCGACGCCGGATTCCGCTCGCTCGGCCTGACCGGATTCCGCCTCGAGATCACCTCGCTCGGCGACGAGACCTGTCGTCCGCAGTACCGCGAACTGCTGCAGGAGTTCCTCCGTGGGCTGCCCTTGGACGAGGACACGCAGCGCCGTGCCGAGATCAACCCGCTGCGCGTGCTCGATGACAAGCGCCCGGAAGTACGTGAGCTCACCGCGAACGCCCCGCTGATGATCGATCACCTCTCGGAATCGGCGAAAGCCCACTTCGAGCAGGTTCTCGGCCACCTCGACGCGCTCGGTGTGCCCTATGTGGTGAACCCGCGGATGGTGCGGGGCCTGGATTACTACACCAAGACCACCTTCGAATTCGTGCACGACCAGCTCGGCGCGCAGTCGGGTATCGGCGGCGGTGGGCGCTACGACGGACTGATGGCCGAGCTCGGCGGACAGCCGCTGTCGGGCATCGGTTTCGGCATCGGTGTCGACCGCACGGTGCTGGCGTTGGCGGCCGAGGGCAAGTCGGCGGCCGATCCGGCGCGCTGCCAGGTGTACGGCGTGGCGCTCGGTGACGCGGCCAAGGCGAAGTTGGTGGCGCTGGCCGGGCAACTGCGCGCTGCCGACATCAGTGTCGACCTGGCCTACGGTGGCCGTGGGATGAAGGGCGCGATGAAGGGCGCCGACCGGTCGGGGGCGAAATACACCCTCGTACTCGGAGATCGCGATCTCGCCGAGAACACGATCGGCGTCAAGGAGATGGCGACCGGCGAACAGAGGTCCGTCCCGCTCGACGGTGTGGTCGCGGTACTGCGCGAGGAACTCGGTCGCTGAGACCGCGCTGCCGGTTCGGGACGGTCGACGAGTCGGCTCGGGTCGGGTAGGCCGGCGCTCGGTCGATGACTCCGCTCGGGTGCGAAGATCCGCGGTGGGTCGATCGCTCCGCTCGGCGGCCGGACTCGGCGCTCCGGTCGTCGGGCGGACAAGCCTCGTCGAGGACCGCGCTCGGCTGCCGAGGCCGGTGTGGCGCGGTAATCTGACCGCGTCTCACGCCGGGCGGGCCGGTGGAGGTGGAGAGGCAATCGTGGACGGGCAGTCCGGGAAGTCGGCGGCGACGGAACCGGTCGGTATCGACCTGGTGGCGCCCGAGGTGTTCGCGCCGATGTTGCGCAGGCTCGCACTGGCCGCGTTCGGCGTCGGGGTGGGCGCGACGCTGCTGGCGGCGGTGTGGCTGAGCTGGCCCGCGGCGATCCTGATCGGACTTGCCGTCGCGGTCCCGACCATCGGCTATGTGTTCGCGTTCCGGCGTCGGCGAATGTGGTTGAGCGGCACCGTGATCCGCGCACATCGACTGTTCGGCGAGCGCTCCGTCGACCTCGCCGACGCCACCGGCGTGCAACTGCTGGTCTACCCGGGCAGGCTCAGCCGTATCGTGCTGAAAGCAACGGTCGGCCCCGACATCCAGCTCGTCCCACTCGCGATGTACACCGACGTGGGCAGCGGCCGCGAACTGCACCTGCTCGGCCTGCGCAAACTCGCCGACGCGCTCGCCGCCAGCCGGCTCGTCGCCGCGATCGCGGTCTCGGAAGTGCTCGTCCAGCAACTGCGAGCGGAGGCCCGCGACGCGGGCCTCGACGAGCGCCCGCTGTTTCGCGCGGTGCAGTCGGTGCGCAGCAAGGACAGCGTCTCGCCGGTGGTCCTGACCGATTCCGAGGTCGCCGCACTGGGCTGAGCGTCGCCCGACGCAGCGCCGGAGTGCCTCGCTCGAGTGAGAGCTGACCGATCAGCCCCTCGCGGTGAACGGCGTGCCGGAATCGTTCGTGCGCGGTCCGGGCCATCGCCGTGCCGGTGCCAGATCCCCTGTGGTTGGTGACGTCAGCCGAAGAGGGCGAGCTGGGTGTCCTGCGGCGTGGGTGAGGGAGCAGGTGGGGTGGTGGGGCCTTGGATTCGGCGCAGGCCGTGGTGGTCCAGAAGAGGATTCACTCGGTCGCGTAGCCAGTCGCGGTACAGCGGCGTGACATTGCCGCCCCGGGCGTAGAGCTGGCGGTAGCGGCGGATGAGCGCGGGGTGCTCGGTGCCGAGCCAGGTGAGGAACCAGTCGCGGGTGGGGCCGCGCAGGTGCATCGGGAAGGCCATGGCGCTGGCCGCGCCCGCGTCGGCGATGGCGGCGAACAGGGCCTCGAGGTGGGCTCGGCTGTCGGTGAGGCAGGGGATGATCGGGGCGGCCATCACGTGGACGGTGAAGCCGGCGTCGGCCAGGGACCGGACCAGGTCAAGGCGAGCCCGGGGTTCGGGGGTCCCGGGTTCGAGGCTGTGGTGCAGGTCGGGGTCGAGGATGGCGATCGACACCGCGACACTCACTTCGACTCGCTGAGCCGCCTCGACGAGGAGCGGGAGATCGCGGCGCAGCAGCGGGCCCTTGGTGAGGATGGAGAAGGGGGTGCCTGAATCCGAGAGGGCGCCGATGATGCCGGGCATCAAGCGGTATCGGCCCTCGGCACGTTGGTACGGGTCGGTGTTGGTGCCCAGCGCCACCGCCTCGCGCTGCCAGGAACGACGCATGAGTTCGCGACGCAGTACCGCCGCGATGTTGGTCTTCACCACGATCTCGGAATCGAAATCGTTGCCCGCGTCGAGTCCGAGATATTCGTGGCTGCCGCGCGCGAAGCAGTAGCGACAAGCGTGCGAGCAGCCGCGCATCGGGTTGATCGTCCAGCGGAAGGGGAGCGCGGAGCTCTCGGGCATCTTGTTGAGCGCGCTCTTGCACAGCACCTCGTGGAAGGTGATGCCGTCGAACTCGGGGGTGCGGACGGAGCGAACCAACCCGGCCCTGGTCAGGCCGGGCAGCGCGCCGTCATCGGCGTCCAGGGTCTGGGCTTGCCACCGCACCCCACGAGTCGAACATGTGTTCGAAGCGGTGTCAAGCCTGGCGCGACTTCCGCAGGAAGTCGACGAGGTCGTTGACGGACTCGACGGTCGGGCGCGGGCGGTAGCCGAGTTCGCGCTCGGCCTTGCCGTGATCGACGACCGGAGCCGAGATCACCGCGCCCAGTGCGGCTTTGGACAGGATGTCGGAACCGAAACGCTTGCCGATCGGCTCGATCACCGGCAGCAGCGCGCCGAGCGCCTTCGCGGGGATGGCGAAGCGTGGGCCTTTGGCGCCGGTGCGGGCCGCGGCCATCCGGCAGAAGTCCATCATCGTGGTCATCTCGCCGCCGAGCAGATAGTTCTCGCCGGTGCGGCCCTTCTCGCCCGCCAGGATCAGGCCATGGGCGACGTCACGGACGTCGACCAGGTCGAACCCGCCGCCGATCATCACCGGGATCCGGCCGCGCATCGCCTGCACGACGGTGCTGTTGAGGCGAGACAGGCGCTCGGGGTGGTCGACCGGACCGAACACGCCGGTCGGGTTCACGATCACCGCGTCGAGTCCGCGCTCGATCACCGGGCGCAGGGCCAATTCGCCGGACCATTTCGACCGGTCGTACACCGGCAGGCCGGGATCGTCGGAGCGGCTGGAGTTCTCGTCGATGTGGCCGCCCGAGCGGTACTGGTCGAAGGCGTGGATGGAACTGGTGTGCACGAACCGGCGCACACCCGATTCCAGCGCCGCCTCGGCGGTGACGCGCACGCCCTCGGTGTTCACCTGCCAGGCCAGATCGTTGCGGTCGGCGAGGGTGATCAACGCGACGAGGTGGTAGACCACCTCGGTGCCCGCCAGTGCCGCGCGCATCGACACCGGGCCGAGTACGTCGCCGTCGACCCAGGTCACGGCCGGATCGGCCGTGGCGGGAGCCACGCGGTCGATCGCGACGACCTCGTGGCCGCGCTCGACGAGCAGGGGGATCAAGTTGGTACCGAGGTAGCCGGCTGCGCCGGTCACTGCGACCTTCATGAGCCCGAGGATATAGAACATGTTCTAGTTTTGATAGTGGATCACCCAGATCGACGGTGGCACGACTCGAAAACTGCCCGGGTGTTCGGCTATATTTGGCGCCAATCGCAGTTGGGTGTTCGCGTCGGGAGTTTCGCGTCCGCCGTCCGCTTCTGTAGTGCAGACTTTTCACGACGAGTTGGGGGGATTTCGCATGAACAATCTTTCGGTGCAACCCGCAGACGTCGCCGCGTTCGCGGCGACCAATGGCGGGGTGGCGGCGCAGGTCGCCGCGGCGGGCAACATCGACCTGGTTGCCAGCGTGTCGGCGGCGACGCCGGTGTTCGGCCTCATCGGCGCCGACTACCTGGCGATGTTCGCGGCCGCACAAGCGTTGCAGGCCAAGGACATCAACGACCTGTCGGCCAAGTTCAGCTCGCTCTCGGACGCGGCCTTCAAATCGTCGGTGACCTTCGAGACCACCGATATCGACAACGCCGCCGAACTCGCGCGTCAGGCCGCAGGGCTCGGGGGCGCTGCGTGAAACCGCTGAGTTCGGACGCGGGCGTCATCGCTCCCGAGGCCGCCATGGCCGCCGCCGATGCCGCGACCGCCTCGGTGATGAGTGCGGTCCCCCTCGAGTCCCAGGCGATCCTGGACGTGTCGCTGATGCAGGTGCCCGAGGATGTGGTGGCCGACGAGGAAGCGGTCTTCACCCTCGCGCAGAAGATCACCGACGACGCCCAGAACGGCAGCATGTCGCCGGCCGGGCTAGGTGGGCTCGGCGGCCTCGGCGCCGGCACGCAACCCCAGGACATCCTGTCCGGCATCTCGGAGGACGCCTCCTCCGCGCTCAGCGGCCTGCAGGGCACGGTGGCCCAGGTCGCCGAGCCTGCCTCGGCCGCCGCGCTGACCGCGTTCGACCAGGCAAAGGCCGCGCTCACCGGTACCTCGGGCGCCGGTACTTCGAGCACCTCCGGGGCGAGCACGTCCGCCGCCGCGACGACGCTGACCGAAGATCCGGTCACCGCGCTGATGAACGGACTGTCGCTGCCCGCCCTGCCCGGCATCGACACCCTGTTCCAGCCGTTCCTCGACCTGCTCAGCAGCTTCGGTACCGGTATTTTCAGCTCGCTGGACCCGACCGCCATCCTGAGCAGCTCCTCCGCGGTCATCGAGCAGGCGATGACCCTGGCCCAAGGTGGCGTGAAGACCGTCCAGCAGGTGTGGGAGGGGCAGGCCGCCGACGCGGCGACCACCGCCAGCCAGCAGGCTCAGACGCAGGGTCAGGACACCAGCCAGCGCGGCATCGACATCTCCGCGCTCACCCAGCAGGCGGCCGCGGTCGTGCAGACCGGTAACGCGCAGCTCACCACGATCGCCACCACCTTCGCGGCCCAGGCCACCGCGCTCGCGCCGACGATCATGCTGCCGCCGACCCAGGCCACTCTGATCGGCTTGGCCACCACGCATCTCGGGGAAGCGGTGTCGGTCGTCAACGTCACCCGTGGTCAGCTGATGGGGTACACCGGCGAACTCAGCAACGTCGTCGGGCAGCTCGCCGGTCAGAGCGGCCTGCCCTCGCCCGAGGAAGTCCTGTCCGCGGCCTCGGAGAACATCGGCGAGCCGCTGCTCGCCCAGGCGGAGCAAGCTTTCACCGGCGGCGACTCCGCCACCACCGCGGCGAGCACCACCGCGGGTACCACCACGCCCGGCTCGACGACGCCGTCGAGTCTCGGCACCGGTGGTTCCGGCGGCTCCGGTGGCAGCGGCGGCGGTTCCGGCGCCTCGCTCGGTGCGCTCGGTACCGCGCGCGGCGGCTCCGGTGGCGCGGGTGGCGCGGCCGGCAGTGCCGGCGGCACCCCGAGCGCGGGCACGCCGAAGACCACCGCTGCCGTGCCGGGTGTGGCGTCTCCCGCCGCGGGCCGTCCGGTGACCTCCGGTCTGATGGGCTCCGGCACCACAGCCGCGGGTACCGGCGGTACCTCCGGCATGATGGGCGGCGGCGCGGGAGCGGGCGCGGGCCGTGGCAACAACGAGGAAGAACACGGTCGTACCGTGCAGCCCTACCAGAGCCGCACCGGCAACGACGATCTCACCGGTCCACTGGGTGAATCCACGCCCGACGTCATCGGCGCCGTCCACGAGGACGAACGCGACATCGACGCGACCGCGGACCGGTTCTGACGGACAGGGGCTCGCCGGTGAAAACCGGCGAGCCCCTGTGTTCTCAGTGTCGATCGCTCAGCTCTCGAACGCGTCGACCAGCTTCTTGTAGAGGTCGCTGAAGCGCTTGCGCGCGGCCTTCTGCTCCGAGTCGAGGCCCTCGGAGGCGCCGGGGGAGTAGATCACCAGGTGGGCTTCGTCCGCCGGATCATCGGGCATGAGGTCGATGATCTCGGTGCCCTTGTTGTCGCCCGCGGGCATCCCGAAATCGATGTCCTCGAGCGCGTTGATCTCCTCGCGCGCGGCCGAGATCACGTCGGCGGCAACCTTTCCGGTCACCTTCTTGGGCGCGGTCTCGGGTTTGCGGTCCTTGCTCACCGCGTCGGGCATGTGCACGGCCTTGCCGTCGGCGAAGATCTGCAGAACCGGGCGCAGGTCGGTGCGTTGCGACCAGCCGTCGGGAATGGTGGTCAGGCTCACCAGCGGTAGAGGCGCCGGATCGGCATGGGCGAGTGCGCTCGCGCCACTCAGGGCGAGAGCGCAGACGAGCAGTCCGGTCAGGGTCGGGCGCATGGGTTCCCCTCGGTCGAAAGACAGTGCGTGGGTATCGCGTTCGATGGTCAGCGTAGCCCGGGCGGGTTGTCGAGGTCACGCGCGGAATAGGTGTCACAGGACTGCACCGACCCGGTCCGGTAGCCGACGAGAAACCACTTCTGCCGCTGGTCCGAGGACCCGTGGGTCCACGACTCGGGATTGACCCCGCGCCCCGCGCTGCGCTGGATACGGTCGTCGCCGACCGCGTTCGCGGCCGACAGTGCGTCACGAATATCGTTGTCCGACAACGGGTTCAGGAACGGTGCTCCGCCGCCGGGCGACGGCTGCTTGTCGGCGAAGTGAGCCCAGAGGCCGGCGTAGCAATCAGCCTGCAGCTCGGTGCGCACCGCACCGGAGGTCGCACCCTGCGGATCGCGCTGAGCCTTGCCGATGTCGCCGAGCTGGTTCTGGATGTGATGGCCGACCTCGTGCGCGACCACGTATTCCTGCGCCAGCGGTCCCGCGCTGGCGCCGAAGCGGTCGGTCAGTTCCTGGAAGAAGGCGGTGTCGAAGTAGGCGGTCTGGTCGGCGGGGCAGTAGAACGGGCCGACATCGCTGGTGGCGTTGCCGCACGCGGTGCTCACCGCACCGGTGAACAGCACCAGTTCGGGCTGCACGTAGCGCTTGCCGGTCTGCTCGGGCAGCTGCACCGACCACACCGCGTCCAGGCTCTGCGCGGTGGCGACGACCCGGCAGTCGACATACTTGTTCGCATCGGCGCCGGTCTTGCAGTGCGACGGCGTGCCCGCGGTCCCCGGCTGCGCCTGCTCGCCCTGCGCGCCGGTGAAGTTGCCGAGCACCGATCCAGGATCGCCGCCGAGGAGCAGCGTGATCACCAACAGGATCAGTCCGCCCGCCCCGCCGCCGACGGCGAGCTTGCCGCCCATGCCGGGTCCGCCGCCCGACGAAGCCCGGCCGGGATCGATCTGCATACCTTCGTTGAAGGTCATCGCGGTACTCGCCTTCGCTCGGTTGTCCAGCTGCCTCGCAGCACGATTCACCGTCGTGCACGCGGCCGACGGTGAACAGGTGTCACAAGCTTGACACGGTGCCGAAGATATCGGTTTTCACTCGGGCATCGTGTCTCACTACGATGGCAGTGCGCCCGGTGTTCTCCGCCGGTGCGACAAGTCCGCGAAAGTCTGTCGAAAGGAATACCGTGCTGCGCACCCACTTGGCTGGTTCGCTGCGAGGCGAGCACGCCGGTCAGACCGTCACCCTCACCGGTTGGGTGGCGAGGCGTCGTGACCACGGTGGTGTGACCTTCATCGATCTGCGCGACGCCTCGGGCGTCTCGCAGGTGGTTTTCCGCGAGGGCGAGGCGGCCGAACAGGCACACAAGCTCCGCGCGGAATTCTGTGTGCAGGTCACCGGTGTGGTGGAACGGCGTCCCGACGGCAACGAGAACCCGGAGCTGCCGACCGGGCAGATCGAGGTCGACGCCAAGGAACTGGTCGTGCTCAACGAGAGCGCGCCACTGCCGTTCCAGCTCGACGAGACCCCCGGTGACGAGGCCCGCCTCAAGTTCCGCTACCTCGACCTGCGCCGCCAAGGCCCCGGCCACGCCATCCGCCTGCGGTCCAAGGTCAACGCCGCCGCCCGCGACGTGCTGGCCGGCCACGACTTCGTCGAAGTCGAGACCCCCACGCTCACCCGCTCGACGCCCGAGGGCGCCCGCGACTTCCTGGTCCCCGCGCGGCTGCAGCCGGGCAGTTTCTACGCCCTGCCGCAGAGCCCGCAGCTGTTCAAGCAGCTGCTCATGGTCGGCGGCATCGAGCGCTACTACCAGATCGCGCGCTGCTACCGCGACGAGGACTTCCGCGCCGACCGTCAGCCCGAGTTCACCCAGCTCGACATCGAGATGAGCTTCGTGCGCCAGGACGACGTGATCCTGCTGGCCGAGGACATCCTCACCGCGCTGTGGAAGCTGGTCGGCCACGAGATCGTCACCCCGATCCCGCACATGACCTACGCGGAGTCGATGCGGCGTTACGGCTCCGACAAGCCCGACCTGCGCTTCGGCGTCGAGATCACCGAGCTCACCGACTACTTCAAGGACACGACCTTCCGAGTGTTCCAGTCGGAATACGTGGGTGCGGTGGTGATGCCCGGCGGCGCGAGCCAGCCGCGTCGTCAGCTCGACGCCTGGCAGGAGTGGGCGAAGCAGCGTGGCGCCAAGGGCTTGGCCTACATCCTGATCAACGAAGACGGCACCCTGGGCGGCCCGGTCGCCAAGAATCTGACCGACGCCGAGCGCGACGGTCTGGCCGAGCAGGTCGGTGCCGAGCCGGGTGACTGCGTGTTCTTCGCCGCCGGCGCGGTGAAGTCGAGCCGGGCCCTGCTGGGTGCCGCGCGCGGTGAGATCGCCCGCAAGTGCGACCTCATCGACCCGAACGCCTGGGCCTTCGTCTGGATCGTCGACGCCCCGATGTTCGAGCCTGCCGCCGAGGCCACCGCCAGCGGTGACGTGGCCCTGGGCCACTCGGCCTGGACCGCGGTACACCACGCGTTCACCTCGCCCAAGCCGGAGTCCATGGACACCTTCGACACCGATCCCGGTTCCGCGCTGGCCTACGCCTACGACATCGTCTGCAACGGCAACGAGATCGGTGGCGGTTCCATCCGTATCCACCGTCGCGACGTGCAGGAACGCGTGTTCTCGGTGATGGGCATCGACAACGCCGAAGCTCAGGACAAGTTCGGCTTCCTGCTCGACGCGTTCGCCTACGGCGCCCCGCCGCACGGCGGCATCGCCTTCGGCTGGGACCGCATCACCGCGCTGCTGGCCGGGGAGGACTCGATCCGCGAGGTGATCGCGTTCCCGAAGACCGGTGGCGGCGTCGACCCGCTCACCGACGCGCCCGCGCAGATCACCGCGCAGCAGCGTAAGGAAGCGGGCATCGACGCCAAGCCCGAGGTCAAGGTCGCCGCGGACGCGCCGAAAGTTGTTGCGGCCGAGAAATAGCAGCCCCGTGGAGTAGCCCGGTACCTTCTGGCGTATCGCCACCGCGATACCGACCAGGAGGACACCGGTGCTACATCTGCGCGTGATCAGCCCGCCCGAGCAGACGGCCGAGCTGATCCGAGTCCTCGAAGCCGACGCCGGCGTCACCCATCTGACGGTGGCGCGCGGCATCGCGCTCGATCCCGCGGGCGATCTCGTCCAGGCCGACGTGGCCAGGGAAGGCGCCAACAAGGTACTCGCCGACGTGAAGGCACTCGGCATCGTCGAGCACGGCGGGATCACCCTCGGGCCGGTCGTGGCGGTGCTCTCCGATGCCGCGAACCGTGCGGTCAGGTCGGCACCCGGAGATCCGAGCGATGCCGTGGTCTGGGAACAACTGCTAGAGGAAACCCACGAGGAGTCCTCGCTCAACATCACCTTCGTCGCGTTCCTCACCATCGCCTGCCTGCTCGCCGCGATCGGCGTGGCGACCGACTCGCCGGTCACCATCGTCGGCGCGATGGTGGTCGGCCCGGAGTTCGGTCCGCTGGCCGCGCTGTCGGTGGCGCTGGTGCGTCGCAACTGGCGTCTCGCCCGCCGTTCGGGAATCGCCCTCGCGGTGGCGTTCCCGATCGCGATGGTGGTCACCCTCGGAGCGACGATCGTGTGGGAGCAGCTCGGCTGGATCACCACCGCGAGCATCGTCGACGCGCACAGCGTCGACTTCATCTACGAGGTCGGGCCGTTCTCACTGGTCGTGGCGTTGCTCGCCGGCGCGGCGGGCATGTTGTCGTTGGTCACCGCGAAGTCGGCGGCGCTGATCGGTGTCTTCATCTCGGTGACGACCGTGCCCGCAGCCGGTTACGCGGTGGTGGCGGCGACGCTCGGACAGTGGCATCGAGCGTTCGAGTCGGCGGGCCAGCTCGCGGTGAACCTGCTCGGCATCGTCATCGCCGGGGTGGTTGTGCTCGAGCTGCGGCCGAAGGCCGGCGACGAAAAGGGCCCGATCGGCCGGTTCAAACGGGCCATCGGCATGCGAACCGTGCTCGAACGCTGACCTCAGACGCGGGCGACCGGCCCCGCCGTCAGCATCCGGTAGGAGTAGGTCACCGCGATCACGCACACCGGCCCCGCGACGAACAACCCGAGCCCGCACAGCGCCGCGCCGACGAGGGTGACCAGCATGACGGTCAGCGCCAGCAGCAGTGCCGCCCACAGATTCGCCAGCACCAGCTGTGCGCTCGCCTTGATCGCCTCCACCGGGCCGTAGTCCTGATCGATCACGAAGTGCAACGAGAACATGCACAGGAACCCGGCGATCAGCCCCGGCGCCAGGCACAACGCCGACAGCAGCAGGGTGACGGTGAACGCCAGCAGTGAGGTCAGCAAGACATTGCCCGCGTTCACGAACCGGAAGAACGACCCGAAAGCCGGTGGATACCCGTCGGTTTCGTAGAGCGCGCCGCGGACCATCGCCGCCTGCAACAGCCACAGCCCGACGATCACCATCAAGAACAGGAACAAGACGCTGAACGGTGAGGTCGGCTCGACGAGCTGGACGACGGCGACGAACCCGAGGTAGATCAGCACGCCCACCGCGGTGACGCCGAGCCAGGGACCCGGATTGGCCCGGAATCGTTCCCAGCCATAACTCA
This sequence comes from Nocardia sp. NPDC058633, assembly GCF_042717045.1. Lineage (NCBI taxonomy): Bacteria > Bacillati > Actinomycetota > Actinomycetes > Mycobacteriales > Nocardiaceae > Nocardia > Nocardia sp. NPDC058633. Next base: position 200,412 of record NZ_JBHXRA010000004.1, read on the forward strand.
GCGAACGGCCGATATCGAGGGCTTGTGCTCCCGAATGGTAGTAACCGGGCGTCTGCCCGGCGCCGCCGGCCGACACGCCGGATGTGGGGGCGGCGGCGTAGGTCGGATTCTCCGGCTTCGACTGGGGGACCGCGTAACCGGGGCCGGTGCCTGCGGGCCCGTACTGCGGTGTGGGCCTGCCCTGGCCGGCAATCGGCGGTGGCGGCTCTACCGGCTCCTGCCCGTACTGGGCGGCGCCCGGCCCTTCGAACTGCGGATAGCCTGCGCCACCGGCCATTCCGTGCCTGCTCTGTCCCGAACCCGAAGCCGGTGGTTGTCCGGTTCCCTCGTGTCGGCCCGTGGGTCCGGCGAATTGCCCGCCACCGCCCGGAACGGGCGACCCGCCCGGTGAATCGCTCGATGCGGCGTACGGAGTGTCGGTCATTGTGATAGACCTTTCGACTCAACCGGTTGCGGTGTGGCGCACAGCAGTTCACGATGAGAAAACCCGAAGACCGACTGGTGTGTCAAGCGAACAGGCACAGACGCGCAACCTCGGCGCCAACACGCCGAACGACGCGGAAAGGTTGTCCAACCGCTCGCTAGAAGTGACCAGGTACGAGTAGCTTGAGAGGCGATGACCGCACTATTGGCCGAACGCGCCGCCGACGTCGTGTCCGCAGCACAACAGTTGCTCACAAAGCGAATGGGTGCTCCGGTAAAGCTGAGTGATCCGATGGAGCTCAGCGGCAGTGGTAGGACGACAGTCCTACGCGTGCGTGTTGCGGAGAACGCATTTTCGTTGCCGCGCACGCTGATCGTGAAGCAGGTGCGCGGTTCCAGTCCCGACCGCCGCGCCGGTGGTCTAGCGCCCGGCGTCGCCAGCATCGACGCGGCATTCCTGCGCGAAGCGGTGTCCTACCAGTTCACCACCGCGCTGAGCCGCGAGCAGCGCCCCGGCGCCTTCCTGATCGCGCACAGCGTTCCCGACCGACTCCTGGTGCTGTCCGATCTCGGCGAGAACGCGTTGCTCACCTCCGTGTTGCAGGCTCGCGTGGAACCCGGCACCCGCAATTCGCTGATGGCGTTCGCGCAAGCGCTCGGCCGGATGCACGCCGCGACCGTGGGCCGCGAACCCGACTTCGTCGCCCTGATGCGCCGGGTCGATTCGAGGCATCGCGTCGACGGAATCGCACAGCAGGCCCACGCCGCCATCGCCGAGGTTCCCGGTCTGCTCGAGGCCGAATTCGGTATCGAGGTGCCCGGTGAGATCGCCGAACGCATCGTGCACGGCAATCGCCTGTTCACCGGTGGCCGCTACCGGGCGTTCAGCCCGTCGGATCTGTGCCCCGACAACGTGATCATGAACGAGGAAGGCGCGCGGTTCCTCGATTACGAGTGGGGCGGTTTCCGCGACGCCACACTCGACATCGCCTACGCGCTGGTGTCCTACCCCGGCTGCCTGTGCGATTTCGAACTCTCGCGCAGCCGCGCCAAGGAAATGGTCGAGGCGTGGCGTTCGGCCGTGGTCGGCGTCTGGCCGTCGCTGGCCGACGACACGGTCCTGGCCGAACGTATTCTCGAAGCCCGGCTGATCTGGGTCTGGCTGTCCACCTACTGGTTCCTGCCCGCCGACCACACCCGCATCGCCACCGCCCGCGAACACGGCCTGTCGATTCCGCGCTCGGAAGCCTTGATCAACCGCTGGTCCGCGCTCGCCGAGGACGCCAGGATGACCGGCGACGACGCCGTCGGTGACTTCGCCGAACAGGTCTCGGCGATGCTCGAAGAGCGCTGGTCGGAGTAGCGGCGCCGAGCGGGCTCCCATTTCCCGGCGCCACGAGGGTACCGTCGGCGAAGAGCTGAGAAGTTGGGAGCATCGTGCCGAAACCGGTCACCGTCACCGTCGTCCGCAAGCAGTGGTTGACCCCGCATCTGGTGCGGGTGGTCGGCACCGTGTCGGACGAATTCGAACCCAACGGGTTCACCGACGCCTACGTGAAGTTGATCTTCCCGGTACCCGGCGTCGAATATCCCGAGCCGCTCGATCTCGACGCGGTGCGCGCGACGCTCGGCCCCGAGAGCCAGCCTGTGCTGCGCACCTACACCGTGCGATCCTTCGATCCCGAGCGGCGCGAGATCGCCATCGACTTCGTGGTGCACGGCGACGAGGGCGTCGCGGGGCCATGGGCGCGGTCGGTGGAACCGGGCGCGCGGTTCTGGTTGAACGGCCCGGGCGGTGCGTTCGCACCCGACCCGACAGCCGACTGGTACCTGCTCGCGGGCGACGAATCCGCGCTGCCCGCCATCGCGGCCGCTCTGGAAGCGCTCCCCGCGGATGCGCCCGCTCTCGTGTTCGTCGAGGTGGGCGGTACCGAGGACGAGATCGCCCTCGCGTCGCCCGCTGACCTGCGCCTGCGCTGGGTGCATCGCGGTGTGTCGTCGGACCGGATCACCGACGACCTCGCGGGGCCGAACGCACCGCTGGTGGCCGCGGTGCGAGCGGCCGAGTGGTTGCCCGGACAGGTCCAGGCGTTCGTGCACGGCGAGGCCGAGTCCGTGATGCGTCAGCTACGGCCCTACCTGCGCAAGGAACGCGGTGTCGCGCCGAAATGGCTCTCGATCTCGGGGTACTGGCGGCGTGGTCGCACCGAGGAGGGCTTCCGTGAATGGAAGCGAGAGCTGGCGGCCGAGGGCGCCTGATCCGGGTCGTGGCTCGGCGGTCACCTTGTCGGTGCGGCGAGTTTGTATCGCAGATGGGCACGTTCGACCGCGTTGTCGGTGAGCAGCAGCGCCGACGTGTAGGCGGCGATCGCGTCGTCGGTGCGCCCGAGGTCAGCGAGGAAGGCGGCGCGCGGGGGAGTACGCGGCGTACCCGTACTCACCCGACGAGCGACACGTGCGCAATCGACAACCCTGTCCGAAGAATTCTGCGCCGATTTCCGCGGCGTCGGGTCGAACCCCGGTCAGAGCACCGGAGTCGACCGCGGTTCGAGCCGTCCGCCCGCCGGGACCGCGAAGGACGCGCCGTGTCGCACGCCGGTGGCCGGGTCGGTGACGTCGGCGACGTAGAACCAGTCCATCTGCGTCTGCGTCGCGGTGACCTCCAGCACGCCGAAGCCGTGTGAGTCCAGCTCGGTGTAACGCAAGTGGTGGTTGGCCGCTCTGATGGCTTCTTCGGCCGGTATCGACCCGGTACGAGGGGGCATTTTCAGCAGGTCGCCGACGCTCGAGGAGGTGACCGACGGGATCACGAATTCCGCGCCGACCGTCGGCCCGCCGGGGTAGTTCGCGGCGTTCACCGGCAGGTCGGCGGCCCAGGAGGTGTGGATGTCGCCGGTGAGGAACACGACGTTGCCCACCTCGTTGTCGGTGATCGTCTGGAACAGGGTGTTCCGGTCGGCGGTATAACCGTCCCACTGGTCGCCGTTGACGGTGATGCCGCCCTGGGGGATGCCCAGTGCCTCGGTGATCGCCTGGGTCGTGGCCGCGTCCAACGGCGGGAACACCAGCGGCGCGACCATCACCGAGTTGCCGATCAGCTTCCAGCGGGTGGGGGAGGAGGTGAGTCCCGCGGTGAGCCAATCCATCTGGGCGCGGCCGGTGATCGTGCGGGCCGGATCGTCGGCGTGGCGCCAACCCGCGCCCGGCCCGGCCTCCTCGTCGCGGTAGCTGCGCAGATCCAGCATCGACAGTTCCGCCAGCGTGCCGAAACGCAAGCGGCGGTAGATCTGTACCTGCCCGTCGGCGCGGGTCGCGCGCACCGGCATCCACTCGAGGTAGGCGCGGGCAGATGCCGCCTTGCGGTCGCCCCAGGGGCCATCGACGGCCGGGTCGTGGTTCTCCGCGCCGTCGCGCCAGGAGTTGTCGGCCGACTCGTGGTCGTCCCAGGTGCAGATGAACGGCACCGCGGCGTGCAGGGCCATCAGATCAGGGTCTGTCTTGTACTGGCCGTGGCGGGTGCGGTAGTCGGTGAGGCTGACGATCTCGTTGGCCGGATCGTGGGCACGGACCGCGCCGTTGCGGCCGGTGTACCTTCCTCGGCCGTACTCGTAGATGTAGTCGCCGAGGTGCACGATCGCGTCGAGATCGGTGCGTGCGGCCAGGTGCCGGTAGGAGCCGAACCAGCCCGCTTCCCAATTGGAGCAGGAGACCAGGCCCAGACGCAGCCGATCGACGTCGCTGTCGGGTGCGGGCGCGGTCCTGGTGCGCCCGACCGGGGAGGTCTCGCCGTGCGCGGTGAAGCGGTAGAAGTAGTCCTGACCCGGGGTGAGGCCGGTCGCGTCGACCTTGACGGTGTGATCGGAATCGGCAGTGGCCGTGACGGTGCCGGACGCGGCGAGCGTCCCGAAATCGTCGTCGGTGGCGATTTCCCAGCGCACCGCCGTCGCCTCGCCGATGCCGGAACCGGGCGTGGCGTCGTCGGCGACGGTCACCCTGGTCCAGAGGATGACCGCGCTCGGCAGCGGATCGCCGGACGCGACGCCGTGCCGGAAGACCGCGCCCGCGGCGTGTGCGGGCGCGACCGTGCTCAACACCGCGACCGCGGCCACCGCGGTGGAACCGGCGAACAGGGTGCGGCGGGCGAAGTGCCCGACCGGCGGGACGGTTACGGCGCTGTTGTTTTCGACCACGATCAGCGATCACAGTCCACGAATCGCTTCCGCGCAAGTCGACGCGAGGATTGTTGGTCAACTGTCCACTTTCACGGAAGGTACTGGTCGGTCTCAGGTGCTCGAGTCGGTGAGCTCCGCAGAACATGTCCGGGGGTCTCGGTACCCTGCACACCGTGAGCGACAGCCTTTTCGACGTGCCCGGCGAAGGTGCGTCCGCCGAACCCGGCGCCGACGCGGTGTTCCGCCGTGACTCGGGCGCCCCGCTCGCGGTTCGCATGCGCCCCGAGAACCTGGACGAGGTGATCGGTCAGGCGCATCTGCTCGGGCCAGGCTCCCCGCTACGCCGCCTCGTCGAAGGGTCGGGTGCGGCATCGGTGCTGCTCTACGGCCCGCCCGGCACCGGCAAGACCACACTGGCCTCGTTGCTCTCGCAGGCCACCGGCCGACGCTTCGAAGCGTTGTCGGCACTGTCGGCCGGCGTCAAGGAGGTTCGAGCGGTGATCGACCTCGCCCGGCGCCGACTCACCGCGGGCGAACAGACTGTGCTGTTCATCGATGAGATCCACCGGTTCTCCAAGACCCAGCAGGACGCGCTGCTGGCCGCCGTCGAGAACCGCGTGGTGCTGCTGGTCGGCGCGACCACCGAGAACCCGTCGTTCTCCGTCGTCTCGCCGCTGTTGTCGCGTTCGCTCGTGCTGCAACTGCAACCGCTCACCCCCGACGACATCCGAGCCGTGCTGGCCCGCGCGATCAGCGACCCGCGTGGTCTCGCCGACGCCTACACGGTGAGCGAGGAGGCGATCGAACACATCGTCCGGATCGCCGGTGGCGACGCCCGGCGCGCGCTCACCGCGTTGGAGGCGTCGGCCGAGTCCGCGAGCGAGGGTCGCGTCGACCTGGAAACGGTCGAGGCCACCGTCGACAAGGCCGCTGTTCGCTACGACCGCGCGGGCGACCAGCACTACGACGTGATCAGCGCCTTCATCAAGTCCATTCGCGGCTCCGATGTCGACGCGGCCGTGCACTATCTGGCACGTATGCTCGCCGCGGGCGAAGATCCCCGCTTCATCGCGCGTCGCCTGATGATCCACGCCAGCGAAGACATCGGCATGGCCGACCCGATGGCCCTGCAGACCGCCACCGCGGCCGCCCAGGTCGTCCAACTGGTCGGTCTGCCCGAATGCAAGCTCGCGCTGGCCCAAGCCACCATCCACCTCGCGACAGCCCCCAAATCCGGCGCGGTGACCACCGCCATCGGCACGGCCATGGCCGATGTCTCGCGCGGCAAGGCCGGCGCCGTTCCGCCCTACCTGCGCGACGGCCACTACGCGGGCGCCGCTCTGCTCGGCAACGCGCAGGGCTACAAGTTCCCGCACAAATACCGCGAGGGCGTGGTGCCCCAGCAGTACCCGCCCGACGAACTGGTCGGCACCGACTACTACCTGCCCACCGACCACGGCAACGAGCGTACGATCGGCCCGCGCCTGGAAAAACTGCGCCGCATCATTCGCGGAAAGTAGCTTTTCAACGCTCGGTTCTCGGCACGGCGCGTGGGTCGTCGATCCGGCGTGGCGCGGACCACCCCGGTCGATGAAAAACCACCCGCACCGGCCCGGTAGGCTGGGTATTTGTGCAGACCCACGAGATTCGACGACGGTTCCTGGACCATTTCGTCCGTGCCGGACACACCGAGGTCCCCAGTGCTTCGCTGATCCTGGCCGACCCCAACCTGTTGTTCGTCAACGCGGGCATGGTCCAGTTCAAGCCGTATTTCCTGGGTCAGGAGGCGCCGCCCTACACGCGCGCGACCAGCGTGCAGAAGTGCGTGCGCACCGGTGACATCGACGAGGTCGGCGTCACCACCCGGCACAACACGTTCTTCCAGATGGCGGGCAACTTCTCCTTCGGCGACTACTTCAAGGAAGGCGCCATCACCCTGGCCTGGGAGCTGATCTCCAAGCCCGCGGAGGAGGGCGGTTTCGGTTTCGACCCCGAACGGATCTGGGTCACCGCCTACGAGTCCGACCCGGAGGCCGCCGAGATCTGGCACCGCGTCGCCGGAATCCCGCACGAGCGCATCCAGTTCCGTGACGGCAAGGACAACTACTGGGACATGGGCGTGCCGGGCCCGGGTGGTCCGTGCTCGGAGATCTACTACGACCGCGGTCCCGCCTACGGCAAGGAAGGCGGCCCGGTCGCCGACGAGGACCGCTACCTCGAGATCTGGAACCTGGTGTTCATGCAGGACATCCGCGGTGAGCAGAGCCCCAAGCAGGGCTTCCCGCCGGTCGGGTCGTTGCCGCGCAAGAACATCGACACCGGTATGGGTGTCGAGCGTGTCGCCATGTTGCTCCAAGGCGTGGAGAACGTCTACGAGACCGACCTGCTGCGCCCGATCATCGACAAGGCAGAACAGCTCACCGGCCGCTCCTACGGTGTCGAACACGCCGACGACGTGCGCTTCCGCGTGATCGCCGACCATGTGCGCAGCTCGGCCATGCTCATCGCCGACGGCGTGAACCCCGGCAACGACGGCCGCGGCTACGTGCTGCGCCGCCTGCTGCGCCGCATCGTGCGCTCGGCTCGTCTGCTGGGCGCCGAGAAGCCGGTGATGGCCGAGCTGATGAATGTCGTCTCCGGACTGATGTCGCCGTCCTATCCGGAACTGGCCACCGACTTCTCGCGCATCGAAACCGTCGCGGTCGGCGAGGAAACGGCCTTCTTGAAGACCCTGAACACCGGCGAGACCCTGTTCGACAACGCCGCCACCGCGGTGAAGTCCAAGGGCGGCAAGCAGATCACCGGCTCCGATGCCTTCGCCCTGCACGACACCTACGGCTTCCCGATCGACCTCACCCTCGAAATGGCCGCCGAGGCAGGCCTTTCCGTGGACGAGGACGGCTTCCGCTCGCTCATGGCCGAGCAGCGCAAGCGCGCCAAGGACGACGCCCAGTCCCGCAAGCACGCCCATGCCGACCTCACCGTGTACAAGGAACTGGTCGACCGCGGCGCCACCGAGTTCACCGGTTTCGACGAGCTCATCTCCGAGGCCACCGTGCTGGCCCTGATCGCCGACGGTGTGCGGGTCCCGGTGGCCACGGCGGGCCACGACATCGAGGTCATCCTCGATCGCAGCCCGATGTACGCCGAGTCCGGCGGTCAGATCGCCGACCGCGGCACTATCACCGCGTCGGGGCTGAAGCTGCAGGTCAACGACGTGCAGAAGATCGCCAAGAAGGTCTGGGTCCACAAGGCCACGGTCGAGACGGGTCAGATCACCGAAGGCGATGTCGTGCTCGCCCAAGCGGATCCGGCCTGGCGTCGCGGCGCCACCCAGGGCCACTCCGGCACGCACATGGTGCATGCCGCGCTGCGCCAGATCCTCGGCCCCAACGCGGTGCAGGCCGGTTCGCTGAACAAGCCCGGCTACCTGCGGTTCGACTTCAACTGGCAGGGTGCGCTCTCGGAGCAGCAGAAGGCCGATATCGAAGCCGTCTCCAATGACGCCGTCGGCGCGGACTTCGCGGTGAACACCTTCGTCACCGATCTGCCCAAGGCCAAGGAAATGGGCGCGATGGCGCTGTTCGGCGAGAACTACGGCGACGAGGTGCGTGTCGTGGAGATCGGCGGCCCGTTCTCGATGGAGCTGTGCGGCGGCACCCACGTGGAGCATTCCTCGCAGATCGGCCCGATCACCCTGCTGGGTGAGTCCTCGGTGGGTTCCGGTGTGCGGCGCGTCGAGGCCTTCGTCGGCCTGGATTCCTACAAGTACCTGGCCAAGGAGCGTGCGCTGCTGGCCGGTGTCGCGTCCTCGCTGAAGGTGCCCTCCGAGGAGGTGCCCGGGCGGGTGGAGCAGCTCGTGGAACGGCTCAAGGTGGCAGAGAAGGAACTCGAGCGCACCAAGATCGCCGCGGTGCTGTCGTCGGCGGGCACCTTCGCCGAGCAGGCCGAGCGGGTCGGTGCGGTGCGTCTGGTAGCCGCCGCGGCGCCCGAGGGCGTGTCCGCCGGTGACCTCCGAACCCTGGCCACCGATATCCGTGGCCGTCTCGGCAGCGAGGCCGCGATCGTCGTGCTGCTCGGCAATGTCGACGGCAAGGCACCGTTCGTGGTGACGGTGAACAAGGCCGCCCAGGATCTCGGCGTCAAGTCGGGCGATCTCGTCGCGGCCTTCGGACCCAGTATCGCCGGCCGTGGTGGTGGCAAGCCGGAGATGGCGCAGGGCGCTGGATCGGATCCGTCGGGTATCCCGGCCGGTTTGACCGCGGTCCGCGCCCGGGTGGCCGAACTCGCCGGCTGATGACCACCCCTGGTTCGGCCAACGAAGAATCCGCCGACCGCCCCGACCCGGACACCGACCCGGGTCGGGGCCGCCGGATCGCGATCGATGTCGGTAGCGTGCGCATCGGTGTCGCCTCGAGTGACCCCGACGGCATCCTCGCCACCCCCGTCGAGACCGTCGCGCGCGCCAAGTCCGGTGGACGCGCGGGTGGTCCTCCCACCGATATCGCAAGAATTGCCGACATTGTGCGGGAATATGAAGCGGTGGAAGTGATCATCGGCCTGCCACGCACCTTGCGCGGCGAAAACGGCACAGCGGCTGCTCTGGCACGGAAGTTTGCCAAGCAGTTGCGTCGGGTGATCGACCCGATTCCGATACGCCTTTCCGACGAACGTTTGACTACGGTGTCTGCTGCACGTGCGCTGCGCGACAGTGGAGTTCGCGCACGTGGCCAGCGGCAGATGATCGACCAGGCGGCAGCCGTGTCGATCCTGCAAGGATGGTTGGACGAGCGGAGTTCGGTGTTGAAGGACTACTTGAAGGACTCAGCAGACACGGCGAGGGTCGGAGACGATGCATGACCGACCGATGGACCAGGGCCGAGGAACGCTACCGGGCACGGGAAGCGGATCGGCGCTACCCCCGCCGCGATGACTGGGGCCTGGACGCCCGCGCGGTACGCGAGGACGAGCCACAGCAGGCCGGACCCGCGGGGTGGGACGACGAAGACGGCACAGACGTCATCCCGCGCTACGAAGACGAGATCTACGACGAGTCGGGGCCCGAACCCGAGCCCGAACCGGAACAGACGGCCGCGCCGCGCCGCGTCGGGCAGCGTGCGGCGCAGTCCGGTCGCGCGGCAGCGGACCCCCGTGGCCGCGCTCGCCCTTCGGGCCGCGGCAAGCGGTCGCGGATCGCCTCACGCAAGGCGGCCGAGCGGAAACGGCGCCGTCGCACCATGTGGGCCGTCGCCGCGGTGTTCGTCGTGCTGTTCGTCTCGGCCGCGGGATTCGCCGGGTACAAACTGATGGGCAGCCTCAGCCCGGCCGAAGATTTCGCGGGCCCGCCCGGCGCCCCCGTGGTGGTCCAGGTGCACTCCGGTGACACCGCGACGCAGATCGCCACGGAAATGCACGAGAAGGGCGTGGTGGCCAGCTCCGAGGCCTTCTACGAAGCGGCCGTGCGCAATGCGGGGATGAACAGCGTCCAGCCCGGCTTCTACGCGATCGGGGCGAAGAGCCCGGCCGTCGACGCCGTCACTGCGCTGGTCGGCGGGAAGTCGCGGGTCGGGAACGTGACCATCTCCGAGGGGCGTCTGCTGCACGACAAGCACGACGCGACCACCGGTGGGCGCTACGACGGCATCTACCGCAAGATCGCCGAGGCCAGCTGTGTGGGCCCCGAGCGCAAGTGCGTGACCTACGAACAGCTCGACGCCGCGGGCGCGAGTCTGGACCTGGCCGCACTCGGCGTGCCCGCGTGGGCGGCGCAGGCGGTCAAGGAGTGTCCCGACCGGACACGTCAGCTGGAAGGCCTCATCGCGGCGGGGACGTGGGATTTCGATCCGAGCGGGACCCCGGAGCAGATCCTGCGTCAGATGGTGACCGCGAGCGTGCAGGCCTACGAAGCCACCGGTCTGCTCCAGTCGGGCGCCGACACGAAGCTCTCGCCGTACGAGACGCTGGTCGCGGCCTCGCTGGTCGAACGTGAGGCGCAACCGCAGGACATGGGCAAGGTGGCACGAGTGATCGTGAACCGGCTGCGAGTCGATCAGATGCTGCAGTTCGACTCCACGGTGAACTACGCACTCGACACCACGGAAGTGGCGACCACCGACGCCGATCGAGCCAGGGAAACCCCCTGGAACACCTACGCGATGAACGGCCTGCCCAAGACTCCGATCGCCGCTCCGTCGGTCGGCGCGTTGCGGGCCATGGAGAACCCGGAGCCGGGGGCGTGGTTGTACTTCGTCACCGTCGACAAGCAGGGCACGACCAAGTTCACCGACTCCTACTCCGAGCATCTGCGACTGGTGACCCAGGCGCAGCGCAGCGGCATCCTCGACAGCTCGCGACCCTACGGTGGCTGAGGTCCGCAAGGCGGCGGTGCTCGGCAAGCCGATCGAGCATTCGCGTTCGCCACAACTGCACCTGGCGGCCTACCGCGCGCTCGAATTGCCATGGAGCTACGAACGTATCGAGTGCTCCGCCGAGCAGTTGCCCGGCCTCGTCGCCGGGCTCGGGCCGGAATGGGTCGGGTTGTCGGTGACCATGCCGGGCAAGGAAGCGGCGCTGGCGGTGGCCCTCGAGCGCACCGAACGCGCGGTCCTGGTCGGCTCGGCCAACACGCTCGTGCGCACCGACGGCGGGTGGCGGGCGGACTGCACCGATGTCGACGGTGTCCTCGGTGCGCTGCGCGGTGGTGGCGTCTCGACGATCGAGGAGGCCGTCGTGCTCGGGGCAGGCGGCACGGCCCGGCCCGCGTTGCTGGCGCTGTCGGAACTCGGGGCGAAGACGGTGACGGTGATCGCCCGTGATGCCGGGCGGGCGCGCAGCGCGTTGGACTTGGCCGAGCGACTCGGTATGCGAGCCACGGTCGTACCACTCGATGCCCAGCAGGTGCGCGCGGCGTGCGCGTCGGCCGGTGCGGTGGTCAGTACCGTGCCCGCCGAGGCGGCCGCGGTGATCGCGGCGGCGGTAGCCGAGGCGCCGGTCGTGCTCGACGCCATCTACAACCCGTGGCCGACCCCGCTGGCAACAGCGGTCGAGGCGGCGGGTCACACGGTGGTCAGCGGACTGCAGATGTTGCTGAATCAGGCCTACGGGCAAGTCGAGTTGTTCACCGGGCAGCCCGCCCCGCGCGCCGCGATGGCGGCGGCGCTGGCGGAATCCTCGCCGCGACCGTGATCGGTAGTCCGTCGGCGATCGTTCGATCCACAGAATTGATACCGGTTCTAGTTTTATCCCGCTAAGGTGTTGTCCATGACCGCTTGGGTATTACGAGCCACCGTCCTCGGCGCGCTGGTCGTCGCCCTACGCGTCCTTCTCGGCCTCGCGATGGCCTCCTGGCCCACCTACGGCACCCTCTGGCGCGCGGCGTGCCTGCTCGCGATCATCGCGGTGGTCGCGGCCTGGGGTATGCGTGACGGTCGCGCGGGCGCCGACAACCTCATCGTCCGCTGGTTGGCCGCCGGTTTGGCCACCGGCCTCGCCAGCTCTGCGGTGTGCTGGGTCCTCGATCAGGCTCCCGGCATCGAACTCGGCGACGCGGGCCTGCTCTACGAACTGACCTCCGCGGCGTCGTTCATCTTCCTGCTCGTCTTCCTGCCGTCGATGGCAGGCGCGGCCCTCGGTCGTTCTCGGTCGCGACGTGCGAGCGAATCCACCGCTCCCGCAACGGAACCGGTACTCGTTGCCGCGAGGTGAGTCGGCCGAACCGCGGACGCTCCCCGGCGAGGCCGAAGAGCGTCCGCGCAGAGGTCGCCGATCTCAGAGCATGATCGGCGAGGCGCCAGGGGTCGCGTCGCGGGCGATCGCCGAATAGGCGGCGGCCAGCAGCGACGGGTCGGGACCTTCGAGACGACCGGGCTTGGCCAGGCCGTCCAGGATCACGAAACGCAAGACACCGGAACGGGTCTTCTTGTCGGTTTGCATGGCGTCGATCAGGTGGGGCAGGGCATCGCCGTCGTAGGTGACGGGCAGGCCGACGCTTTCCAGGATGGTGCGGTGCCGATCGGCGGTGGCGTCGTCGAGACGGCCTGCCAGGCGGCCGAGCTCGGCGGCGAAGACCAGGCCCACGGAGACCGCGGCGCCGTGACGCCAGCGGTAACGCTCACGGCGTTCCACGGCGTGGCCGAGAGTGTGGCCGTAGTTCAGGATCTCGCGCAGGCTCGATTCCTTGAGGTCGGCGGCGACCACATCGGCCTTGACCTGGATGGCGCGGCGGATCAGTTCGGGCAGCACATCGCCGGTGGGGTCGAGGGCGGCCTCGGGATCGGCTTCGATGAGGTCGAGAATCACCGGGTCGGCGATGAAGCCTGCTTTGATGATCTCGGCCATGCCGGCGACGATCTCGTTGCGCGGCACCGTTTCCAGAGTCACGAGGTCGACCAGCACGGCGCTGGGTTCGTGGAAGCTGCCGACGAGATTCTTACCGGCCTCGGTGTTGATGCCGGTCTTGCCGCCGACCGCCGCGTCGACCATGGCCAGCAGCGTCGTCGGCACGTGCACGATGCGCACGCCACGCATCCAGGTGGCGGCGACGAAGCCGGCCAGGTCGGTCGCCGCACCGCCGCCGAGGCTCACGATGGCGTCGTTGCGGGTCAGCCCGATTCGTCCGAGAACCTCCCAGCAGAACCCGGCAACGGCCAGTTCCTTGCCGTCCTCGGCGTCGGGGATCTCGATGCGGTGCGCGTCGATCCCGGTGTCGGCCAGTGCCTGACGCACCGCCTCCGCGGTTTCGGCCAGCGGCGGCTGATGGAAGATCGCCACGGTCCGCACGGCATTGCCCGCGTTGACCGACTCGACGAGGTCGCCGAGCAGCCCGCGGCCGATGATCACCGGGTACGGGTCGGCGGTGCGAACCTGAATGGTGGACGGCTCTGTCACGTGCGCTGCTCCGATTCTTTCTGGTCATTGTTATTGCGTCGACCGCTGCGCCGCCGCGGCTGCCCGCGTCGCCTGCGTTCGTTGGTATTCGTCGCGCGATCCGCGTCACCGGGTGGTTGTCCGGCGCGCTGAACCTGTTGTGATGCTGACCCGGTCCGGTTTTCCGTCGCGGGATCCGAGCTCGCTGGACCCGTGGGTCCGGCGAGCTCGCCACCCCGCCGGCCTGCCCGTGCCGGGGCGCCCGCCTCGCGACTGGCCGACCGCCTGCCTCGGCCGGCCCGACTGTTCGTCTGGCCGCTCGAGACCGCCTTGCGCCCACTTGCCCGACTGCCAGGGGCATTGCGGTTGCCCGCCCGGTCCGCGGCGGCGGCATCTCGGTTGTCCGACTGGTTCTCGGCGTTACCCGCACGGCCTTCCGTTCGCGAGCCCGCGAGCCCTTCCTGGTTCACGGACGCGACGCCCGACGAGCTGTCCGCGTCGCGGGCAGCCGCGCTGGTCGCCGACCGGATGCGTGCGCCTCCGCGGCGCGACCTGGTACGCCGGGACCGCCGACTGCCTGCCGCGCGCGTGTCGCCCTGCGCCGCACCTGCCGTGCGAGCGGCGCCGGTGGTTTCGTCGACCGTGGCACCGTCGGTGGCGGATTGTGTTGTCGCCGAACGGTTCCGGTCATCGGCGCTGCCACGCCGTTCTGCCACCCCCACGCCCGGTTGCTCCGCACCCCGACGCGCGGCGGCGGCGCGGACCCTGGCACGTCGCCTGTTTTTGGACCGGTTGCTCCCGGTGCCGGGCCTGCTCGTGACCGAACCCGCGGCCGCGGCCGTATTTCCGGTGTTCGAACGCGTGGCCTCGAGGTCGGTGCGCACCGATTCCAGGCCGAGCTTGGCCAGGATCATTCGCACCACTCGACCCGGACTTCGCCCGTCGGTGCGCACGCGCACGGTGGCGATCTCGCGGTAGAGCGGGCGACGCTCGCGCATCAGATCCCGGTACTTGGCCGCGGGGTCGACACCGTTGAGCAGCGGGCGGGTGCTACTCGCGCCGGTGCGCCGAACTCCTTCGGACACACTGATCTCCAGGTAGACGACCATCGCGTCACGCAGGAGATCTCTGGTCCGCTCGGACAGCACCGAACCGCCACCGAGGGAGACGACACCGTCGTGGCAGAGCACGGCGCGGCGCACCACCTCTTCTTCGATCCGGCGGAACTCCGCCTCACCGTCGGTGGCGAAGATATCGGGAATGGTGCGCCCGGTATCGGACTCGATCCCCGCGTCGGTGTCGTAGAGCGCCACCCCGAGTTCCCTGGCCAGCTTGCGCCCGATCGTCGACTTTCCCGAGCCGGGCAGCCCGACCAGCACCACCCGCGCGCGCGGTGCGATCCGGTCGGCACCGTCGGCGCCGGTGTCGTCGGCACCGGGTTCGGCGGTCGTCGGTGAGGGGCCCGCGTCGCTGCTGCTCGCGGTCCCCTCCTGCCCCTGCTCGGTCATGGGATACGGCTGTCCGCGGGCACGTGTGGGCGGCTGCCGATCCGCTTGACGTAGCTGTTGATGTTGTCGACGGTCTCGGCCAACGAGTCCCCACCGAACTTCTCCAGCGCGGCCTGTGCCAGCACGAGCGCCACCATCGATTCCGCGACAACGGCCGCCGCGGGCACCGCGCAGACATCGGAGCGCTGGTGGATGGCGACGGCTTCCTCGCCGCTGGACATGTCGACCGTCGACAGCGCACGAGGCACGGTCGAGATCGGCTTCATCGCAGCGCGCACCCGCAGCGCTTCACCATTGGTCATGCCGCCTTCGAGGCCACCGGCACGGTTGGTCGAACGCAGCACACCGTCGGGGCCGGGACGCATCTCGTCGTGGGCCAGGCTGCCGCGCCGACGCGCGGTCTCGAATCCGTCGCCCACCTCGACACCCTTGATGGCCTGAATGCCCATGAGCGCGGCGGCCAGGCGCGAGTCGAGACGCTGCTCACCGCTGACGAACGAGCCGAGCCCGACGGGCAGCCCGTCCACGATCACCTCGACGACGCCACCGAGGGTGTCGCCGTCCTTCTTCGCGGCCTCGATCTCGGCGATCATCGCCGCTTCGGCATCGGCGGCGAAGGCGCGAACCGGGCTGGCATCGATCGCGTCGAGATCGTTCGCGCCCGGAGCCACACCGGTGGTGTTGGCCGCGGCACCGATCGACACCACGTGCGAGATCACCTCGACGCCGAAGGCCTGACGCAGGAAGTTGCGGGCTACGGTGCCCGCGGCGACACGGGCCGCGGTTTCGCGCGCGCTGGCGCGCTCGAGCACGGGGCGGGCGTCGTCGAAGCCGTACTTGAGCATGCCCGAGTAATCGGCGTGGCCGGGACGCGGACGGGTCAGCGGCGCATTGCGCGCCATTCCCGCGAGTTCGGTCTCGTCGATCGGATCGGCCGACATCACTTCGGTCCACTTGGGCCACTCGGAGTTGGCGATCTCGATCGCGACGGGGCCGCCCATGGTGCGGCCGTGGCGCACGCCACCGACCAGGGTGACCTTGTCGGCCTCGAACTTCATCCGGGCGCCGCGCCCGTAACCGAGCCGACGGCGGGCGAGCTGTGCGGAGACATCGTCCGATGTCACCTCGACTCCGGCGACCATCCCTTCCAGGAGGGCGACGAGAGCGGGACCATGGGATTCTCCGGCAGTTATCCAGCGCAACACGCCGACCATCTTCCCATGTCGACACGTGTAGTCGGGAACGTGGGCCGACGTGACGAGCGGCACGTCGACCGCGCGCCGGGTCGCGCGGTGGCGGCCACCGCCCTGATCCGGCCGAACCGGCCCGCTCCGGAGCGCCCACAGGACCCTGTCACCGTGATTCTCTCGGCGCGTCGCATCCCCGATCATGCCAACGCCATCGCGGTCACCGTGGCCAGGCACATGGCCGGACCGTGCGGTACCAGCCGCCGCGTCGGCACCGCACGCACCTGTTCCGCACCGCGCGCGGGCAGTGCCCGCAGCCGATCGTTGCCGAGCATCACCACCGCGACCGCGGCGGTGAGCACCGGTGCTGCCACCGCGGCCCACACCCAGGCCGGTGGGCCCGCGATGGCGGCGGCGGCTCCGAGCACCACCGCCAGCTTCACGTCACCGGCCCCGAGCGCGCCGGGGGAAAGGAGATGGGCAATCAGATACGGCATCGTCAGCAGCGCGGCCCCGATCACCGCAGTCCCCAGTTCCCCGGTCGACAGGGCGAACAGGAACACCGCGGCCGCACCGACACCGGTGAGCGCGTTGGGAAGTCGACGGGCATGAATGTCGATGACGCCCAGCAGGAGACACCAGGCGATGAGGCAACAGAACGCGGCAGTGGTCATGGGATCGATCGTGCTGCGCGGCGATCGCCGAAAGTGGGCCGTACCCGAGAATGTGGACAACTTCCGCGCATGTGAACAACGTCGTATCCAGTTGCCCGTCGACACGAGACCCGGGGTATCGCATGCCGACGTGTCGCGTGTTCAGCGGTAGCGTTGACCCATGTGTGCTGACTACACGGCTCCCGATTACGCGGCCCGGCGCGGTGCCCTGCGGAGTCTGCTGGTGGAAAACGGGGTCGACGCGTTGCTGGTGACCGACCTGGTCAACATCCGCTACCTGACCGGCTTCACCGGATCCAATGCCGTTGTGCTGGTGCACTCGTGGGATATGCGCGGCGCCGAAGACCGCACCGTCATCGGTACCGACGGCCGGTACTCCGCCCAGGTGGCCGAGCAGGTACCCGACCTGCAGGCCGAGATCTGCCGATCCACCGCGCGCCGCATCCTCGAACTGGCCGGGGAGTGGCAGCTGGGCCGCATCGGGTTCGAGAGCCATGTGGTGACCGTCGATCAGCACTCGCTGTTCCAGGAACTGCGCACCGGGCTACAGCTGGTGCCCACCACCGGCCTGGTCGAACAACTGCGCATGGTCAAAGACCCGTACGAAGTGCACCAGCTCAGCGCCGCCTGCGCGGCCGCTGACGCGGGCCTTGCCACGCTGCTAGAGCGCGGTCTGCTGCGTCCGGGCCGCACCGAACGGCAGGTGGCCCGCGACCTCGAATGGGCGATGTTCGAGCACGGCGCCGACGCGGTCTCCTTCGAGACGATCGTCGCCGCGGGCGCCAACTCGGCGATCCCGCATCACCGCCCGACCGACGCCGTCCTGACCACCGGCGACTTCGTGAAGTTCGATTTCGGTGCGGTCGTCAACGGCTACCACTCCGACATGACCCGCACCCTGATCCTGGGGAGCGCCGCCGACTGGCAGCGCGACATCTACGAACTGGTCGCCCGTTCGCAACGCGCGGGAACCGAGGCACTGAAACCCGGCGCGAAGACCAGCGAGGTCGACGCCGCGGCCCGGACGGTCATCGAGGAAGCCGGGTACGGTCCGCAGTTCGTGCACGGTCTCGGCCACGGGGTCGGGCTGCAGATCCACGAAGCACCCGGAGTCGCCAAAACGAGTACCGGTACACTTCTGGCTGGTGTGGCGGTGACCGTCGAACCTGGTGTATACCTTCCCGGCCGCGGCGGGGTCCGGATCGAGGACACGCTCGTGGTGCGCGAAGCGGGCCCGGAACTGCTCACCCGCACCAGCAAGGATTTGATCGTCGTCGACTGACATCGGCGCCCTAGAACGCAGTAACCCCCAGTACGCAGTAATACGAACGAGGAGATCCGAGGACAGTGGCGGACACCAGCGACTTCAAGAACGGCCTTGTGCTGAAAATCGAGGGTCAGCTCCAGCAGATCATCGAGTTCCAGCACGTGAAGCCGGGCAAAGGCCCCGCGTTCGTGCGGACCAAGCTGAAGAACGTCGTGTCCGGCAAGGTCGTCGACAAGACCTTCAACGCGGGCGTCAAGGTCGAGACCGCGACCGTCGACCGTCGCGACATGACCTACCTGTACCACGACGGCACCGACTACATCTTCATGGACGGTGACACCTACGACCAGATCTCCATCGCCGAAGCCACCATCGGCGACGGCGCGCGCTTCCTGCTGGAGAACATGGGCGTGCAGGTCGCCGTGCACGAGGACGCCCCGCTGTTCGTGGAGCTCCCCGTCACCATCGAGCTGGTCGTGAAGCACACCGATATCGGTCTGCAGGGCGACCGCTCCACCGGCGGCACCAAGCCCGCCACCCTGGAAACGGGCGCCGAGGTCGCCGTCCCGCTGTTCATCAACACCGGTGACAAGCTGAAAATCGACTCGCGCGACGGCAGCTACCTCGGCCGCGTCAACGGCTGATCGTGACCGACTCCCCGGCAGACAAGAAGGGCTCGTTCAAGAAGCTCGGCGCGCGTCACAAGGCGCGCCGCCGGGCCGTGGACCTGCTGTTCGAGGCGGAGGCGCGCGATGTCGACGTCTCCGTGCTGCTCTCGGACCGCGCTGACCTGGCGACCCGCGACCAGAGCGTGGCTCCCGTGCACGCCTACACCACCACCCTCGTCGAGGGCGTCGCCGACGATCTCGATCGGGTCGACGGCACCATCGAGGGCTACCTCCAGGACTGGACCCTGCAGCGGCTGCCCGCCGTCGACCGGGCCATCTTGCGAATCGCGGTGTGGGAGCTGTTCCACGCCGTCGACGTCCCCCCGGTCGTCGCGGTCGACGAGGCCGTGGAGCTGGCCAAGGAACTGTCCACCGACGACTCCCCGTCGTTCGTGAACGGCGTGCTCGGCCAGGTCGTGCAGGTGGCCCCTCAGGTCCGTGCCGCCGCGGCCGCCACCGCCGCGACGAAGGCCGCGCGCGGCGACACGGAGTCCTGATCGTGGCGCGCAAGTACCTCGTCATGGCAGAGCGCACCGCGAAGTTCGACGCCTCGGTGATCGAACCGCACCGTGCCTTCCTGCAGGAACTGCTCGCTGAAGGGCAGCTCCAGGAAAGTGGCGGCTTCACCGACGGCACCGGCGGCGCGTACGTGGTGCTGGCCGAAAGCCGTGCTGCCGCAACAGCGCTGGTGCACGCCGATCCGCTGCACACCACCGGCGCGTCGACCCTGACGATTCACGAATGGGAAATCACCGTCTCGGCCTGAATCCCGTTGCCCGACAGCCGCACATCCCACCCGGATGCGCGGCTGTCGTCGTCTCCGGCGGTGCCTCGCACGAACCCCGAGATCTGCATGGTGGTGCAGCGCCCGACGCCTCACGTTCGATCAGTGGCTACCCGCGAAGGGTGACGTCGATCCCGACGGCCTCCGCCGGTGGGTGTACGAGGAATCCGGCGGAGGCACGACCGGCGCTGGGTGGCGCGGTGTCGGGTGTGCGCTGGGCACGAAACGATCCTGCTACCTCGAGTGCGCTCGAGGTCAAGGGCTCAGCGGGGGGTGTGGACCAGCGGGGCGAGGAAGCCGGTGAGCTGGGCCGCCGAGGGTTGGCCGAGGCGGCGGCCGAGGTAGTCGGGGGCATCGGCGGCGGCTCGGCAGCGGTCCGGGTCGGTGTGGGACGGGTTGTCGGAATAGCGTTCGCCGAGCATGGTCGCCTTGGCGACCTCGCGTCCGGTGTGGAGTTCGTAGACGGCGATCTCGTAGGTGGCGCGAAACAGGTTGACGGTGCGGCCTATCGGTGCGCCGGGGGAGGGGCCGTACTGGCAGGTCTGAACGAGGTCGCGCAGTTCGAGCTGCTTCATGCAGGCGATGAGCTGCACGGTCGACGGGTCGTTCGGGTTCCACGCGGTCGGATCGTCCGGATGGACCATGGTCGTGAGGTGACCGGACAGGTAGATCGGTCGTGCGCCGTCGCGCTCGTAGGGCGCGGCATTCGGGAACGGCTTCTTGTCCTCGCCACACATCCGGTCGTAGTCCGACATTTCGAATCGGCTCGCCTGGACCGCCGTGATCACGAAGAATCCGGCCCCGAACAGTCCGATGAACAGCAGCAGTGCGACACCGGGCCCGACGCGCAGCCTGCGCCTGGGTGCGCTTCGCTCCTGAACGGGGCGGTTGTGCCACCGCTGGATCAGCGACGGACCGTTCCCTCGCCGCCGCGCCCGCCACCTTTCCGACAGGGTCGGCCGCCGTGCCGTCCGATCGGGTTCGACCCAATCGGACCAGTGTTCCGGGTTCTGTTGGGGCATGGCGTATTCGGAGGAACGGTGCGAAGTCGTGACGGCGCTCGCTGTCGGTCGGGTACTCGACGATTCGGATCTCCCGGGGTGTGCGGCACCGGCCACGGCAGCCGCACCCAATGCGGCAGCTGTGCCGATCGCGGGACCGTTGCCGGTCGTCGCCGCTGTGCCGGAACCGGCCCGGGTGCCCGTGGGAGTGTTCTCGTCCTCGCGTGTGGGCTCCGGGCGCAAGGTCGGACTTTCCTGCGCGCTACGGTCGTCCTCGGCGTCCTCGGCGTCCTCGGCGTCCTCGGCGTCCTCGGCGTCCTCGGCGTCCTCGGGCAGCGGGCCATCGGTCGCGACCGGTGCGGTGCCTGCGGGGGACTTGGTCAGCGAGACAGCGCTTTCGGGCTCAGCGTCCGATGCGTCGTCAGGCGCGGCTGGGTCTGACGCGGTGCCGTCGAAAGATGCGGCGGGCATGACGCTTTCGCTGTGCCCAGACGAGTCCCTTCCAGCCTCGCGACCAGGGGCATCGTTCGGTGCCGGGTCCTTCTCGGCAATGTCGGCGGGGCCGGCCTCGCTCGCCACCTGTTCGTCGGAATCGGGTCCGGGCGTGACCGGTCCGGCTGCGTCGGCCGATTTCGGCACGTCGCCCGAATCAGTGTGTGCGCTGGTGAATTCCGCGCTCGGGGAGGGTGATTGCGTTGCCTCTTCGGCAGGGATCGGTGTCGTGGGTTCCTCCGGACGCGCCGACGTGGTGGTTCGGTGAGCCAGCTTGTCGATCGCAGCGAGAAAGGCGGGTGTGGCCATTTGCGCGGCCCGTGTCGATCCGGTCGGGCCTGCGGCGGAATGCGATGCGGTGGCGGAATCTGCTGTGCCCGAGGGCGAGCCGAGCTCCACGGCTGTCGGGGCAACGGGTCGGGAAGTGGTGTCCGGGTCGAGGGCGGCCGGAAAACCCTGTGCGGTGAGCTCGTCGGGGGTCGGCAACAGGTGGCCCAGGTTCAGTGCGGCGAACACTCGGGTGACGTCGTCGATGCTGAGGCGGACAGTGCGCCCGCTCTCCGCCTGGAAATGGTCGTGCAGCGCGGACGCGTCGTCGCGATCGATCAGCACCGCGCGGTACCCGTCGGCGATCCTGGTTTCCTCGATGGTGATCTCGGCGCCGGGCTGGGAGACCAGCGCGATCACCGCGTTCACCCAGCCGAAGATCCCGGCCTGCTGCAGCAAGCTCTTGGCGGCGAACACCTGTCGGCGTACCTGGACGAACGGGTTCGGCACTCGGGCGGCGTGATAGAGCGCGGCCGGTTCGCCGTCGATGGTCCACGGCCCGTTCGGTGGAGTGGCGAGGGTCCCCTCCTGCCGGGTGGTGAACCCCTTCACCTCGACAATGGTCACGCTCTGCGGCGTGCACACCAGCGCGTCGACCTCGACCGACCCGCCCCGACTCTCCGGCACATGGCAACGGAACACGGCGACCCCGCCTGCCCGAAACCCCTGGTCACGGATGGCCGCACCGACGATCTGTTCTGCGCCTTCGAGTTCGCTCTCGTCCGCGACAACGACGATCACCACGACCCCCTGGGCACCCGATTGCGAACTTCTACCAGGATACGGCCTCCACTAGCCGTACCGAAACTGAATCTTGTTGCTGAGCAACGCCTTCGGCAATGCCGATTACCGATCTCGCCACGGCGCCCCCGGGTGTCGCACTGCCGCGGGTGCCTCGCTGACCGGTCGAACCCGGTCCCGAGCAGGCTCGGTGACCTGCCCCACCAGTGGCGACGCCCCGGCCGACACCGTCAGCGATGGCCACGATCCTGCCGCCGACACCACCGCGTCGTCGCCCCCGAACCTGGCGCACCGTTGCCCCGTCGACGCGTTCGACGAACGCGCGCGCGGCAACGATGAACTCCCCATGCCCGGGATCCTACGACCAGCCACCGACAATCCGCCACGTCGACGCAAGCTCTCCGCCCCGCGCGACCTCGCCGACCGGTCATAGTGCCTGGCCCCGGTCACGGCGAGGAACTGCTGTCGCGGAAGTGATCGCGCTACCGGAGAAGTGCCGAATCCCGGGTTCGGTCAGAAGAACCCGAGGATTGACCCGTTTATCGGGTGTCACCGATGATGGTCGTGGGTGCCCGAGTTGGAGCATCGAGCCCCGGCACGTCCGATTTCAGCGCTCGGTACCGGAACCCACTGAGGAGCGGGTATGAACTCCGAGGTCACCGTCGTTCTGGGCGACGTCTCGTTGCGGGCCACGGTGACCGGCACAGGACCGACGGTTCTGTTGCTGCACGCCGGCGGCGAACAACGCGGTGTCTGGGCACCGATCTCGCCGCGGATCGCCGCAGGTGGGCTTCGAACGGTGGCCTACGACCTGCGCGGTCATGGCGAGAGCACCGGTCGGGCGACAACGCTTCGGGCGCTGCGCGACGACGTGATCGAGATGGTGCGGCGTGAGTCGACCCCGATCGTCGTGGTGGGGGCTTCGATCGGCGGACTCGCGGCCATCGCCGCCCTCGCCGAGCCTGCCGTCGCGCGTGGTGTCGTCGGACTGGTCCTCGTGGATGTCGTGCCCTGCCCCGATCCGGACCGGGTCCGCTCGTGGCTCGGCGCGCGCGGGCTCGCCGATCGCCGTGCCGATCTCGTCGAGGACACACTCACGTGGGGCCCCGCGTTGCACGCCACCGCTGTGGCATCGGACCTGCCGATCCTGCTCGTCCACGCCGGCCGCTCACCCCTCAGCGCCGCCGAGGTGGACCGGTTCCGCGCGGCGAACCCCCGCGTCACGGTGACCGAGCTGCCGGATGTCGGTCATCTCGTGGCTCAGCAGGCACCAACGCAACTGGCGCGCATCGTGTCGGCCTGCGCTACGACGTGGCTCGCCGCCGATCAGGTCGTGCGCGGCGCGTTCGACTTGCAGCGCGCGCTCGGGTCCGAACACATCGAACATCCGGGTGGAACCCTGCACGCGCACCTTCGTCGAGTGCACGCGCTCACGGTCGAATGGGACGCCGCGCCACGCACGCGATTGGCTGCGATCTGCCACGCGTCCTACGGCACCGACGGTTTCGCGCGTGCGCTGCTTCCCGCGCAGGACCGCGGGCGCCTGTCCGACGTCATCGGACCCGATGCGGAGGCACTCGTGTACCTCTACGGTGCATGCGATCGGGAGCGAACCCACCGCGATCTCGGGCAACGACCGTTGACCGTGATCGACCGGTTCACCGGTGAGCCGAGGGTGATCGAGGGAGCCCTGTTGCGTGATTTCACGGTGCTGACAATGGCCAACGAGCTCGACGTCGCACGCCACGCGAGTGTGTCGGCGCCCACTCGCGAAGGCATCCGGAACCTTGTCACCGCGCTGGCGAGCTACGCCCCCACCGAGGCGGCGCGAGCCCTCGCCGACGAAGCGCTCGCCTGAGCGCCGACGTCACCGACCGTGCCGTCGACAGCACTGCCGGGCGAGGGCTGCGCGCCGATCGCGCGTCTGCGGTTCATTCCGCTGACGGCACCAGGGTGTTGTGTCGCGCCGCGGTCCACCACTGCCCGTTCTGCTTGACCAGCACATAGAGCGCGACCATGGCCGGTTCCGTGTCGATCAGGGTGCCGTCGGCGGTGGTGGCGCGGGCCGTCTTGTGGGCGATGGCGACGTCGGGACGCAAGAAGGTCACGTCGACGATGTCGTAGCGGACATATTCGTCCTTCAGGAATCCGGCCAACCCGCGGCGGTTCGCGTCGAGCAGGGCGTCGCGGCCGCGGATCAGCATGCCGACCGCGTTGCCCACTACCGCGTTCGCGGTGAATTGCGCGGTCATGAGTTCCGCGTCGTTGGTGTTGTACGCGGTTTGTGTGTCGGCGACGATCTGGTGGATCGCGACGAGGTCGGCGGTGTGGTCCACGGTGTCGTCGTCGAGGACCGGGGGCTGGATCGTGTTCGTGCTCATACGATGCACTCTTGACCCTCAACTGTGGTTCAGGTCAAGAGGTGGGTCGACATCACCGGACGCCGCGCGGACGGAACTGGATGCTGATGCGAGGTCCGACCGGGCGTGCGGTTTTGGGAACCGCGTGCTCCCAGGTTCGCTGACACGCCCCGCCCATGACCACCAGATCCCCGTGACCCGCCGTGAACCGCACGCTCGCACCTCCGCCGCGCGGTCGCAGCAGGAGCGAACGCGGCGCTCCGACCGAGACGATGGCGACCATCGTGTCGTGGGTGGCACCGCGACCGATCGTGTCGCCGTGCCAGGCGACGCTGTCGCGGCCGTCGCGGTAGAAGCACAGCCCGGCCGTCCGGAACGGTTCACCGAGTTCGACCGCGTAGTGCGCGGTCAACGCCGCCCGCGCTTCGATCAGAATCTGATCCGGCAGCGGATCGTTGTCTCCGAAGAACGACACCAACCGCGGGACGTCCACCACCCGGTCGTACATCGGCCTGCGTTCGGCATGCCAGGGAACGCGCTCGGCCAGCCGATCGAACAGCTGACTCGCGCCGCTCAGCCAGCCGGGCAGCGCATCGACCCAGGCGGTCGCGTCGAGCTGGGTCCGCCGGATCGCCTCGATCGGGCCCAGGGCAATCGCATCACCGTCGAACAGTGAACCTTGCAGGGGCAGCGACATGAGCGCCAGTCTACAACGTAATCGAATGTATGTTCGATACATGGTGTGGGTAGTGACGGACCCGTACCGCGATCAGGGTGGTAGACCGACCTTCGCTGTCGCTCGATCAGCGCATCTGCTCCGAGAACGCGCGTCAAGGGCGTGTTCGAATGTCCGGAGGCACCCACGCTCAACTCCGGGTGCGCGGCGAAGATCGGTAGTCGAGGGCCGCGGGCGTTGCCGCCGGTACCCGTGCTCGGCAGCAACTTGGTGGGCGCTGATCGGGACCGGCTGACAAAGGCCGACGGGCGCGGCGAAGCTTTCGGGTGATATCAAGCGGTTGCTCTACGAGGTGCGCTCACTCGTCGCCCTTTCCAACTTATAGCTCACACAGGGGCTTGCGGCAAGGCCTCGGTGGTGCTGCACAATCGCTGGGCAATGCAGAGACCAGCCACATTCGGGAGCGACAAGATGCAAGAGATGACCGCCGACGTGATCGTTGTCGGCGCTGGGCCTGCCGGACTGATGCTCGCGGGGGAACTGGGTCGGGCCGGGGTGCGGCCGGTGGTGCTCGAACGCCGTGAACAGCCGGGTACCGCGCAGAAGGCCAGTGGTCTCGGTGGGCGAATCCTGGATGTGCTGCGGTATCGGGGACTGCTCGACCGGATGGCAGCGGCCAGTGGAGACGGGAGTCCCACGCCGATTTTCCCGTTCGGCGGGGTGTACCTCGACTTCACCGGCCTCGACGACAGTCCGTTGCACGCCATGGCGATTCCGCAGGCGCGGGTCGAGGAACTCCTCGCCGAGGACGCCGTCGAGCTCGGTGCCGAGATCCGGCGCGGCCACGAGGTGGTCGCGGTGACCCAAGGCGACGACGCGGTGATCGCGGAGGTGAACGGACCGGAGGGGCCGTACCGGGTTCGTGCCCGCTACCTGGTGGGGTGCGACGGTGGCCGGAGCCGGATCCGCGAGCTGGCGGGCATCGGATTTCCCGGCAGCACCCATCCGGAGGTCAACCGGTTGGCGGTGGTCGCGGTGCACGAGACGGTGACCGTGCTCGACGACGGCGCGATCGAGGTGCCCGGTCTCGGTCGGATCGATACGGGATTCACCCACACCGACACCGGCGTTTTCGCGCTCGGACGGGTCGGCGCCGAGGAACGGGTGATGTTCTTCCAGACCACCGAGAACGACGACGCCGAATACGACAACGACGAACCGCTGACCATGGCCGAACTCGGCGGCAGCGTTCGTCGCGTGCTCGGCGCGGAACTGCCGCTGGGCGCGCCGACTCGCTTGTCGCGCTACCAGTTCCAGGAGCGTCAGGCCGAGAACTACCGTGCGGGCAGAGTTTTCCTTGCCGGTGACGCGGCCCACCTGCTGCCCGCCACCGGCGCGGCGATGAATCTCGGCATGACCGACTCGGTGAACCTGGCCTGGAAGCTGGCCGCCGACATCCACGGTTGGGCCCCGGCCGACCTGCTCGACACCTATCACGAGGAACGTCACTTCGCCGGTGGCCGCGCACTGCTGCAGACCCGCGCCCAGGCGGCACTTCGTCGAGGCCAGGACCCCGCCGCTGAGGCGCTGCGCGCGGTGTTCGGGGAACTCCTCTCCGACGAGCCCGCGCTGCGACGCATGGGAGCACTCGTCGCGGGCACCGATCTGCGCTACCCCGACCTCGGAACCCATGCGCTCACCGGCACTTTCGCACCCGATCTGATTCTGCACGCCGACCAGGGCACCGGCGTCGCCGAACTCATGCGGGCCGCGCGACCGGTCTTCCTCGATCTGGCCGACCGCGCCGACCTGCGTGACATCGCCGAAGGGTGGGCGCAGCGCGTCGATATCCATTCGGCCAAGACCGTCGATCGCCCGGTCGACGCCCTGCTGATCCGCCCCGACGGCCATATCGCGTGGGCTGCGACGATCGACGAGTCATCGGCTACCTCGGCAGCCGATTTGCGCACGGCACTGACCAGGTGGTTCGGCGTCCAGCCGTAGTCGATCCTGTGCCGTTCGCCTTGAACTCCGTGCCCATCCAGGGCTGGAACTGGCGGGCGGCGCACCGGTCTTGACGATCAGTGCGCTGCCCATCCGTCAGGCCGCGCCGGAGCCGCCGGCGCCACTGCGCCCGGTCGACCCGATCATGGTCGAGGTGTTTCGCGCGACCGGTCCGACATGCGTGCCGGCGCTGTGGATTCCGCGCAGGAGCACAACGGCGGCGATCACCACGATCGGCCCCGGGGTCGGTTCGACGATGACGGCGCAGAGTATGCCCCAGCCGAGCACCATCCAGGCCAGGAACGGCGGTGGAACGATCCCGTTGCGATCCATCCAGACAATGAGCAATCCGACGACGAACAGTGGCCAACCGAATCCGGCGGGGTTCGCCCAGAAGGCGTTGGCCGCACCGGTGTCCTCCCACCAGTGCCCCCACAGATCCAGTGTGAGCCAGTCGTCGACGTAGGACCAACTTGCCAGCATGCCGAGCGTGAGATGCCCGACGCCGATGAGTGCGATGATCCGCCCCGCCCATTTGATCATCCGATTCACGCTCGGCTGTTCCATGGCTGACTCCCCAATATCTATACGGATCCGTACAAGGTCGAGCGTATCGGTATATATACGGTTGCGTACAGATGGCGGGGTATGGCCTGCGGCACAGGCGAATTCCGACCGCCTCCGCCCAAGGCGTGGAGAAGACTTGTCGTGGAATGGGTTTCGTGTGGTCAGTTGCCCTGGGCCAGGTAGTTGTAGATGTCGTGGACTTCGATGGTGGGCTGGTTGGGCATGCCGACTTCCATGCCGACCGGGCCGAGGGTGGATTCGGCGAAGCTCTGGAACTGCTCGGCGGTTTCCCAGACGTCGGTGACGTGGAATCCGGTGTCGGTCTTCCTGGCCAGGTGGAACAGGAGGCCGGGCCCGCCGGAGCCGCCGTGCACGAAGCCCATCTTCGCGAGGGCCTGGTCGTACTGTTCGAGGGTCGAGCCGGTGAATTCGAGTTCGACGGCAACCGTCATGGCGGTCATCTCCTTGCGCGATCGAGCGGGGGTGGAGTGACTTCGGGCCCGGCCCGACGAGCGGGGGGTCGCGATAGAACACCGTGATCCGGCGCTCCGATCGAATCACGATCGCTCTCGGCGACGGGGCGACCCCGCCGTCGCTATGTGGTGCGCGTCACAGTCTAGTCGGCGGCTCATCGGGCGACAAGCTGCCTCATCGGCGGGCACCCGAGGTGGCTCCAGCGGGCCGAGCCGTTGTGGCCCAGATCATTCCGACACCGGAGTCGGCGGGCGCTGTCCGCGGGCGTGGGGCGGTGCCGATCAGCGCGTATCCGAGCCGCCGGGGGACCGCCGCGCTCCGGGCGTTGGCCGCGTCGCAATGGATTTCGACACGGTCGATGTGGGGGAGGGCCAGTGCGGCGGTGGTCAGCGCGTGGGCCGCCCGGGTGATGACACCCCGGCCGGTGTGGCTGATATGGCACCAGTAACCGATCTCCAGGGCAGCGGGGGAGATCCTGTCGTGGAGCCCGATGCCGCCGGCCACCTCGCCGCCGGCAATGAAGATTCCGTACAGGTAGCCGCCGTCGGGCGTCGGCCAGTTCGCGGCCGAGGTCCGGAGCTTCCGGCGCTGCCCGGCGAGCGTCGGTGGCTGTTCGGCCCACGACATCCATGGGCGAAGATGGGCGTGCGAGGCGGTCAACGCGGCGAACTGGCGAGCCAGATCACCGCGTTGCCACCGGCGAATCAGGAGATCCCCCAGATCGATCCGCTCCGGCGGCGTCGACCGGGAACGGGCGCTGGTGCCGATGGTCATGACCGATGATGGCGGACCCCATGACTGCGGGGCAACGCATTTTGCGAGGCTCGGCTAGTCGATTCGGGCAAGGATGTCGACCGCGATATCCGTGGCGGCGGTGTGCATCTGGTCGTCGGTCAGCTCGAGATCGCCCATCATCGACAGGCTCCAGCTGATCGCGAGCAGGGCTTGTCGGGCGTGATAGACGTCGAGGGGGGCGGCGTCGGGGCCGGTCATGAGATCGGCGAGGACACGGAATTGGTAGCGCAGGCCCGCGCCGAAACCCAGGTCACGGAACGCGGGCTGGTTCTCGTGCCAGAAGCGCACCATGTCGCGGCCGAGGCTGTGCAGTAGCGCGCTGTAGCGGCGCAAGATCTGTTCGGCGCGCTCGGCTCCCGGCGGAGCCTGCTCGGCCCAGGTGACGATGTCGTCGATGCCGCGGCGCAGGTCGTCGGACAGGCTGACGACGATGTCCTCCTTCGTCCGGAAGTGGTAGTACAGCGCGGCTTTGGTGACGCCGAGCCGCTCGGCGATCTCGCGCAGCGACGTCTTCTCGTAGCCGCGCTCGGAGAACAGCTCCATCGCCAC
Source organism: Nocardia sp. NPDC058633 (assembly GCF_042717045.1). NCBI lineage: Bacteria > Bacillati > Actinomycetota > Actinomycetes > Mycobacteriales > Nocardiaceae > Nocardia > Nocardia sp. NPDC058633. Next base: position 229,946 of record NZ_JBHXRA010000004.1, read on the forward strand.
CGCGCGAATACGTTCCCTGGTGTCGCTACGACGTCCGTCCACGGGGCTTTCCTTTGCTTGACGACCGGCTAGGGCAAGTCTACCGTCGCACTCGTGATCGAGATCACTAGCCGGTCGGCAAGTTAGTTTGGGAGACAAGATGACACAGGTGAACGCACCCACCGACGGGGTGGCAGTGACCGCGATCGGGGTCGCGTTGATCCGAGAGCGGGAGTCGCGCGGCCCGGATCGGCTCTACGATGATCCGTTCGCCGCGGCTTTCGTCGACGCCGCACGCCGCGACTTCGCCCGCACCGAGGAGGGCTCGGCCCGGTGGGAGCGAGTCGTGACCTTGGCCGAACAGTTCTTCGCGGGTCGATCGGTCGGTGTCCGCCTGGTCGACGACCGGGTGAGCGAGGCCGTCGCCGCCGGATGCCGCCAGGTCGTCCTGCTCGGCGCCGGTCTGGACACCCGCGCCTACCGGATGGGACTGCCCGGCGACGTCACGGTGTACGAACTCGACCTGCCCGAGCTGTTCGCCTTCAAGGAGCCGGTGCTCGGCGCGGTCGGCGCCACGTCGACCGCACAACGACACATCCTGCCGATCGACCTGAGCACCGACTGGGCTGTCCCGCTGGGCGAGCGGGGATTTCGCGCCGACCTGCCGACCCACTGGATCGACGAGGGCGCGCTGCCGTACCTGCGGCCCGAGGACCACCTCCGGGCGGTGGCAACGCTGACGGCCCTGTCCGCGCCCGGGAGTCGATTCGGCCTCAGCCGGTTCGCGATCGACCCCGACGCCCCGCCCTATGCCGAACTGCGCCGACTCGTCGCCGGCGACAGCGATGCGCGAACGCCCCCACTGGATGCCGGACGCCCCGGGGAACAGTGGCTCGTCGAGCACGGCTGGCGCACCGAGTTCCGCGCGTGGGACGACATGATCGTTCCACTCGGCCGAGCGGTGGCGGTGAACAACCCGAACGTGGGTGTCGTGCTCGCCGAGCGGGTGTGACCGACGGCGACAGCGCCGGGCGGCGGTAGGCGTCGGCGGAGTTGCGACGACGTGAAGGCGATCACGGACCGGCTCGCGTCGGGGCGGGCGCAGCGTCGTCGTAGTCGGTGAAACAGGCGCGCTGACTGCGCTTTCGGCGCGTCTGTGACCATCGACACGGCGGCGCTCGTCCGAAGGCGGTCCGTGGTCGCGCTCACAGGTGGGCCTACCTGGTCAAAGGCGCCTCCTGACGCTGATAGGCTGACGGGCGAGTTAGGCATCCTTTAACGGACCGTCCGGTGAGGCGGGGAAGGAGGTCGGCATGGCTGTGCCCGAACGGGCGGCCGATACCGGCGTGAGCGAGCGTGCGAGCGAACCAGCGATACAGCGCGCTTCGCGCACCTGTCCGCCGAGCGTCGGCGAGGTGGACAAGTGAGCGAAACATCGCAGCGGCACACCCCGGAGTGGGTGGCAGCCGGGCGCGAGCTGTTGTCGCCCTCGGATGTCACCAGGACCGTAGCGCGCATCGCGCACCAGATCATCGAGAAGACCGCCCTGGATTCCGGCGACGCCGACGCACCGCGGGTGGTTCTCATGGGAATCCCAACGCGCGGCACCACGCTGGCGAACCGGCTGGCGGACAAGATCGAGGAATTCTCCGGTGTGCGCCCCGCCCTCGGCTCGCTCGACATCACGCTGTACCGCGACGACCTGCGCAGTCGCCCGCACCGCCCGCTCGAGCGCACCTCGGTGCCCGACGGCGGCATCGAGAACTCCCTGGTCGTCCTCGTCGACGACGTCCTGTTCTCGGGTCGCACAGTCCGCTCGGCCCTGGACGGCCTGCGTGACCTCGGCCGCCCCCGTGCGGTGCAGCTGGCGGTTCTCATCGACCGCGGCCACCGCGAGCTGCCGATCCGCGCCGACTACGTGGGCAAGAACGTGCCGACCTCCCGCGCCGAGGACATCTCGGTGCTGATGGTCGAGCACGACGGTCGCGATGGTGTCTACCTGCATCAGGAAGGTCAAGAGCAGTGAGGGAGCGTAGCGACCGAACCATGAACACAGCCATCCGAGGGGTCACGCCGGAGCCGAGCGCCAGCGAGGTGGAGGCGTGAAGCATTTGCTGACGGTCGCCGACCTGGATCGCGGGACCGCCACCGAACTTCTCGACGAAGCCGAACGCTTCGAACAGGCCCTGCTCGGCCGCGAGGTGAAGAAGCTGCCGACCCTGCGCGGGCGCACCGTGATGACGGTGTTCTACGAGAACTCCACGCGCACCCGGGTGTCGTTCGAGGTCGCGGGCAAGTGGATGAGTGCCGACGTGATCAACGTCAGCGCGTCGAGTTCGTCGGTCTCCAAGGGCGAATCGCTGCGAGACACCGCGCTCACCCTGCACGCCGCGGGCGCCGACGCGCTGATCGTGCGCCACCCGGCTTCGGGTGCCGCGCACCAGATCGCGCGCTGGATGGAGCAGTGGGCCCGCGAGGAGGACCGCGCCGCCCCGTCGATCATCAACGCGGGCGACGGCACCCACCAGCACCCCACCCAAGCCCTGCTCGACGCGCTCACCCTGCGCCAGCGCCTCGGCGACATCGCGGGTAAGCGGATCGTGCTGGTCGGCGACATCCTGCACAGCCGGGTCGCCCGCTCCAACGTCTCGCTGCTCAACACCCTCGGCGCCGAAGTGGTGCTGGTCGCGCCGCGCACCCTGCTGCCGGTCGGCGTGGAGGCCTGGCCCGCACGGGTTTCGTCCTCTCTCGACGCGGAACTGCCCGGTGCCGACGCGGTGATGATGCTGCGCGTGCAAGCGGAGCGGATGAACGGCGGGTTCTTCCCGTCGGCCCGCGAATATTCGATCAACTACGGACTGTCCGAGCGCAGGCTCGCGCTGCTCGACGACGACGCCGTTGTCCTGCACCCCGGCCCGATGCTGCGCGGCATGGAAATTGCCTCGGCGGTCGCGGATTCGCCGAAATCGGCTGTGCTGCAGCAGGTCTCGAACGGAGTGCACATGCGGATGGCCGTGTTGTTCCGGCTGCTCGTCGGTCAGGAGGAAACGGTATGAGTGAGCTGCTGATCAAGAACGTCAAGCCCTACGGTGAAGGCGACCCGGTCGACGTCCTGGTGCGCGACACCATCATCGCCGACATCGGCACCGGCCTCACGGCGTCCGACGATGCCGAGGTGATCGAGGGCAACGGCCAGATCCTGCTGCCCGGCTTCGTGGACCTGCACACCCACCTGCGTGAACCCGGTCGCGAAGACACCGAGACCATCGAAACCGGTTCGGCCGCAGCCGCACTGGGCGGTTACACCGCGGTGTTCGCGATGGCCAACACCAGTCCGGTCGCCGACTCGGTCGTCATCACCGACCACGTGTGGCGCCGCGGCCAGGAAGTCGGCCTCGTCGACGTGTTCCCGGTCGGCGCCGTCACGGTGGGCCTGCAGGGCAAGCAGCTCGCCGAGATGGGCACCATGGCCGCGGGTGTCGGCCAGGTACGGATGTTCTCCGACGACGGCCACTGCGTCGACGACCCGCTGATCATGCGCCGCGCCCTCGAATACGCGAACTCCCTGGGTGTGCTCATCGCCCAGCACGCCGAAGAGCCGCGCCTGACCAAGAACGCCATCGCGCACGAGGGCCCCAACGCCGCGCGCCTGGGCCTGCACGGCTGGCCGCGCGCCGCCGAGGAGTCGATCGTCGCGCGTGACGCACTGCTGGCCCGCGACGCGAACGCCCGGGTTCACATCTGCCACGCCTCCACCGCGGGCACCGTCGAGCTGGTGAAGTGGGCCAAGTCCCAGGGCATTTCGATCACCGCCGAGGTCACCCCGCACCACCTGCTCCTCGACGACTCGCGCCTGGAAACCTACGACGCGGTCAACAAGGTGAACCCGCCGCTGCGCGAGTCCACCGACGTGGCCGCCCTGCGCCAGGCACTGGCCGACGGCATCATCGACTGCGTCGCCACCGACCACGCTCCGCACGCCGAGCAGGACAAGTGCTGCGAATTCGCGGCCGCCCGCCCCGGCATGCTCGGGCTGGAGACGGCGCTGTCGATCATCGTGCAGACGATGGTCGAGCCCGGCCTGCTCGACTGGCGCGGCGTCGCGAAGGTGATGAGCGAGAAGCCCGCCGCGATCGTCGGACTCGACGACCACGGCCGCCCGATCGCGGTCGGCGAGCCCGCCAACCTCACGCTGATCGACCCCGACGCCGAGTGGACGGTGCGCGGCGCCGAACTGGCGAGTATCTCGAACAACACACCGTTCGAGGACATGACGTTCCCGGCCGAGGTCACAGCCACCGTGCTGCGTGGCCGGGTAACTGCCCGCGAGGGCAAGGCGGTCGGGATCTAGGGAGGCCAGGAAGTGGAAAGAACGCTGTGGATTGTCGGGCTGCTGGCTTTTTTCGTTCTGTGCCTGTGGTTGATGTACCGGGCTTGGCAGAAGAAGGCCACGCGGCAGCAGGCACGCATCGGCGAACTGCCGACGGTGCCCGCCGAACTGGGCGCACAACTACTGGAACCGACCACCGGCATGTACCTGGGCAGCACCATCGCGCCCAGCTGGCAGGACCGGATCGCGGTCGGTGACCTGGGATTCCGGGCGACCGCCGAGCTGACGCGGTTCGAACGCGGAATTCTGCTCGAACGTGACGGTGCCACGGTGATCTGGATTCCACAGGAATCGGTGACGGCGGTGCGCACCGAGCGCGGACACGCGGGCAAAGTGATGACAGAAGGCGGTGTGCTGGTAATTCGCTGGACACTGCCGACCGGAACCGAGATCGATACCGGTTTCCGGGGCGACGACAAGACGGTGTACCCGGCATGGATTGCGGATGCGACCAGGGTGACGACGGGAGACGATGAATGACGAAGGCACAAGCAGCCTTGGTGCTCGAGGACGGCCGCGTATTCCGCGGAACCGCCTTCGGGGCCGAAGGCCAGACACTCGGTGAGGCCGTGTTCTGCACGGCGATGACCGGGTACCAGGAGACCCTGACCGACCCCAGCTACGCGCGCCAGATCGTGGTGGCCACGGCCCCGCAGATCGGCAACACCGGCTGGAACGACGAGGACGACGAATCCGGCAAGATCTGGGTCGCGGGGTACGCCGTGCGCGACCCCTCGCGGGTCTCCTCCAACTGGCGCGCCACCGGCACGCTGACCGACGAGCTCGACCGCCAGGACGTGGTCGGCATCGCCGGGATCGACACCCGCGCGGTGGTCCGCCACCTGCGCAGCCGCGGTTCGATGAAGGCGGGCATCTTCTCCGGTGCGGCGATGGCCACCGACAAGGAACTCCTCGCCCGGGTCAACGGCCAGGCTTCGATGCTGGGTGCCGATCTCGCCGAAGAGGTCAGCACCGACGCGATGTACACGATCGAACCGGTGGGCGAGCACAAGTTCACCGTCGTCGCGGTCGACCTGGGCATCAAGACCAACACCCCGCGCATGTTCGCCGAGCGCGGCGTACGCACACATGTGGTGCCGTCGAACACCTCCCTCGACGACATCCTCGCGCTCGACCCCAACGGCGTGTTCCTGTCGAACGGCCCCGGCGACCCGGCCACCCAGACCGGCGCGATCGCGCTCACCCAGGGTGTCCTGGAACGCGGAATCCCGCTGTTCGGCATCTGCTTCGGCAACCAGATCCTGGGCCGAGCACTGGGTCGCACGACCTACAAGATGAAGTTCGGCCACCGCGGCATCAACATCCCGGTGATTGAAGAGGGCACCGGCCGCGTGTCGATCACCGCCCAGAACCACGGCTTCGCCCTCGAGGGCGAGCGCGGCGAGGTGTTCGACACCCCGTTCGGCAAGGCCGAGGTCTCCCACATCTGCGCCAACGACGGCACCGTCGAAGGGGTCCGGCTGATCGACGGCCGCGCCTTCTCGGTGCAGTACCACCCCGAGGCCGCCGCAGGCCCGCACGACGCCGCATATCTGTTCGACCGTTTCGCCGGTCTCATGGAAGGAGCCTGATGCCTCGCCGCGAGGATCTGAAGCACATCCTGGTGATCGGCTCTGGCCCGATCGTGATCGGCCAGGCGTGCGAATTCGACTACTCCGGTACCCAGGCGTGCCGGGTGCTGCGGTCCGAGGGACTGCGCGTATCGCTGGTGAACTCCAACCCGGCGACCATCATGACCGACCCGGAGTTCGCCGACGCCACCTACGTCGAGCCGATCACCCCGGAGTTCGTCGAGAAGGTCATCGAGAAGGAACGCCCCGACGCGATCCTGGCCACCCTCGGGGGGCAGACCGCGCTCAACACCGCCGTCGCACTGCACGAGAACGGTGTGCTGGCCAAGTACAACGTCGAGCTGATCGGCGCCGACTTCGACGCCATCCAGCGCGGTGAGGACCGGCAGAAGTTCAAGGACATCGTCGCCAAGGTCGGCGGCGAGAGTGCCCGCAGCGCGGTCTGTTACACCATGGACGAGGTGCGCGAGACCGTCGCCGACCTCGGTTACCCGGTGGTCGTTCGCCCCTCGTTCACCATGGGCGGGCTCGGCTCGGGCATGGCCTACAACGAGGCAGACCTCGACCGCATCGCCGGTGGCGGCCTGTCGGCCTCGCCGACCGCGAACGTCCTGATCGAGGAGTCCATCCTCGGCTGGAAGGAGTTCGAACTCGAGCTCATGCGCGACCGCAACGACAATGTGGTCATCGTGTGCTCGATCGAGAACGTCGACCCGATGGGTGTGCACACCGGTGACTCGGTCACCGTCGCCCCCGCGATGACCCTCACCGACCGCGAGTACCAGAAGATGCGCGATCTGGGCATCGCGATCCTGCGCGAGGTCGGCGTCGACACCGGTGGCTGCAACATCCAGTTCGCGGTGGATCCCAAGGACGGTCGCCTGATCGTCATCGAGATGAACCCGCGCGTCTCGCGCTCCTCGGCGCTGGCGTCGAAGGCGACCGGCTTCCCGATCGCCAAGATCGCCGCCAAGCTGGCCATCGGCTACACCCTCGACGAGATCGTCAACGACATCACCGGCGAGACCCCGGCATCGTTCGAGCCCACCCTCGACTACGTCGTCGTGAAGGCGCCGCGGTTCGCGTTCGAGAAGTTCCCCGGCGCCGACGCCACGCTGACCACCACCATGAAGTCGGTGGGCGAGGCGATGTCGATGGGCCGCAACTTCTCCGAGGCGCTCGGCAAGGTGCTGCGTTCGCTCGAGACCAAGGCCACCAGCTTCTGGACCACCGACGACGGTCAGTGGGCGCCGGCGGATGCGAACGACCCGGCGTCGGTGCGCGAGGCGATCGAGGCCGTCCTGGCCGATCTGCGCGTGCCGACCGAAGGTCGCATCTACCAGGTCGAGCGGGCGCTGCGCTACGGCGCGAGCGTCGAAGAGGTGGCGCTGGCCTCGGGTGTGGACCCCTGGTTCGTCGCCGAGGTGCTCGGCTTGGTCGAGCTGCGTCAGGAAGTCCTCGACGCGCCAGTCCTCGACGAGGAGCTGCTGCGTCGCGCCAAGCACTACGGACTGTCGGACCGCCAGCTCGCGGCCCTGCGCCCCGAGCTCGCGGGCGAGGCAGGCGTGCGCTCGCTGCGTCACCGTCTCGCGGTGCGCCCGGTCTACAAGACCGTCGACACCTGCGCCGCCGAGTTCGAGGCCAAGACCCCGTACCACTACAGCACCTACGAGCTCGATCCCGGTGCGGAGTCCGAGGTCGCGCCGCAGCGCGAGCGCGAGAAGGTCATCATCCTCGGTTCGGGCCCGAACCGCATCGGTCAGGGCATCGAGTTCGACTACTCGTGTGTGCACGCGGCGCAGACGCTGTCGGCCGCCGGGTACGAGACCGTGATGGTCAACTGCAACCCCGAGACCGTGTCCACCGACTACGACACCGCCGATCGCCTCTACTTCGAGCCGCTCACCTTCGAAGACGTCCTCGAGGTGTACAACGCCGAAGCCGAGTCGGGCACCGTGGCCGGTGTGATCGTGCAGCTCGGCGGACAGACTCCGCTGGGTCTGGCGCAGCGGCTCACCGACGCGGGCGTGCCGGTGGTCGGTACCTCCGCGGCCGCGATCGACCTGGCCGAGGACCGTGGCGAATTCGGTGACGTTCTCGTCGCCGCCGGACTGCCCGCGCCCAAGTACGGCACCGCCACCACGGTGGCCCAGGCGAAGAAGATCGCCAACGAGATCGGCTACCCGGTGCTGGTGCGCCCGTCCTACGTGCTGGGTGGGCGCGGCATGGAGATCGTCTACGACGAGGCCTCGCTCGAGGGCTACATCTCCCGCGCCACCGAACTCAACCCCGATCACCCGGTGCTGGTCGATCGCTTCCTCGAAGACGCCATCGAAATCGACGTCGACGCCCTGTGCGACGGCGAGGAGGTCTACCTGGGCGGGGTGATGGAGCACATCGAGGAAGCCGGTATCCACTCCGGTGACTCCGCCTGCGCGCTGCCCCCGATCACGTTGGGTCGCAGCGACATCGAGGCCGTGCGCCGCTCCACCATCGCGCTGGCCAAGGGCATCGGTGTCAAGGGCCTGCTCAATGTGCAGTACGCCCTCAAGGACGACGTGCTCTACGTCCTGGAAGCCAATCCCCGGGCGAGCCGGACGGTTCCGTTCGTCTCCAAGGCCACCGCCGTGCCGCTGGCCAAGGCGTGCGCGCGGGTGATGCTCGGCGCCACCATCGCCGACCTGCGCTCCGAAGGCATGTTGCCGCCCGAGGGCGACGGCGGCCACGTGCCGCTGGACGCACCGGTCGCGGTGAAGGAAGCCGTGCTTCCCTTCCACCGGTTCCGTCGCGCCGACGGTTCGGGTATCGACTCGCTGCTCTCGCCGGAGATGAAGTCCACCGGTGAGGTCATGGGCATCGACGCCGACTTCGGCACCGCCTTCGCCAAGAGCCAGGCCGCCGCCTACGGCTCGCTGCCGACCGAGGGCACCGTGTTCGTCTCGATCGCCAACCGCGACAAGCGCGCCATGGTGTTCCCGATCAAGCGCCTGCACGACCTGGGCTTCCGTATCCTCGCCACCGAGGGCACCGCGGAAACCCTGCGCCGCAACGGCATTCCCTGTGAACAGGCCCGCAAGCACTCCGATCCGGAATCTACCGATCCGGCCACCGGCATGCCGGAGGCCTCGATCGTGGAGCAGATCCGCGACGGCGAGATCGACATCGTGTTCAACACCCCCTACGGCAACTCGGGCCCCCGCGTGGACGGCTACGAGATCCGCACCGCCGCGGTGGGCGCGAACATCCCGTGCATCACCACCGTGCAGGGCGCCGCCGCGGCGGTGCAGGGCATCGAGGCCGGCATCAACGGCGGCATCGGGGTGCGCTCGCTGCAGGAACTGCACTCGAAACTGCGTGGCTGACATGACATTCGGTCACCGATTGCAGCACGCCATGCGGCAGTTCGGACCCGTGTGCGTCGGCATCGACCCCCACCCCGCCCTGCTGCGGGCGTGGGGGCTCACCGAAGACGTCGACGGGCTCGAGGCCTTCGCCGAGATCTGCGTCGAGGCCTTCGACGGTCGGGTCGCTCTGGTGAAGCCGCAGGTCGCGTTCTTCGAGACCTACGGGTCCGGCGGCATCGCGGTGCTCGAGCGCACCATCTCGGTGCTGCGGGCCTCGGGCACCCTGGTGCTGGCCGATGCCAAGCGCGGCGACATCGGCTCCACCATGGATGCCTACGCCCATGCCTGGCTCGGCGACGGACCACTGGGCTCGGATGCCGTGACCGTCTCGCCGTATCTCGGCTTCGGGTCCCTCGACCCGGCGCTGAGCCTGGCGCAGACCAATCACCGTGGCGTGTTCGTGCTCGCGGCGACCTCGAATCCCGAAGGCGCGCAACTGCAACGGATCACGGCGGCGGACGGACGCACGATCGCGCAGACGATGGTGGACGACGCCGCGGCCCGCAACGCCGGGTCCGGTCTCGGTTCTGTCGGCGTGGTCGTCGGCGCGACGCTCACCGAGGCGCCGGATCTCTCGGCCCTCAACGGCCCGATCCTGATGCCGGGTGTGGGTGCCCAAGGCGGGGGAGCGGACTCCATCCGCGCCCTGGTTCCCGAGGCGAACCTGGCCTGCGTCGTGCCCGCGGTGTCCCGTGAGGTCCTCAACGCGGGCCCGTCGGTGACGGCGCTCTGCGACAAGACAGCGCAGCTGCAGGAAGCGTTCGCTTTCCTGCAGGCGTGAATCTGGTGTGACGGAGCCGGAGTGGCACATCCTCTCCGGCTCCGTTGCCGTTCAGCCGTCCTTGCGCCATACATACGCGGCCGAGATCGGGTGATGGCGGAAGCGCTCCCACTGGGGTTTCACCGCAACCCACTCGTCATCGATGACGCGCTCGCGCAACTCGACCAGCCGCCAGCCGGTGTCCAGCGCCGCCGTGACGTGGTCGCTGACGAGGTGGACGGTGGTGCTGATGGCCACGGACTCACCGGCGTCGTCGGTGTAGTGCGTCGGCATGCCCGAGGTCATGATGAAATGCGGGTGGAAGGTGACCAGGGCGAAGACGGCGCCGGGCATCGCCAGCCGCCACGCCTCCCGGTACAGCGGTCGCAGATCGGCGAGGTGCTCGTCTACCAGCGAGGAGATGACGAGGTCGTAGGCCGAATCGGGGAGACCGGTGGCCGCGACGTCGGCCTGCACGAGTCGGTCGTGCGCGCCGCGGCGCTGCGCGACGGCGAGCATCTGCGGTGTCAGATCCACCCCGTCTACGGCCGCAACTCCCTTGTCCCGCAACCACTGTCCGGTCCGGCCGGTGCCGCAGCCCAGGTCCACGGCCCGGGTCGTGGCATCCCACGACGGCTGTTGGAGACGGTCCAGTAGCGCGATGTCCATCGCGTCCTCGACGGTCTGCTCGTAGTCGGCGACCCACTCGCCGTAGCCGGTGCGCACATCCACGGTGCGGTATCCGCGTGCGTCGAAATCGCTGAACTCCATCACGCCGAGTATTCCGTCGGCTCGCAGGATGCGATACCTGTTTTCGCCGGTGGACAGGGACAGCAGTGGCGCGGCCTCTGAGATGTCACGGGGCGCAGTGAAGGCGGATCGGGGATTCCGGGGTTGCGCCGGGCACGGTGGTGGCGGTCGGTCGTAGCGGTGGCCGATCACGAGCTCCGATCGACGCGCAGAGGGCGTTATCCCGACCAGCCCGCCACAACGGCGTCACGGGGACCAGGGCGGCCACCAACGTGGCCGCTGTGAGTACTGCACCACCACGACCACGGGAATTCGACCGAACCGGCCGGCATCGCGGCCGGGCGGCCCAACTGATGCAACACCTCGGTGCCGACCGCGGCCACCTGCGAGCAGCGCCACCCCGGTGTAACCCTCAGGCCGCGACCCGCTCGTTCCTGGCCCGCCACCAGCCGAACGCGCCGATGCCCAGGGGCAGCAGCACGGTCAGGAAACCCGACAGCGGCATGAACGCCAGGCCGAACACCGTGGCCGTGCCGAGGGCCAGCAGCACCGGGCCCGGCAGATACCCCAGTGCGCGCTCCAGCGTGATCATCGCGATACCGAAACCGATCGCGAGCACACCGAACTCGGTGAACCAGAACGTGAGTTCCGCGTCCTGATCGTCGGCGAGGAACAGGACGACGCCGAGCGCGGTGTGCACGGTCCCGATGAGGATCAGCAGTGCGCCGGCGAGCGGGAATCTAGTTTTTGAATCCATATTCATAAACTGTGCCACTAGGCTGAGCCGGTGGCAAGACCCCGCCTTTTCACCGACGATCAGGTGCTCGACGCGGCCCGCGACCTGCTGGTCGACCCCGCGATCACCCGACCGGCCATCACGGCGATCAGCACGGCCGCCGGCGTGCATGCCGGATCGATCTATGTGCGTTTCGCCTCACGTGACGAACTACTCGCCCGGCTGTGGTTGCGGTCGATCCGCCGCTTTCACGAGGGCTTTGTCGCGGCATTGGCAGGTCCGGCGCCATTGCTGGCTGCCGCCACGTTTCTGCCGCGCTACTGCCGTGCGCATCCGACCGAGGCGCGGGCGATGAAGATGTTCCATCGCGACGAACTGCTCGAGGTCGGCGCCGAGGATCTGCGGGCCGCGATCGCCGGTGTCAACGATGAGATGAACGCCGCGCTGCGGGCTGCCGTGGTGGTCGAATTCGGGTCCGCCGACGACCGCGCACTGGCGATCGCGGGCGCCGCGGTGAAGGCGATTCCGTACGGTCTTGTCCGCGATTACATTGCTCGCGCGGCCCCGATTCCGGACTGGTTGGACGAGGTCGTGGCGACCGCTTCGGGTGCGGTTCTCGACGAATTTCGGGCGCGCGCGTGACGACACGCTGTGCGAAATCGGGCGACACGCGAGCTTTTTCAGGAAACCCGCTGGTCGCGCACCACCGGGTTTGCCAGGGCGGCACCGGGACCCCACGCTATCTGGTGGCTATCATCGCCCATATCGGTATAACCGCAGGTGGAGATGCATTTTCAGATTTCGGCTGTACGATCGTGGCGGAAGAATCAGCTGTCACCGCATCGAGCCCGCGCGCGCCATACGGCATCCGTAATCCTGCCCTGACCTGGGGGTCGGGTTCGCAATCGGCGCGCACCGTGGGTACGGTCGCACAGACCGTCCGGGTAACCGGCGGTAGATCTGGCAATGAACGATGAGACGGAGGAACCCGTGGCCCTTCCCCAGCTGACTGATGAGCAGCGCGCCGCTGCTCTGGAGAAGGCGGCTGCCGCTCGCCGTGCTCGGGCAGAGCTCAAGGAGCGCCTGAAGCGCGGTGGAACGAACCTGAAGCAGGTCCTCACCGATGCCGAGTCCGATGAGATTCTCGGCAAGATGAAGGTTTCTGCGCTGCTCGAGGCTCTGCCGAAGGTGGGCAAGGTCAAGGCGGCGGAGATCATGACCGAGCTGGAGATCGCGCCTACGCGTCGTCTCCGTGGTCTCGGTGCCCGGCAGCGCGCCGCGCTGCTCACCCGCTTCGACTTCGACGCCTAAAGTCTGGTGGACAAAAACACGCGGAAGGGCCGACTGGTAGTACTGGTCGGCCCCTCGGCCGTGGGTAAATCCACGGTCGTGCGGTGCGTGCGGGAACGCCTGCCCGAATTGGTGTTCAGTGTGTCGGCGACGACGCGGGACCCCCGTCCCGGTGAAATCGACGGCCTCGACTACCGCTTCGTTTCCCGAGTCGAGTTCGACGCCATGATCGCGGCGAACGAGCTGCTCGAATGGGCAGACATCCATGGGGGGTTGCAGCGATCGGGCACCCCCGCCGCCCCGGTGCGAGAAGCACTGGCGAGCGGACTTTCAGTACTGATCGAAGTCGACCTGGCCGGTGCACGGTCGGTCCGGCAGGCGATGCCGGAGGCACTGCTGGTGTTTCTCGCGCCGCCGAGCTGGGAAGAACTGGTCTCGCGGCTGCGTTCGCGCGGTACCGAGACACCCGAGGTGATCGAGCGAAGGCTCGAGACCGCCCGGGTCGAATTGGCGGCCCGTGACGAGTTCGACACGGTCATAGTGAACAGCGAGGTGACGACTGCTTGTGAGCAGTTGGTATCGTTGTTCGTTAGCACAAATTCGAGTTCTTGACCCACTAACCCGCAGGAGCCACCCCTAGTGAGCACGGACATCACCGCAGTACCCGCGTACGACACCCCGATCGGCCTCACCAACCCCCCGATCGACGAGCTGCTCGAGCGCACGTCCTCCAAGTACGCCCTGGTGATCTACGCGGCCAAGCGCGCCCGCCAGATCAACGATTACTACAACCAGCTCGGTGACGGCATCCTCGAGTACGTCGGCCCGCTCGTCGAGCCGGGTCTGCAGGAGAAGCCGCTGTCGGTCGCCATGCGCGAAATCCACTCCGACCTGCTCGAACACACCGAGGGCGAGTGACAATCTCTAGTCCGGAGGCGTAAGACCATGCGGATCGTCGTAGGGGTCGGCGGGGGCATCGCCGCCTACAAGGCGTGTGCCCTCGTCCGCCGGTTCACCGAAACCGGACATCAGGTGCGGGTGATTCCCACCGAATCAGCTCTACAGTTCGTCGGGAAGGCGACCTTCGAGGCGCTGTCCGGCCAGCCGGTGCACACCACGGTGTTCGCCGACGTGCCCGAGGTGCCGCACGTTCGGATCGGCCAGGAGGCCGATCTCGTCGTCATCGCCCCGGCCACCGCGGACCTGATGGCGCGTGCCGCACAGGGCCGCGCCGACGATCTGCTCACCGCCACCTTGCTGACGGCCCGATGTCCGGTGGTGTTCGCGCCCGCGATGCACACCGAGATGTGGGAGCATCCGGCGACGGTGGCCAATGTCGCGACGCTGCGCGCGCACGGCGCCACCGTGATGGAGCCCGCGTCGGGTCGGCTCACCGGCACCGACACGGGTCCGGGACGACTGCCCGAGCCGGAGGAGATCTTCGGTCTGGCCTCGTTGCTGCTCGAGCGTGCCGACGCGCTGCCCCGCGACCTGACCGGTCGCCGCGTGGTGATCACCGCGGGTGGCACGAGGGAACCCCTCGACCCGGTGCGCTTCCTCGGCAACCGCAGCTCCGGCAAGCAGGGGTACGCCCTGGCCAGGGTCGCCGCCCAGCGTGGCGCCCAGGTGACGCTGATCGCGGGCAACACGATCGAGCTCGCGCCGCCCGCCGCGGTCGAACTGGTCCACATCACCACCGCCGACCAGCTCAAGACCGCCGTCGACAAGCACGCCCTCGGCGCCGATGCGGTGATCATGGCGGCCGCTGTCGCTGATTTCCGTCCGACCCATGTGGCCGCCGCGAAGATCAAGAAGGGCGCCGACGAGCCCGACGTGATCCCGTTGACCAAGAACGAGGACATCCTCGCCGGCTTGGTCGACGCTCGCACCGAGGGACGGCTCGCCGGCACCGCGATCGTCGGTTTCGCCGCCGAGACCGGTGACGACAACGGCGACGTGCTCACCCACGCGCGCGCGAAACTGGCGCGCAAGGGCTGCGATCTGCTCGTGGTCAACGCGGTCGGCGAAGGCAAGGCGTTCGAGGTCGACACCAACGACGGCTGGCTGCTCGGCGCCGACGGCACCGAACAGGCCCTCGATCACGGTTCCAAGGCGCTGCTGGCGAGCCGGGTGCTCGACGCGCTGGTTCCGCTGCTGCGCTGACCGGGGTTTTCGCATCGATTCCGCGCGAAAACAGTTGCGCGGCAACGAGGGTCGCGCAGTCTACCGGCCGTGTGGGTGTTCGCGGTGTGGCTTGGCGCTTACTCGCCACCATGTCGGTGGTTTGGAATAGTCTTGATGAGAAGGGTTGCGCGGTAACACCGAAAAGTTACCGTCACAAGCCGAACGAGTAACCCGTTGAGGGAGAGGGAATAACTGTGCGTACGACAGGTAGTCGGCTATTCACCAGTGAGTCCGTGACCGAGGGGCACCCGGACAAGATCTGTGACGCGATCAGCGATTCCATCCTCGACGCATTGCTCGCGGAGGACCCGAGCAGCCGGGTCGCGGTGGAAACCATGGTCACCACGGGGCAGGTCCACGTCGCGGGCGAGGTCACCACCACCGCCTACGCCGACATCCCGCGGATCGTTCGCGAGAAGGTCCTCGAAATCGGATACGACTCCTCCGCAAAGGGATTCGACGGCAACTCCTGCGGTGTCAACATCGCGATCGGCGCCCAGTCGCCCGATATCGCCCAGGGCGTCGACACCTCGCACGAGGCGCGCGTCGGCGGTTCCGACGACGCGATCGAGCGCCAGGGCGCCGGCGACCAGGGCCTGATGTTCGGCTACGCCACCATCGACACGCCCGAGCTGATGCCGCTGCCGATCGCGCTCGCGCACCGGCTCTCGCGCAAGCTCACCGAGGTCCGCAAGTCGGGCGTGCTGCCCTACCTGCGTCCCGACGGCAAGACCCAGGTCACCATCGAATACGACGGTGACCGCCCGGTCCGCCTCGACACGGTCGTCATCTCCACCCAGCACGCCGCCGACATCGACCTGGACAACCTGCTCGCTCCCGATATCCGGGAAAAGGTCGTCGAGGCCGTCATCGGCGATCTGAACCTCCCGAGTCTCGACACCTCCGACATCCGGCTGCTGGTCAATCCCACCGGCAAGTTCGTGCTCGGTGGCCCGATGGGCGACGCGGGCCTGACCGGGCGCAAGATCATCGTCGACACCTATGGCGGCATGGCTCGTCACGGCGGCGGCGCGTTCTCCGGCAAGGATCCGTCGAAGGTCGACCGCTCGGCCGCCTACGCCATGCGCTGGGTCGCCAAGAACGTCGTGGCCGCGGGCCTGGCCGACCGCGTCGAGGTGCAGGTCGCGTACGCGATCGGCAAGTCGGCCCCGGTCGGCCTGTTCGTCGAGACCTTCGGCACCGAGAAGGTCGACCCGGCGCGCATCTCCACCGCCATCTCCGAGGTCTTCGACCTGCGTCCGGGCGCGATCATCCGCGATCTCGACCTGCTGCGCCCGATCTACGGCCCGACCGCGGCCTACGGTCACTTCGGCCGCACCGATGTCGACCTGCCCTGGGAGCACACGGACCGCGCCGACAAGCTGCGCGCGGCCGTCGGCCTGTAATAGCCACGGACCGCGTGGCAGCGGACGAAACATCGACAGCAGCGGGACACCCCATCGCGAGGGTGCTCCCGCTGCTTTCGCCTGCCCACCTCGATCGCGACTTCGACTACCTCGTCCCCGCTGAGCTGGACGATATCGCCCAACCGGGCGTGCGCGTGCGCGTCCGGTTCGCCGGTCGCCTGGTCGACGGCTATCTCCTGGAACGTCTCCCGCACAGCGATCACAACGGCAAGATGATGCCGCTGGAACGGGTCGTTTCCGCGGAACGCGTCCTCACGCCGGAAATCCTGCGGCTGGCCACCGCCGTCGCCACCCGCTATGCGGGCACTCGTGCCGACGTTCTGCGTCTGGCCATCCCGCCGCGCCACGCTCGCACCGAGACCGGCGGTGCCAAGAAGACCGCTGCACCGAAGGCGGTGGCGAAAGGTATCGATACCGAGGATGTTTCGCCGCCGGACGTGCTTGCCGAGGTCGGCATGACGGACCGCGACGGTGCGGACGAGGCAGGGGACCCCGCCGCGGAGGCAAGCAGGGCGGCAGCGGACAAGTCGGACGTGACCGCTGCGGAGGTTCGGCTCGATCCAGCGCCCGAAGCGGGCGGTGCCGCCACCGAATCGCGCGTCGAAGTCGATACCTGCGCGTGGGGTCGGTATGTGCACGGCCCGGCTTTCGTCGACGCGCTGGCGCACGGCAAGGGTGCGCGGGCGGCGTGGCAGGCACTGCCGGGGGAGGATTGGGCGGCGCGGCTGGCGCAGCTGGCGGCGACGGTGGTGGCCGGTGGGCGCAGCGCCGTGTTGATGGTGCCCGATCAACGGGATCTCGATCGTCTACTCGCCGAATGCGTTGCACTGGTCGGTGATTCGGCTGTCGGGCTGTCGGCCGGGTTGGGGCCCGCGGCGCGATACCGGCGGTGGCTGGCGGTCTTGCGTGGGCAGGCACGGGTCGTGGTGGGGACGCGGGCGGCGGTGTTCGCCCCAGCCCGAAACCTCGGGCTGATCGCGATCTGGGACGACGGCGACGACACCTACGCCGAACCGCGGTCACCGTATCCGCACGCGCGCGAGGTGGCGATGCTGCGGGCGCACGAGACCGGCGCCGCCTTCGTCGCCGCCGGTTTCGCGCGGACCGCCGAGATCCAGGCGGTGGTCGAATCCGGTTGGGCGCGTGACCTTCTCGCCGAACGTCAGGTGTTGCGTGAGGTGGCGCCGCGGATCAGCGCACCCGGTGACAGCGATTTCGCGCTGGAACGCGACGCGTTGGCACGGACGGTGCGAATGCCCGGTGTCGCGTTCGCGGCCGCCCGCTCGGCGATCAAGGAGGACGCCGCGGTGCTGGTTCAGGTACCGCGGCGCGGCTATGTTCCGTCGCTGGCCTGCGCGAAGTGTCGCACGCCTGCTCGCTGTCGGCACTGCAACGGTCCCTTGGCACTGCCGCAGTCGGCCGGTGGTGAAGCGGCGAGTCCCCATTGCAAGTGGTGTGGGATCACCGAGGCGGCGTTTCGCTGTCAGGCGTGCGGTGCGCGCGCTCTGCGGGCGACGGTGATCGGCGCGGCCCGGACTGCCGAAGAACTCGGACGCGCCTTCTCCGGGGTGCCGATCCGCGCCTCGGGCGGTGGGGAAGTGCTCGACACGGTCGAACCGGGCGCTCAGGTGGTCGTCGCTACCGTCGGCGCCGAACCGCTCGTGCGCGGTGGCTACGGTGTCGCTCTGCTGCTCGACGGGTGGGCGCTGCTCGGGCGCGCCGACCTGCGCGCGAGTGAGGACACCCTGCGCCGCTGGATGAGCGCCGCGGCGCTGGTGCGACCGCGCGGGCAGGTCATCGTGATGGCCGAACCCTCGCTTCCCACGGTGCAGGCGCTGGTCCGTTGGGACCCGGTCAACCATGCCGCCGCCGAACTCGAAGCCCGCGCCGAGGTCGGCTTCCCGCCCGCGGTCCGGCTCGCCGCCGTCGACGGCACCACCGCGTCGATCGCCGAACTGCTCGATGCCACCACACTTCCCGACGGCACCGAGATTCTGGGTCCCGTCCCCCTGCCGCCCACGGCCCGCAAGCCCTTCTCGGGCGCCGACTCTCCCGCCGAAGTCGAACGCATGCTCCTGCGCGTTCCCCGCTCGGCCGGCGCCCCGCTCGCCCGCGCGCTCACCGCCGCCCAGGCGGTGCGCAGCTCCCATCGCTCCGATGCCCCGCTTCGCGTCCAGATCGACCCGGTCGACATCGGCTGACCTGGTGCCCGGCACTGCGGTCGGGCCGGCATCGCCGACGGTCCCCGATCTATAGTCAGTTGCATGACTGAATCGCGCGCGCAGGTCGGCCCCCAGATCGGGAAGCGGGAACGCCTGGTGCAGGCGGCGACGCGCGTGTTCTACGAGCAGGGCATCGAGAAGACGACGATCGCCGATATCGCGCGTGAGGCCGACGTGCCGGTGGGCAACGTCTACTACTACTTCAAGACCAAGGATCAGTTCATCGCCGCGGTCATCGAGTTGCACGCGCGGGTGCTGTCGGGTGCTGTCGCCGAATTCGCCGATCTCCCGGGGCCCGCCGAGAAGCTGAAGGCGATGGTGTGCAGCTGGGTCGAACAGCGGGAGATGGCAGCACGTTTCGG
Source organism: Nocardia sp. NPDC058633 (assembly GCF_042717045.1). Lineage (NCBI taxonomy): Bacteria > Bacillati > Actinomycetota > Actinomycetes > Mycobacteriales > Nocardiaceae > Nocardia > Nocardia sp. NPDC058633. Next base: position 249,042 of record NZ_JBHXRA010000004.1, read on the forward strand.
CTGCCCGACCGGTTCGCTCGCCGCCGAACTCGACAAGCGCGAGGATGCCTTCGGCGGTGAACCCGCGCGCGTGATGGGACTGCTCGTGGAGTGGGCGCGTGAGCAGTTCGCCGCCCTCGGACGCGCCGATGCCGCCGAACTCGCTATCGCCTTCGTCGCCGCTTATCAGGGAATCTCGTTGCTCACCAACACGTTCCGCGACCCGCAGCTGATGGTCACCGAAGGTGCCCGGTTGGAGCGGTGGATCGACGAGCTGGCGCAGGGGCGCGGATAGCTCGTAGTGAGGCCGCTCGTCGATGCGCGTAGTCGCGCCGGCGGTGGCGGTCACGAAGACACGCTGATCGGCGAGGCGCGCAGCGCGGTAGGCGGGGCGCATGCGGATCGGCCGGCGCATCCCGAGCTCGTCACCGATGCGCTCGCGCCCGTATGCGGTCAGTGGGCCTGGTCTGTTTCCAGATCCTCATCGAGACACCGATGGTGCCCAGGCGGTACACCAGCGCCCGCGCGCCGCAGAGTGGCCACCTATCGGCGGGAAGGCCGTACTCGTGGGCCGCGGCGGCGGCGCGATCGGCCTCGGACAGCCTGCCGAAGGACATGTTCCTGCGGCCGGCCGAGCCCGGGGTCGGTGGCCAGTGACAGTGAGGCGACCAGCTCGGCGAATCGAAGGGGCCGGACGGGTCCGACATGGTGGATTCGGATTGCTCCTTGCACTCGATGCATTGTCGATATATCGTCGATAGCGTCAAGAACAACGAGAGAGCTGTAGGAGGCTGTCATGCACAACCAAGAACAACGAGAATTCGGACACTTCCGGCGCGGTCGCGGACCGGGCCCGATGGAATTCGGTCCCGACCGGCAGCAGTTCCGCCACGGCGGACGCCACGGCCACGGCCCCGAGTTCGGACCAGGCTTCGGTCCGGGTTTCGGCCCGGGCTTCGGTCCCGGTTTCGGACGCGGACGCGGCCGCGGCGGTCGTGGCAGGCGTGGTGACGTGCGAGCCGCGGTGCTGCTGTTGCTCGTCGAGCGACCCATGCACGGCTACGAGCTGATCCAGCAGATTCGCGACCGCAGCGACGACATCTGGCGCCCCAGCCCGGGGTCGATCTACCCGGCATTGGCCCAGCTGGAGGACGAGGGCCTGGTGCTCATCGAGAAGGTCGCCGGTCGCAAGACCGCGCAGCTCACCGACGAGGGCAAGGCCTATGTCGAGACCCATCGCGAGGATCTCGGCGACCCGTGGGCCGAGGTCAAACAGGATGTCGGCGCCCAGGCGCTGGACTTGCGCGGACTGGTCGGACAGGTGATGGGCGCGGTCGGTCAGGTGGCCCAGGTCGGCACGGCACAGCAGGCGGCGAAGGCCGCCGAGGTGCTCGCCGAGACGCGTCGGGCGCTGTATCGCATCCTCGCCGAGGACGATGTCACTTCCGAGGGCGACGCAACCCCCGAGAAGTGAGGGCGTCGTGAACGGCCTTCCCGGCGTGCGGTTGTCGGATCCATGGAGTAAATGTTTGGGTCATGGAACAACTGGGAACGTTGTGGGGTTGGGGAAAGTCACGATTGCGCAAGGCGGCGACGGCCACGGTGCTCGCCTGCACGGCGGTGATCGGTGTGTCTTTCGCACCGATCACCGCCGCTGAACCGGCGGGCTATCAACCCGCTGTCGTTCCGATGCAGGCGGGTCCGGCGCAGGCCGATCATCTCGACGCCGCCCATTACATCAATGCCCATCCGAACTCGGTTCCGGTGGGCCTCAACAACTTCGGGTGTACGCCCTCGCCGGAACATCCGCGGCCGATCGTATTGGTGCACGGCACCGACTCGAGTGCGTACTCCGACTGGGCGGGCATCGGGCCGCAGCTGGTCTCGGCCGGCTACTGCGTGTTCGCGCTGAACTACGGCGGGGCACCGGGCGCCGACACCTACGGCACCGAGGACATGCGGATCAGTTTCGCCCAGCTCGCTCAGTTCGTCGACGACGTGCTTCTCGCGACCAAGGCCACCAAGGTCGATCTGGTCGGGTTCTCGCAGGGGGCCAATGTCAGCCGGTTCTACGTCAACAAGCTCGGCGGAGCGCCGAAGGTCGGGACCTGGGTCGGCCTGGCCTCGCCCAGCTACGGCGGTGTCATGTACGGACTGGTGCCGGTGGGTCAGGCCGTTCCGGGAATGATGGACGTCTTCGCCAGAGTCACCTCCACGGCGGCGGTCCAGCAGGCGCAGGGGGAACCGCTGATGGTCGAGCTCAATGCGGGCGGCGACACAGTGGCCGGGGTCCGTTACGTCACCGTGGGTAGCCGGGTCGACGAGATGATCCAGCCCTTCTCCAACATCGCGCTGCGCGGTGCGGGCGCCGAGAACCTCGTCCTGCAGGACCTGTGCGCCGACGACCTGACCGGCCACTTCCACCTGGTCTACGACCCCTTCGTGCAGCAGCTGCTGCAGCGCATCCTCGACCCTGTCGGGGCCCCCGCACCGGTCTGCACGCCGGTCCCGCTCGGCACCGGAATCCCCGAGGTGATCATCGCGGGCAACTCCTGACGGCCGGGCCGGACGGGAGCGCCGCGCCGGGTCACTAGACTGGGACGACCGCAATTCGTCCTTCCCGGGAGCCGCCGTGACCATTCAGCCCGTTCGCCTGTTCGGCGACCCGATCCTGCGTTCGCGTGCCGACGTGGTCACCGAGTTCGGTCCCGACCTCGCCACGCTGGTCGCCGATCTCACCGAGACCATGCACGACGACGGTGGGGTCGGGATGGCCGCGCCGCAGATCGGGGTGGGGCTGCGGGTGTTCGTCTACGACACCGGCGACGCCGCGGGGCACGTGGTGAATCCGGAGTGGTCGGCGATCGGGTCCGACGAACAGGTCGGACCGGAGGGCTGCCTGTCGATTCCCGGCGTGCGTTACGACGTGCGCCGGGCCTCGCGCGTTCGGGTCACCGGGGTCGACGTCACCGGTGCGCCCGTCGAATTCGAGGCCGACGGTCTGCTCGCGCGCTGCGTGCAGCACGAACACGATCACCTCGACGGCGTGCTGTTCATCAGCCGGCTCGAACCGGCCGACCGCAAGGCCGCGATGCGCACCATCCGCGAATCCGACTGGTTCCGCGACGGGATCACCGTGCGCGAATCCAGCGGTGTGGGTGGTGATCGCTGATGCGCCTCGTTTTCGCGGGAACGCCGGAACCCGCGGTGCCGTCGCTGCGCCGGTTGATCGAGAGCGAGGGCCACGAGGTCGTCGCGGTGGTCACCCGGCCCGACGCGGTCGCCGGCCGTGGCCGAAAGATCATGCGCTCGCCGGTCGGGCAGCTCGCCGATGAACACGGCATCCCGGTGTTCACCCCGCGCAAACCGTCCGACCCTGATTTCGTCGCCGCGCTCACCGAGCTCGCGCCGGACTGCTGTCCGGTCGTCGCCTACGGCGCGCTGCTGCCACAGCAAGTGCTCGATATCCCCGCCCACGGCTGGATCAACCTGCACTTCTCGCTGCTGCCCGCCTGGCGGGGGGCGGCTCCCGTGCAGGCGGCCATCGACGCGGGCGACGACATGACCGGTGCGTCGACTTTCCTGATCGAAGCGGGCCTGGACACCGGGCCGGTGTACGGGGTGATGACCGAGAAGATCGGGCTCACCGATACCGCCGGTGAGCTGCTGGGCCGACTGGCCGAGGCGGGCGCCGTGCTGCTGGAGAAAACCCTGGACGGAGTGGAGGACGGGTCGCTGCGAGCGGTTCCGCAATCCCACGACGGCGTGTCCTACGCACCGAAAGTGAGCGTGGAGGCGGGGCGGATCGGGTTCGACGAACCCGCGCTCGCCATCCACCGTCACATCCGCGCCGTCACCCCGGCGCCCGGCGCGTGGACCGAGGTGAACGGGCTGCGCCTCAAACTCGGCCCGGTGGAAACGGTGGAGGAAACCTTGCCCGAACGCGAGATCGAGGTGCGCAAATCCGGCGTCTTCGTCGGAACATCGACCACAGCGGTCCGCCTGGGGCAGGTGCAACCGCCCGGCAAGAAAATGATGAACGCCCTCGACTGGGCCCGTGGTGCTCGTCTGGCCCCCGGCACGGTGATCGGATGAGTGCCTCCGACCGCCGCCGACGTCGCGAAGCCGACGCCGCCAAGGGCATCACCTCGCACGAGCACCGCAAGCCCACCGGGAAAACCGGCGAGCCGCGCGCCGGCGGCTCCCGCGACGACCGCAAGATCACCAGTAAGAACGTCGACGGCGGCTGGGCTGCCAGAGCCGCGAAGGGAACCACCACCCCGCGCGCGGACGGCGACCGGTGGACGGGCCGCGACGACCGCGGCGGCTCCGATCGACCCCGTCGTGACGACCGCGCGGGCGGCAATCGGTCCGGCGCACCCCGCCGCGAAGACGACCGCCCCGGTTTCGGCGGCGCGAACGCCGGGGCACCGGGTCGCGACGCGGCCGAGCAGCGTGGTGACCGTGGTGCGGCAGGACGCTCGGGCACACCGCGGACCGGCGACCGGAGCTCCGATCGTGGCGCTTCGCGTCCCGATCGTGGTGCGCGCGAAGGTGATTCGCGGGGTCGTGGCGCGAGCAGCCGAGATGCCGGTGCGCGTGGTGCGGCACCGGCGGCCAAGGCCGCCACACAGCGTCGGCCCGAGCGGCCCGACCCCAGCGTGCCCAGTCCGCGCAAGCGCCGCGGCGAGCCCGTGGATCCGGCCCGCGAGGTCGCTCTCGATGTCCTCAGGGCGGTGCGCGAGCGCGACGCCTACGCCAACCTCGCATTGCCGAAGCTGTTGCGCGAGCGCAAGATCAGTGGGCGCGACGCGGCCTTCGCGACCGAGCTCACCTACGGCGCCAGCCGCTCGCAGGGACAGCTCGACGCGGTGATCTCGGCCTGCGCGGGGCGCCCGGTCGCCGAGATCGACGGTCCCATCCTCGACATCCTGCGCCTTGGCGTCTATCAGCTGCTGCGAACCCGCACCAGCGCGCACGCCGCCGTCGACACCTCCGTCGACCTGGCCAGTGCCGAATTCGGCCAGGGCCGTGCCGGTTTCGTCAATGCGGTGCTGCGCAGGGCGGGGGAGAAGACCCACGAGCAGTGGATCGCCGAACTGGCCCCCGCCGACCCGGTCGGCAAGCTCGCCTTCGAACACGCGCACCCGAAGTGGATCGCCCAGTCCTTCGCCGACGCACTCGGTGCCCAGGCAGGAGAGCTGGACGAACTGCTGGCCGCCGACGACGAGCGCCCGGTCGTGCACCTGGTCGCGCGGCCCGGCGAGATCACCTCCGAGGAGCTGGCATTGGTCACCGGCGGCGAAGAGGGCCGCTGGTCGCCGTACGCGGTGTACCTCGACGGTGGCGATCCGGGCCTGTTGGAACCGGTCCGCGACGGCATCGCCTCGGTCCAGGACGAGGGCAGTCAGCTCGTCGCGCTCGCCCTGACCCGCGCACCACTGGACGGCGAGGACAGGGGCCGCTGGCTCGACCTCTGCGCGGGCCCCGGCGGCAAGGCGGCCCTGCTCGGCGCACTCGCCGCGATCGACCTGTTCACCGTCGACGCCGTCGAACCGGCCGAGCACCGCGCCGAACTGGTCCGCAAATCCACCCGCAACCTGCCCGTCACCGTGCACGTCGCCGACGGCCGTGACAGTGGCCTGACCCCGGGGTACGACCGCGTTCTGGTCGACGCGCCGTGCACCGGACTCGGTGCCCTGCGGCGCCGACCGGAAGCACGGTGGCGGCGCACCCCGGCCGACGTGGCCGAACTGGTCACGTTGCAGCGTGAACTCCTCACCGCTGCATGGGATCTGGTGCGCCCGGGTGGTGTCGTCGTGTATTCGACCTGCTCACCGCACCTGGCCGAAACAGTGTCGGTGGTCGCCGATTTCGTCCGCCGCACCGGTGCCGAGGAACTCGACAGCCGCCAATTCCTGCCCGGTGTCACCGATCTCGGCGACGGCCCGTCCGCGCAGCTCTGGCCGCATCGCCACGGCACCGACGCCATGTTCCTGGCCACCCTGCGCAAGAAGTAGAACCCGCGCGAACACACGGCGCCGCTCCCATGGCGGGAGCGGCGCCGTTCCATTCGTCCAAGCGGGTGGCCGGAGCCGAGGAGGAGAATCGGCGTATGGCGATGACGTGGGAGCAGGTGGTGGCGGCGGCGACGGCGCTGCCGGGTGTGGAGGAAGGCACCTGGTGGCGTGGCCCCGGCCTGAAAGTGGGTGGAAAGAGCTTCGCGCGACTACGTGTCGAGGCGGAGGGCGGCCTTGTCCTGCTCTGTGAACTCACGGAGAAGGAGGCACTGCTGGCGTCCGGAGATCCGGCGTTCTACACGACGCCGCACTACGACGGGTACCCCTACATCCTCATCGATCTGGCCGTGGTCGATCCGCAACAGCTCGACGAACTGATCGACAGCGCCTGGTGGCTGCGCGCGCCCGCGAAACTGCGGCGCGCCAGACAGGGCGCGTAGGGACTCCGTTGTCCCGATCGTGTCAGTCCCGTTCGGACAGCTCACGCAGGCGCGCCAGGGTTTTCGCGAGAATGCGCGACACGTGCATCTGCGAGATCCCCAGCTGCGAGGCGATCTGAGTCTGTGTCATCGACTCGAAGAACCGCATGGTCAGAATGCGGCGCTCACGTTCGGGCAGGCCCGCCAGCAGGGGCCGCACCGCGATGTACTCCTCGACCCGGTCGAACTGCGATTCCTCCTCGCCGAGGGTGTCGAGCAGCGACGCGTCGCTGTCGCGTCCGATCGAGGCCGCGTCGATCGAGGTCGGCTGGTAGGCGTTGCCCGCGATGACCGCCTGGGTGACCTCGTCGGGATCGACATCGAGTTCGGCGGCGATCTCCTTGGCGGTGGGGGAGCGCCCCAGCCGCTGCGACAGCTGGTCCACCGCGGCACCGATGCGCAGGTGGGTTTCCTTGACGCGCCGCGGAACCCGCATCGCCCAGGTGTTGTCGCGGAAATAGCGCCGGACCTCGCCCATGATCGTCGGCACCGCGAAGGACAGGAAGTTCGAGCCGCGGCTCAGGTCGAACCGGTCCACCGCGTGCACCAGGCCGACCCGAGCCACCTGCGACAGATCGTCGAACGGTTCACCGCGACCGCTGAACTTGCGCGCGATGTGGTCGGCCAAGGGAATGCAGCGGTTGATCAGTGCGTCGCGCGCCACCGCGTGCGCCACACTGCCCGGCTCGGTCGCGGCCAGGCGCTCGAACAACGCGCTGACGTCGTCGTACCCGGACACCGGCGCCGGTGTTTCGGTCTCGTCCTCGAGGATTTCCGGTTCGAGGGATTCCTTGTCCGGTTCGGCGGCCTTGTCGGAATCCGCGGCAGGGGAGTCTGTTTTGCCGGGTTCGCTGGGGTGGTGCTGGTCGGGCTTGTCTTCCGCGCCGTGCACTACGCCTTCCCCCGCACCCGACGGAATCGGACTGTCGTCGGATGCCCGGACAAGGTCGGGTCGAAATCCTGCTGCTCAGCGGTCACTTCGTCGCACAGCGTACGCAGCACATGCCACCCGAAGCTGCGTTGATCCGGCATGCCCTGCGTCGCCGCGACACCGTCGACACGCACCTGCAGTTCGGTATCACCGACGAGGAATTCGCAGGTGAGAAGCGTATCCGGGGCGGCGATCGCGATGAGTGTCGAACACACTTCGTCCACGGCGAGGCGAACGTCGGCTACCTCGTCGAGGGTGAAATCACTGAGTAGTACCAGTGTTTCGGCCAGTCCGCGCACGATTGGCAGCTGCGTCAGCTGGGCTGCCACACGAATCTCCACCGGGGCGCCGAAGGGCCCATGTTCCGCCGAAAAATTGGTCACCCTGAGAAGGCTACCCATAACCCGGCAGGGCAATCACCATGGCCGTCGCTACACTGGCGCGCTGTGTCCACTCCGACGTTCTCCCGTCCGTCCCAGCCGATGATCGCCCCGTCGATCCTGTCCGCGGACTTCGCGAATCTCGCCGCCGAAGCCGCCGCCGTCGAAGGGTGCGACTGGCTGCACGTCGACGTCATGGACGGCCACTTCGTGCCGAACCTCACACTGGGTCTGCCGATCGTGCAGAGCCTGCTGAAGGCTACCGACATCCCGTTCGACTGCCACCTGATGATCGAGGATCCGGGCCGCTGGGCCCCGAGCTACGCCGAGGCGGGCGCCTACAACGTCACCATTCACGCCGAGGCGACCGATGACCCGATCGCGGTGGCGCGTGACATCCGCGCCGCGGGTGGCCGGGCCGGGCTGTCGGTGAAGCCGAACACCCCCATCGAGCCGTACCTGGAAATCCTGCGCGAGTTCGACACCCTGCTGGTGATGAGCGTAGAACCCGGTTTCGGCGGGCAGTCGTTCATTCCCGGCGTGCTGGAGAAGGCGCGGATCGTGCGCAATCTGGTCGACTCGGGCGAATTGCGGCTGGTCGTCGAAATCGACGGCGGCATCAACGATGACACCATCGAGCAGGCCGCCGCGGCCGGGATCGATTGCTTCGTGGCCGGGTCCGCCGTCTACAACACCGCCGATCCCGGTGCCGCCGTGCAGACCCTGCGCACGCTGGCCGCGTCGGCCTGGTCGGTGTAGTTACAGGGAGCGGAGTTTGCGGGTGCCCAGCGCCCGTGCCGCTTCGATGACCGCCTGCACCGGCGGCCGATGGTCGCCGGAGTCGGGTTCCTGCACCCAGGTGCGGTAGCGGGTGCGTTCGTCGTCGGGGGAGGGCAGCACGATCTGGCTGCCCGCGCAGGCCACGGTCGCGTAGAGACGGAACAGTTCGGCCGACGCGGTCGGGGTGAGGGCGTCGGATCGGCACGGGCCGGTGAGGAACGTCCAGCGCCGGGCGCGGGGGTGATCGACGACCGGACCCGCGATCGCGGCCTCGCGCAACCGAGCCTGCACTCGCTCGCCCAGCTCGCCGGGCATGGTCACCGCGCCGTAGTGCGCGCCGATCTGGAGCAGAATGCGGCGGGAGTCGACATCGATCACGGCCGGTAGATGCAGCTCACGCCGATATCGCACGCAGCGCATTTCCAGCGTCGAATCGATCAATGTGCTCACGCGGCACCCCCACATGTAGCGAACCTGTTGTGACCCACAGTGTTGTCTTCCTGGAGTGGTGGACTATCCCTGGGGCGAACTCCCGGTAGCGGTAGTGCTCCGGGCGGCGAAGTCGGGCGAACCCGCAGTTCCAGGCCCCGACATCTGGTTGAACAGCAGGAATCGTTGACGTAACAATATTGCGTCGATGGCGCGCCGGACGCAAGCATTCCACTCACCGTGTTTCCAGTTCGTAATGGCGGGTAATGACAGGTTAAGGCTGCCGGATGAATGCCGGGGACCGGTTCGCCGAAAATTGGATTGAACGACAACCGCCGGATTGATTAACGGTGGTGTTCTGTCATGTCGATACACCTTTGCCGCCGAATCGGTGCGTGACCGCTCGCTGTCGGTGACCGAGTGCTGCCCGCGGTCGGGTTCGGCCCCCACCCCGGGCTCACCGGTCGCGCTACTAGGCTGTGCGACGAGTCGGTCGGCCGCGCGGGAATAGCGGTCACCCACCTGCTGTTGGGCCCAACGGGTACAGATGACGCGACAAGGGAGTCAGGCATGTTCACAGGGATCGTCGAGGAGCTCGGCGAGATCGTGGCCACCGAAGCGCTGACCGACGCCGCCCGGCTGACGATCCGCGGCAAGTTGGTGACTTCGGATGCCGGACACGGCGATTCGATCGCGGTCAACGGTGTGTGTCTCACCGTCGTCGAGGTGGTCGAGGGCGACAGCTTCACCGTCGACGTCATGGACGAGACACTGAAGCGGTCGAGCATCGGCGGCCTGGTCCCCGGATCGCCGGTGAACCTCGAACGTGCGGCCGCGCTGAACAGCCGCCTGGGCGGGCACCTCGTGCAGGGCCACGTCGACGGCACCGGCACCGTTGTGCGCCGCACCCCGTCGGAGAACTGGGAGGTCGTGCGGATCTCGCTGCCGGATGCCATCGCGCGCTATGTGGTGGAGAAGGGCTCGATCACCGTCGACGGTGTCTCCCTCACCGTTTCGGGTCTCGGTATCGACGACGAACCCGGTGCCGACGGAAGCCGTGATTGGTTCGAGGTCTCCCTGATCCCGACCACCCTCGCCCTGACCGTCCTGGGCACCGCTCCGGTCGGCGCCACCGTGAACCTCGAGGTGGACGTCATCGCCAAGTACGTGGAACGTCTCGCCCAGCGAGGGTGACACCGATCGGTGCCGGGCCTCATAGAACATCCTGACGCCGTAATGTAGGAAGTCATTGCCATCCCCAGGGCAGTTTCTCGGCCGCCTCGATCTGGACCGACCAGAGAGTGCGACGAAGGAGTGCCCGCCGGGAGGGAAGATCGAGGCCCACCGGGCCGAGAAACTCGCGGCCCCGGCCGCCGAATATACGGAGCAAGCAGACGTGACCAGGTTGGACAGCATCGAGCGCGCGGTCGCCGATATCGCGGCCGGCAAGGCTGTTGTCGTCATCGACGACGAGGACCGGGAGAACGAAGGCGATCTCATCTTCGCGGCCGAGAAGGCCACCCCGGAGTTGGTCGCGTTCATGATCCGCTACACCTCCGGTTACATCTGTGTGCCGCTGACCGCCGACGATTGCGACCGGCTCGGCCTGCCGCCCGCGTACGCGATGAATCAGGACAAGCACGGCACCGCCTACACCGTCTCGGTGGACGCGCGCGAGGGCATCACCACCGGCATCTCCGGCGCCGACCGCGCCGTCACCATGCGCCTGTTGGCCAGTGCCGAAGCCAAGGCCGACGAGTTCACCCGGCCCGGGCACGTGGTGCCGTTGCGTGCCAAGGACGGTGGCGTGCTGCGCAGGCCCGGCCACACCGAGGCCGCGGTCGATCTGGCCCGGATGGCCGGGTTGCGTCCGGCGGGCGTGATCTGCGAGATCGTCAGCCAGAAGGACGACGGGCACATGGCCCGCACCGACGAGCTGCGCGTGTTCGCCGACGAGCACAACCTGGCGATGATCTCGATCGCCGACATGATCGCGTGGCGGCGCAAGCACGAGAAGCATGTCGTGCGGGTCGCCGAGGCCCGTATCCCGACCGCGCACGGTGAATTCAAGGCCGTGGGCTATCAGAGCATCTTCGACGAGGCCGAGCACGTCGCGCTGGTGCGCGGTGACATCGGCGACGGCGAGGACGTGCTGGTGCGCGTGCACTCGGAGTGCTTGACCGGCGATGTCTTCGGTTCGCTGCGCTGCGATTGCGGACCGCAACTGGACGCGGCGCTCGAGATGGTCGATCTGGAGGGTCGCGGCGTCGTCCTCTACATGCGCGGGCACGAAGGGCGTGGCATCGGCCTGATGCACAAGCTGCAGGCCTACCAGTTGCAGGACACCGGCCGCGACACCGTCGACGCCAACCTCGATCTCGGGCTGCCCGCCGACGCCCGTGACTACGGCACCGGCGCGCAGATCCTGGTCGACCTCGGTATCCGCTCGATGCGGCTGCTCACCAACAACCCGGCCAAGCGGGTCGGTCTCGACGGCTACGGCCTCGCGATCACCGACCGCGTCCCGATGCCGTTGCGCGCCAATGCCGAGAACCTGCACTACCTGCGCACCAAGCGCGATCGGATGGGCCACGACCTGGTCGGCCTCGACGATCTCGATCTCGGCGAAACCGCGCAGTGACCACCACTTCCGAAAGGCGGCAACGATGAGCGGCACAGGTGTTCCGACCTTCGCCTTGGCTCAGGCCAAAGACATCAAACTCGGCATCGTCGCCTCGCGCTGGCACACCGAGATCTGCGACACCCTCGTGGCGAATGCCGAGCGCGTGGCACAAGAGGCCGGCGTCGAGCATGTGACCGTGGTGCGCTGCGCCGGGGCGATGGAACTGCCGGTCGTCGCGCAGGAGTTGGCCCGCACCCATGACGCCGTGGTGGCGTTGGGTGTGGTGATCCGTGGTGGCACACCGCATTTCGAGTACGTGTGTGACGCGGTGACGGCCGGGCTGACCCGAGTGTCGCTCGACGCGGCGACCCCGGTCACCAACGGTGTGCTCACCACCGACGACGAGGACCAGGCTCGTGATCGGGCCGGGCTGCCCGGTTCGGCGGAGGACAAGGGCGAGCAGGCCTGTGCCGCCGCACTCGACGCCGCGCTCACCTTGCGCGCGCTGCGATCGGCGTAGCCGTGCCGGTGGTGCGTACGTGGCGGCGCGGTGCTCCTGAGCCCGACACGGATTGGGAACTCGAAGTGCGTCCGCGCCGCGCGACCCGGACCGCCATCGTGGTCGCCATCGTCATCGTGGTCGCTTTCACGGCAGGTGGGCTGCTGCTGCGGACCGGGTCGACCGGGGTGAACTTCCGGGTCGCCGATCAGGTCGCGATGATTCTGATCGGGGTGCTCGGCGCGGGCGCCGTACTGATGCTCACCCGCCCGCGTGTGCGAGCGGGTAGTCCAGGCGTGGCAGTACGCAACATCCTCGGGGAGCAGGTGTACCCGTGGGCCTACATCCGCGGAGTGTCGTTCCCCGATCGCAAGTCGTGGGCACGCCTGGAACTGGCCGACGACGACTACGTCCCGCTGCTGGCGATCCGGTCCAACGACAAGTCGCACGCCGCGGACGCCATCGAGCGGGTGCGCGAACTCGGCGCCCGCTACGCCCCGTGGGACTGAGGCGGGCGCCCGCCATGCCCCGCGGAGGGTGAGCGCGGGCGCCCACCGCTCAGCGGGTGTCGCCGAGGACCGCTCCCTCGCGTCGCGGATCCGCGCCGCCGATCCAGCCGTCCTTACCGTTGTGCTGCAGCGCGCTGAGCCCGCTGGACTGCGGCGCGACCGACACCTGGTGACCCATCGCGCGCAGTTTTTCGACCAGCGGATCGCGGTCGCCGTTGTCGGTGGCGTCGACAGCGGGGTGTTCACCGCCGATGCCGGTGACGGGCGTATTGCCTGCCCCGAAGGACACCCCGGACACTGCCTGTTGCGGATCGAGGCCCCAATCCAGCGTGTTGACCAGTGTCTTCACCACGAACTGGATGATCACCGAACCGCCGGGTGAACCGGTGACGAGCTTCAGCTCGCCACGGTCGCCCTGGTCGTTTCGATCGAACACCAGGGTCGGGGCCATCGAACTTCGCGGACGCTTGTTGGGCTGGAGACGGTTGGCCACCGGGGTGCCGTCGGGGTCGACGGGGTCGGCGGCGAAGTCGGTGAGCTGATTGTTGAGGACGAACCCGTCGACGAGATGGAACGACCCGAACGCCGATTCGACCGTGGTGGTCATCGCGGCGGCGTTGCCGTACTTGTCGACGACCGAGATGTGGCTGGTGCCGTGCTCGGGCGGCTGCGGGCCGTTGCCGAGGGGCACCGGGCCGAGGTTGCCGGGCTGGGCGGTGCCCATGCTGCGCTGGGGGTCGATCAGCGTCGACCGTTCCGCGAGATACTGCGGGTGGACCAGCGCGAGAGCTGAATTGCCGGGCAGCGGAACGAAATCCGGGTCGGCGACGTATTTGTTGCGGTCGGCGTAGGCCAGTCGCTCGGCCTCGGCGATCAGGTGCACGGCCTGCGCGTCGGGGCGCCCGCCGTTGGCGTCGAGTTCCTGGGGGCCCATCGCGGGCAGGTCGAAGTTGGCGAGAATGCCCAGCGTCGCGGCCACGGTGCTACCGCCCGACGACGGTGCGGGCATGCCACACAGCTCGAATTTGCGATAGCCGGTGCACAGTGCCGTGCGCTTCTTGGCCTCGTAGTTCGCCAGATCGGACGTGGTGAGCGAACTCGGCGTGCGCCCACCCGCGGTGCTGCCCGCTGCCTCGACGATGTCCTGGGCGATGGCGCCGCTGTAGAAGGCATCCGCACCGTCGGTCGCGATCGCGGACAGCGTTTTCGCCAGCGCCGGATTGGTGAGGACGGTGCCGGACTTCTTGGGCGATCCGTCGGGTTCGAGGAAATAGCCGCGCGCGGCCTCGTCGGCGGCCAGGTCTTTCGCGGATTCGGCGATCTGCCCGGCCAGTCGCGGGCTGATCTCGAAACCGCTGTCGGACAGGCTGATCGCGGGATCGAACAGCTCCTTCCAGGCGCTCATCCCGTGTTCTCGATGCGCGAGTTCGAGCATCCGCAGCACCCCGGGCACGCCGATCGAGCGGCCGCTGGCGCGGGTGTTCGGCGCGGGCTCGGTGCGGTCGGTATCGCTGACCCAGCGCAGATAGTTCTCGGTGGCCGCGGCGGGCGCGGTTTCGCGGCCGTCATAGGTGTCGACCGTGCGCGACTTCGCGTCGTAATGCACCAAGAACGCACCGCCGCCGATGCCGGACGCCTGCGGTTCGACCAGTCCGAGCATCGCCTGCGCGGTGACCAGCGCGTCGGTGGCGGTGCCGCCCGCCCGCAGCACCCGGCAGGCGGCCTCCGTGGCGATCGGATTGGCGGTCGACACCGCGTAGGTGGTGGTGCGCACCGCCGTCATCTCCGCGCGGTATCCCGATGCGATCTCGGGGTTGGTGCTGAGGTTCTGCGAGGTCGGCGCACCCCCACCGGTGGCGGGCGCCGCGGACACCGGAGTGCCGTTGGGCGTGCTCGTACACTCGGCAGCCGTCTTCTCATCTGTCGAACAACCGGCCAGTACCCCCACCGCGAGCACTGCGGCCGTCGTGGCCCCGATCCACGTCCGTCGCCTTGGCGTCATACAGGCAGGGTAACGCGCCGTGCCGACACGATTCGATCTTTTTCCGCCCGGATGCCCACCGCCGACTCCGGCCACGACGGCGACACGCGGATGACGTGCACGCGAATCCTGGGTTCTGCGACCGAATTCCGCCAGGCGCCCGGCCGGCCCCTGGCTACCCTGGCTGACATGGACATCGACGCAGTGCTGTTCGACTACTCGGGCACGGTCTTCCGTTTGGAGGACGACCGCACCTGGGCCGACGAACTCGTCGGCGACGACGGAGCACCGTTCGACGTCGCGGCGAAAGCCGAAGTGCTGCGGCGGATGACGGCCCCGGTCGAACAGTTCATGACCTTCGACGCGGCAGGCCAACACGCCTGGGACAACCGCGATCTCGACCCCGCCCTGCACCGGCACGCCTACCTGGAAGTGCTGCGCGGCTCCGGCGTCCCCGACGCCCAGGCGACACGCCTGTACGAACGCCTCATCGACCCACTCACCTGGACCCCGTACCCCGACACCGGAACGGTCCTGGAATCGCTTGCCGCCCAGGGTATTCCGGTCGGCATCGTCAGCAACATCGCCTTCGACATCCGCCCCGCCTTCGCGAAACACGGGTGGACGGACCTGATCGGCGCGATGACCCTGTCCTACGAAGTGGGCGCCATCAAACCGAACCCGCGGATCTTCCGCGACGCCATCGATCGCCTCGGCGTCGACCCCGCACGGGTCCTCATGATCGGTGACAGCACCGAAGCCGACGGCGGCGCCACCACGCTCGGCGCTCGCTTCGCCCTCGTCGACGCGGTCCCCACCACCGATCGCCCGCGCGCCCTCATCGACGCACTCGCCGCACACGGCATCCGGACCGCCGACTGACGACAACGCTGTCGGGTGTCGTGGGGTGAACGGCTCGACCCGGCGGGGCTCCCTGCGCTCGACCGCCTCGCCGGCTGTCCACGTCGAGGAACGGCACGATCACGGCCGACTGGGAAACTCCCGGGAGCGGCGATGCATTCATCGCGCTGGGAACGCCCGCAGCTCGGCCGACCCAGGTCCTGCCGATCGCCCAGTCGATGTGCGGGTCAGCGCTCGCGGGTGAACCAGGCGCGGGCCGAAGGACGCAGGAGCATCCCGGCGACCGCGCCGTTGGCGACGACGCCGACCACGCCCGGCGGCAGTCCGGTGAGGATGCCCGTCGAGGACACGAGCAATGCCAGCACCGCGACCCCGATCGCGGCCTTGCGGACCAGATCACGGCCCTGCCCGAACAACAACACCAGCGGGACCAGGGCGAAGCTCGGCAGATACCCGGCGAGCAGCGCGCCGAGCGAGCCGCCCAGCGCCACCGTGATCACGATCAGCACCACCCCGACAGCGGCGGCGACCGCCGCGATCAGCCGAGCCCCGCGCACCGCGGCGGGCATGACCCCGTGCGGGGTCGCCTCGTCGTCGTACAGGTCGTCGCCGGTGTGGGGCAGGGCAGCTGCGTTGCTCATCGGACGTCCTTTCAGGCGCAGGATCCGCGCACCCACGCTACACAGCCCGATTCCCGGTCGGTCTCGCGCGCCTGACGAGACCGGCGTACTTCGACGTTGCCCGGTCGGCGGGCCACTGCGCGAGCCTCGGCGGTGCGGACCTGTCGGAGCGCCTGGCTAGGCTGGATGGGTGGCAGATCCCGCAACCTACCGGCCGGCGCCGGGCACGATTCCCGTCGAACCCGGTGTGTACAAGTTCCGGGACGTGCACGGGCGGGTCATCTATGTCGGCAAGGCGAAGAGCCTGCGCAGTCGGCTGAATTCCTACTTCGCCGATGTGTACTCGCTGCATCCGCGCACCAAGCAGATGGTGACCACGGCGGCCGCTGTCGAGTGGACGGTGGTGTCCACCGAGGTGGAGGCGCTGCAGCTCGAGTACAACTGGATCAAGGAATTCGATCCGCGGTTCAATGTGCGCTACCGCGACGACAAGACCTACCCGGTGCTCGCGGTAACCCTCAACGAGGAGTACCCCCGGCTGTTCGTCTACCGCGGTGCCCGCAAGAAGGGCGTGCGCTACTTCGGCCCCTACGCCCACGCCTGGGCCATCCGGGAGACCCTGGACCTGTTGCTGCGGGTGTTTCCCGCCCGTACCTGTTCCAACGGGGTCTTCAAGCGGCACAGTCAGATCGGTCGCCCCTGCCTGCTCGGCTACATCGACAAATGCTCCGCGCCGTGCGTGGGCCGGGTCAGCGCCGACGAGCACCGCCAGATCGTCGAGGACTTCTGCGACTTCCTTTCCGGCAAGACCGACAAGATGGTGCGCGCGCTCGAACGCCGCATGCACGAGGCCGCCGAAGATCTGGATTTCGAGAACGCCGCCCGTCTGCGCGACGACGTGCAGGCACTGCGCCGCGCACTCGAGAAGCAGGCCGTCGTGCTCGGCACCGGCACCGACGCCGACGTGATCGCCTTCGCCACCGACGAACTCGAAGCCGCGGTCCAGATCTTCCACGTTCGCGACGGACGCGTGCGCGGCCAGCGTGGCTGGGTCGTCGACAAATCCGGCGACGCCCTCGATGTCGCGGAATCGGGCACGGAACTCGCGGCCCTGGTCGAACAGTTCCTCACCCAGTTCTACGGCGAACAGGCCGCCATGGCCGACCAGAACGGGGATGCCGCGATCGTCGTCCCGCGCGAAGTGCTGGTGCCCGAACTGCCCGCCGACGCCGAGGAGGTCGGGCAGTGGCTCAGCGAGATGCGCGGCTCCGCGGTCTCGCTGCGCATCCCGCAGCGCGGTGACAAGAAGTCGCTCGCCGAGATGGTGCAGCGCAACGCCGCCGAGGCGCTGGCCCAGCACAAGCTCCGCCGCGCCGGTGACCTCACCTCGAGATCGCAAGCGCTACAAGACATTCAAGACGCGCTCGAGCTCGACAGCGCTCCGCTGCGGATCGAATGCGTCGACATCAGCCACGTGCAGGGCACCGACGTGGTCGCCTCGCTGGTGGTCTTCGAAGACGGCTTGGCCCGCAAGTCCGACTACCGCCACTACGCGATCAAGGAAGCCGCGGGCGACGGCCGCTCCGACGACGTCGGCAGCATCGCCGAGGTGACCCGCCGTCGCTTCGCCCGCCTGGCCCGCGACCGCGAACAACCCGTCGAGATCGAACCCGTCGAGATCGAACCCGACGAGGTCGACGAACCCGCCTCACGCCCCGGCATCGATCCCACCACCGGCCGACCACGCCGCTTCGCCTACCCGCCCAACCTCTATGTCGTCGACGGCGGCGCACCGCAGGTCGCCGCCGCGGCCGAGGTCCTGGACGAACTCGGCATCACCGACGTCGCGGTGATCGGCCTGGCCAAGCGCCTCGAAGAAGTATGGGTGCCCGGCGAAGTCGACCCGGTGATCATGCCGCGCAACAGCGAGGCACTGTTCCTGTTGCAACGCGTGCGCGACGAGGCCCACCGCTTCGCCATCACGTTTCATCGCAGCAAACGTTCACGTCGGATGACCGCATCGGCGCTGGACTCGGTACCCGGCCTCGGCGAGACCAGGCGCACAGCCTTGGTCACCCACTTCGGCTCGGTGGCCAGAATCAAGGACGCGACGGTCGAGGAAATCACCTCGGTGCCCGGAATCGGGGTCTCGACGGCGAAAGCGGTGCTCGCGGCACTCAACAGTCCGTAGCCGCCGACGGGTCGGGATCACAAGACGCAACATTGCGTGTGCCGTACGTTGTGTGTCTGCGCCCGATACCCGAACCGGTGCGGGATGATCGAAAGGCACCCAGAAACGGATCCGGTAGGACATGACACGCGTCGAATCGAACAACAAAGCGGGGGCAGCACCCGGTCAGTCCGGGACGGTCACCGACACACAGCAACCAGTAGAAGTGGTCATCGTGACCGGCTTGTCCGGCGCGGGCCGCGGCACTGCCGCGCGCGTGCTCGAGGACCTCGGCTGGTACGTGACCGACAACCTACCGCCCGAATTGATCGGGCGGATGATCGAGCTCGGCGCCGCGGCCGACCCGCCGATCCGGCAGCTCGCGCTGGTCATGGACGTGCGGAGTCGGTTCTTCACCGGTGAGCTCTCCGGTGTCACCGAGCAGTTGCGTGCCGCGGGCATTCGCACCAGGGTGTTGTTCCTCGAAGCCTCCGACGATGTGCTGATCCGGCGGTTCGGCTTCGCCCGGCGCCGTCATCCGCTGCAGAGCGACAGCCCGGACGGGACGTTGTCGGCCGGTCTGACCGCCGAGCGAGCCAGGCTCGCCCCGGTCAAGGGCGCCGCCGATCTCGTCATCGACACCACCGAGCTGTCGATCCACCAGTTGCACCGCAAGCTGGAGGAGGCCTACGGTGCGGGCGCGCCGGCGGCACTGCAACTGACCCTGCAGTCGTTCGGCTTCAAGTACGGTGTTCCACTCGACGCCGACATGGTGTTGGACGTGCGATTCCTGCCCAACCCGCATTGGATCCCGGAATTGCGGGAACACACAGGACAGGAGTCGGTGGTCAGCGACTACGTGTTGTCCAGGCCCGGCGCGCAGGACTACCTGCGGACCGGCGAACACCTGGTCGGCCTGACGACGACCGGATACCGCCAAGAGGGGAAGCGATACATGACCGTGGCAGTGGGCTGCACCGGCGGCAAGCATCGCAGCGTCGCCGTAGCAGAGGCGCTGGGCGAGCGCATCGGCGCCGATACCGGTGACGCCGCGGTGGACGTCGTCCGCGTCGTGCACCGGGATCTGGGGCGCGAATGAGTGGAACCGACGCCGACCCGGCCGTCGTCGCGCTGGGCGGTGGGCACGGGCTGTACGCGACGTTGACGGCGGTGCGAAGACTGACGCGGCGGATCACCGCCGTGGTCACCGTCGCCGACGACGGCGGCTCGTCCGGTCGACTACGCGCCGAACTCGGCATGCTGCCGCCCGGAGATCTGCGGATGGCGCTGGCGGCGCTGGCCGACGACGCCGACGGGGTGTGGGCCACGGCGGTGCAGCACCGCTTCGGCGGCACCGGCGCGCTCGCCGGACACTCGGTGGGCAATCTGATCCTGGCCGGGCTCACCGATGTCCTCGGCGATCCGGTGGCCGCGCTCGACGAGGTGGGACGCTTGCTGCGGATCACCGGCCGGGTGCTGCCGATGTCGCCGATTCCGCTCGATATCGAGGCCGAGGTGTCGGGCCTGGAATCGGATCCGCGGATCGGTCGTCGCGTGCGCGGCCAGGTTGCGGTGGCGACCACGCCGGGTAATGTCCGGCGGGTGCGGCTGATTCCGTCCGATCCGCCGGCCAGCCCGGAAGCGACTTGCGCCATCGAAGACGCGGATGTTGTTGTGCTGGGACCTGGTTCGTGGTTCACCAGCGTCATTCCGCATGTCCTGGTGCCGCAATTGCACGCGGCGCTGGTGCGCACCGAGGCACGAAAAGTACTTGTTCTGAATCTGGCCGCGGAGCCGGGCGAGACCGCCGGCTTTTCCGCGGAGCGTCATCTGCATGTATTGTCCCAGCACGCACCGGATTTCGCGGTCGACGATGTGCTCGTCGACTCGGCGTCGGTGCCCGAGGGGCGGCAACGGGAACATGTGGCAAGAGCCGCCGAACAGTTGCGTGCACGGGTAACGTTCTGCGATGTCGCCGAGCCGGGAACGGATCGGCATCATCCCGGAAAACTTGCCGCCGCACTGGATCAACTGATCCGGTCGCCGCGGTCGCAACTGGCAGGGCTTCGAGTCGAGGGACGACACAGTGTGGCAGATGTGCGTTCCGGGTCGGTGGGAAAGGAGCGCGTCTCGTGGCGATGACAGCCGAGGTGAAGGACGAGCTGAGCAGGCTCGTGGTATCGCAGGTCAGCTCGCGTAAAGCGGAGCTGTCGGCGTTGCTGCGGTTTGCGGGCGGTCTGCACATCGTGGGGGGCAGGGTGATCGTGGAAGCCGAGGTGGACATGGGGTCCATCGCCCGCCGTCTGCGCAGAGAGATTTTCGAACTATACGGATACGGCTCCGACGTGCACGTTCTCGGCGCGGGCGGGCTACGCAAGACCTCCCGCTACGTTGTGCGGGTATCGAAGGAAGGCGAGGCGCTGGCGCGCCAGACCGGCTTGCTCGATGTGCGCGGACGTCCCGTTCGCGGGCTGCCCGCGCAGGTCGTCGGCGGCAGCATCGGTGACGCCGAAGCGGCGTGGCGTGGCGCGTTTCTCGCGCACGGCTCGCTCACCGAGCCGGGGCGTTCCTCGGCGCTCGAGGTGAGCTGCCCCGGTCCGGAAGCGGCACTGGCGCTGGTCGGCGCGGCGCGCAGGCTCGGCATCACCGCCAAGGCGCGGGAGGTGCGCGGCACGGATCGCGTCGTGGTGCGCGACGGTGAGGCGATCGGCGCGCTGCTCACCCGGATGGGTGCGCAGGACACCAGGCTCACCTGGGAAGAGCGGCGGATGCGCCGCGAGGTACGGGCCACGGCCAACCGGCTCGCCAACTTCGACGACGCGAACCTGCGTCGATCGGCGCGCGCGGCCGTGGCGGCGGCGGCGCGGGTGGAGCGGGCGCTCGAGATCCTCGCCGACGACGTTCCCGAGCATCTCGCCGCGGCGGGCAGGCTGCGGGTACAGCACCGGCAGGCCTCGCTCGAGGAACTCGGTCAGCTGGCCGAACCCCCGATGACCAAAGACGCTGTCGCGGGTCGGATCCGGCGGCTGCTGTCGATGGCCGACCGTCGCGCCAAGGATCTCGGCATCCCCGATACCGAGTCCGCGGTGACAGCGGAGCTGCTCGACGACGCGTAGTAGGAACTCGGACAGGACAACGCGCCGAAAGGTGTGGCGAATCCGACGATTAGGGCAGAGCGGTCATCCCTGACCGCTCTGCCCTTTACTCTGGGGGCTCCGCAGGCCTGAGGCCGGGGACCTCACAACTCACAGGTGGCTGTCGTGAAGGCTGGCGTGGCTACTACTGTGGTTGAGGTCGGAATGAATCCGCTTGAAAGCTGAGGAGCGATAACGTGACTGTCCGGGTAGGTATCAACGGCTTCGGTCGTATCGGACGTAATTTCTTCCGTGCGGTGGAGGCGCTGAAGGCCGTCGGCGAGACCGATATCGAGATCGTCGCGGTCAACGACCTCACCGACATCAACACCCTCGCCACCCTGCTGAAGTACGACTCGATCCTGGGTCGTCTCCCGCAGAACGTCTCGGTCGAGGGCGACACCATCGTGGTCGGCGAGCAGCGCATCAAGGCGCTCGCGATCAAGGAAGGCCCCTCGGCGCTGCCGTGGGCCGACCTGAACGTCGACGTGGTCGTCGAGTCGACCGGCATCTTCACCGCCGCCGAGAAGGCCAAGGGCCACCTGTCCGCCGGCGCCAAGAAGGTCATCATCTCCGCGCCCGCCACCGGTGACGACATCACCATCGTGATGGGCGTCAACGACGACAAGTACGACGGCAGCCAGAACATCATCTCCAACGCCTCGTGCACCACGAACTGCCTCGGTCCGATCGCGAAGGTCCTCAACGACTCGTTCGGCATCGTGAACGGTCTGATGACCACCATTCACGCCTACACCCAGGACCAGAACCTCCAGGACGCGCCGCACAAGGATCTGCGTCGTGCGCGCGCCGCGGCTCTGAACATCGTGCCCACCGGCACCGGTGCGGCCAAGGCCATCGGGCTGGTGCTCCCTGAGCTGCAGGGCAAGCTCGACGGTTACGCGCTGCGCGTTCCGGTCCCGACCGGCTCGGTCACCGACCTCACCGCGACCCTGGCCGAGCCCGCCACCATCGAGGAGATCAACGCCGCGATGAAGGCCGCCGCTGAGGGCCCGATGAAGGGCATCCTCAAGTACAACGACGACCCGATCGTGTCCAGCGACATCGTCACCGACCCGCACTCGTCGATCTACGACGCGCCGCTGACCAAGGTCATCGACAACCAGGTCAAGGTCGTCTCCTGGTACGACAACGAGTGGGGCTACTCCAACCGCCTGGCCAACCTGGTCGATCTCGTCG
Source organism: Nocardia sp. NPDC058633 (assembly GCF_042717045.1). Lineage (NCBI taxonomy): Bacteria > Bacillati > Actinomycetota > Actinomycetes > Mycobacteriales > Nocardiaceae > Nocardia > Nocardia sp. NPDC058633. The sequence continues at coordinate 271,637 of NZ_JBHXRA010000004.1, forward strand.
GCAAGTCGCTCTGAACGCGATGACAGTTCAGACACTGCAGGATCTGCTGGCCGAGGGTGTCGAAGGCCGGGGCGTGCTCGTGCGCTCCGACCTGAACGTTCCCCTCGACGACAACGGCCAGATCACCGACCCGGGCCGCATCATCGCCTCGGTGCCCACCATCCAGGCACTGGTCGACGCCGGTGCCAAGGTGGTCGTGATGGCGCACCTCGGCCGCCCCAAGGGCGAGCCCGATGCCAAGTTCTCGCTCGCCCCGGTGGCGGCGAAGCTGGCCGAGTTGCTGGGCCGCAATGTGCAGCTGGCCGGTGACGTAGTGGGCTACGACGCGCTCTCGCGCTCGGAAGGCCTCACCGACGGCGACGTGCTGCTGCTCGAGAACGTGCGCTTCGACCCGCGCGAGACCAGCAAGGACGACTCGGAGCGGGCCAAGCTGGCCGCGGCGTTCGTCGAGCTGGTCGGCGACGACGGCGCGTTCGTCTCCGACGGCTTCGGCGTGGTGCACCGCGAGCAGGCTTCGGTCTACGACGTGGCGCAGGTGCTGCCGCATTACGCGGGCACGCTCGTCGCGGCCGAGGTCGAGGTGCTGCGCAAGCTCACCCAGGACCCCGCCCGCCCGTACGCCGTGGTGCTCGGTGGCTCCAAGGTCTCGGACAAGCTCGCTGTCATCGAGGCGCTGGCCCCCAAGGTCGACACCCTGGTGATCGGCGGCGGCATGTGCTTCACCTTCCTTGCCGCGCAAGGACTTCCGGTCGGTGGCTCGCTGCTGCAGACCGAGATGATCGACACCTGCAAGGATCTGCTCGAGCGCTTCGGCGACGTGCTGCACCTGCCGGTCGACATCGTGGTGGCGGACAAGTTCTCGGCCGACGCCGCTACCGAGACCGTCGCCTCGACCGAGATCCCCGACGGCTGGCTCGGCCTCGACATCGGCCCCGAGTCGGTATCGCGGTTCTCCGCGCTGCTGACCGAGGCGAAGACGGTGTTCTGGAACGGCCCGATGGGCGTGTTCGAGTTCGACGCGTTCGCCGCGGGCACCCGTGGTGTCGCCGAAGCCATCGTGACAGCCACCTCCAAGGGTGCGTTCACGGTTGTCGGCGGCGGCGACTCGGCGGCTGCCGTGCGCACCCTCGGCCTGCCCGACGACGGCTTCTCGCACATCTCCACCGGTGGTGGCGCGTCCCTGGAATACCTGGAAGGCAAAGAGCTGCCCGGTATTTCGGTGTTGGAGGGCTGAACGATGGCAGCACGTAAACCGCTCATCGCGGGCAACTGGAAGATGAACCTCAACCACCTCGAGGCCATCTCGCTGGTGCAGAAGGTGGCGTTCGCGCTGCCCGAGAAGTACTTCGCGAAGGTCGACGTGACGGTGATCCCGCCGTTCACCGATCTGCGCAGTGTGCAGTCGATCGTCGACGGCGACAAGCTCCTGATCACCTACGGTGCGCAGGATGTGTCGGCGCACGACTCCGGTGCTTACACCGGCGAGATCAGCGCGTCGATGCTGGCCAAGCTCGGCTGCACGTTCGTGGTGGTCGGGCACTCGGAGCGTCGTCAGTACCACCACGAGGACGACGCGAGGGTGCTGGCCAAGGCCAAGCAGGCGCTGAAGAACGAGATCACCCCGATCGTCTGCATCGGCGAAGGTCTCGGCGTCCGCGAGGCGGGTACGCATGTCGAGTACAACCTCGAGCAGCTGCGTGGTTCGCTCAAAGGCCTGACGGCGGAACAGATTTCGCAGGTCGTCATCGCCTACGAGCCGGTCTGGGCGATCGGCACCGGCAAGGTCGCCTCGGCGGCCGACGCGCAGGAAGTGTGCGGCGCGATCCGCGGCGAGCTGGAGAAGCTGGCTTCCCCGGAGGTCGCCGCCGGCGTGCGCGTGCTCTACGGCGGGTCGGTGAACGCCAAGAACATCGGTGAGCTGATCCGTCAGTCCGATATCGACGGCGCGCTGGTCGGCGGCGCCTCGCTCAAGGGTGACGAGTTCGCCACCCTGTCGGCGATCGCCGCGGGCGGGCCACTGCCCTGATCGGGTACTGAACGCCGAAGGGCCGGAAACCTCAGGGTTTCCGGCCCTTCCTTCGTCGCGGGCAGTGGCGTCGCGAGGCTACTTCGCGTGCAGGATGAGGCCGTAGCCGTTGTCGTTGCGCAGGGTGAGCGTGTCGGCGTCGACGGTGGCGGTGGTTCGGCCGTCCAACACGCGCAATACGTTCTGCTCGATCTCCATCACCTCCGGCGGGCACATCATCTTGGTCGTGGCGACGGCGAAGGTCACCGCGTCGTCGGCGCCGACTTCCGCGGTTCCGGTGATCCTGTTACAGCCCGCGGAGCCACTGACGGTGCCGCCGTCGCCGAGGGTGAGATTCGGACCCACCTCGTCGAGCGCGGTCGAGCGGATCTGCGCGTCCGGGGTGAGCATGGCGGTGACCACCCACTCGGTGCCGGTCAGCGGCCTGTCGGGAGACACGATTTTCTTGTCGGTGAGGTGGATGGTGACGGACTGTCCCGTCAGGGTCAGCCGATCGCCGTCCAGGCGCCAGGTGGGATCGGATTCCAGGAAGTTGTTCTGCCAGGTGTCGGCGAGTTCGCGCTCGCCCGCACACGCCATCAGGGTGCTCGCCAGCGGTGAGGTGTGCAGAACGTGGTTGCTCAGGTCGACGGTGCCGCCCGCGGAGTTGCAGCCGGAGTTCGCCGAGATCCGGCCGTCGTCGGTGAAGGTGAGTGTCATCGGGCCGCCGCCCGGGATCTTGTCGCCCACGACCTCGGTGGAGATGTAGGTGTGGCCCCTCGGCGTGGCGGTGTCGTCCACCGGTTTCTCGTCGGCTGATCCGCACCCGGCCACCGCCAGGGCGACCAGGGCGAGCAGGACGACCAGAGGACGAGGTGATATCCGCATGCAGCCGATGGTACGGACCGCCCCGGCCACCGCTGGGCGGCGCTCGGGGCGGTGTGCGAACCGGTGACCTACTCGGCCGCGTCGCCCGAGCAGATGGCGCTGGCGAACTGGCCGCTGGCCTGGTCCTCGGCGATCACCTTGCCGCCGACGGTGATCTTGCAGGAGACGTTTCCGCCGTCGGCCCCCGAGAGCACGCTCAGCGAAACGAACTTCACCAGACCGGTGACCGTGACGTCCTTCGACCATGGCAGCGCCACATCGGATTCCTGCGCGACATCGAGGTTTCCGTCGGAGTAGGTCACCGTCGAGGTTCCGGTGCCCCCCGCCTGATAGGAGACGGTGACCTCCCGGCTGACCTCGTTCTCGATCTCGTTGGCGACGGTGCCGACGAGTGCGACACATCCACCGACGACCAGCAGCAGGACCACCAGAATGCCGCCGAGCACCCACGGCCACACCTTCTTCTTGCGCGGCGGCTGCGGGTAGCCACCGTGCTGCGGGTAACCCCCCTGCGGCGGGTAGCCACCTGGCTGCGGGTAGCCGGCGCCGGGAGTGTGCTGGCCGTACGGCGGCGGTTGCCGGCCATAGGGCTGCTGCGGATTGCCGGGTGGGACAGTCATGCGGTTCCTCCGTGTCGTGCGGGCTCGCCGAACGAAACGGGAGCTCTGTACTGATCGCTCGAAAGCGACCAGAAGATAACACCGCACGGCACACAGGCATTTCTATTGTCTTGAACCACAGGGTATCTGGTGGTTGTCGGGGGTCTTTCGCAGAGGCCGGAGCTGACGGTGTACCGCCGTCCGAGCTGGTAGCGCATACCGGAAGACGACAGTCGCCAGGGATATGCTCGTCGGGTGGGTACTGTCGCGGCGGAGCGGATCTCGACCTGGGCGCCGTTGCGGTCGCCGGTGTTCCGGGCACTGTGGATCGCGCAGCTCGTATCCAATCTGGGCACCTGGATGCAGACGGTCGGCGCGCAGTGGATCCTGGTGGATCAACCGAACGCGGCGGCGCTGGTGTCGTTCGTGCAGACCGCCCTCACCCTGCCGGTGATGTTGCTGTCGATCCCGTCCGGCGTCCTGGCCGATCTGGTCGACCGGCGCAGGCTGCTCATCGGCGCGCAGACGGGCATGGCCGTGGCCTCGCTCACCCTCACCGTTTTCACCGCCACCGGCCACACCACCCCCGCGGTCCTGCTCAGCCTGCTGTTCCTGCTCGGCTGTGGGCAGGCGCTCACCGCTCCCGCCTGGCAGGCGGTCCAGCCCGAGCTGGTGCCGCGCGACCAGATCACGTCGGTGGCCGCGCTGGGCAGCATGAGCGTCAATATCGGTCGCGCGGTCGGGCCCGCGGTGGCGGGGGTGATCGTCTCGGTGGCCGGGCCGACCGTGGTGTTCGGGTTCAACACGGTCTCGTTCGTCGGCATCGTCGTGGTGCTGCTGGCGTCGAAGTGGCCGACGCGAACGAGCCCGCTACCCAGCGAACGGCCGCTCGCGGCGTTGCAGGCGGGCACCCGGTTCATTCGCGCCGCGCCCGCGATCCGCAGGGTGCTGTTCCGCGCGATCCTGTTCATCGCCCCGGCCAGCGCGGTGTGGTCGCTGCTGCCGGTGATCGCGCACGACCGCCTCGGACTGTCGTCGTCGGGCTACGGTCTGCTGCTCGGGGCGCTCGGGCTCGGCGCGGTGTGTGGCGCGCTCGGATTGTCGCGCCTGCGGGTCCTGTTCACCCCGACCCAGCGACTCGCGCTCGCAGCGGTGCTGTTCGGCCTCGGCGCGGTCGCGTCCGCGCTGGTCGATCACGTGGTGCTGGTCCTCGTGCTGCTGGTCGGGGCCGGACTGGCGTGGCTGCTGGCGATGTCGACGCTGAACTCGACCATGCAGCTGCTCCTGCCCGCCTGGGTCCGTGCCCGCGGGCTGTCGGTGTACATGCTGGTGTTCATGGGTGGGCAGGCGATCGGATCGCTGCTCTGGGGTCTGGTCGCCGGTGCCTACGGCGCCGTGGCGGCGCTGCTGATCGCTGCGGTGCTGCTGGCCTGCTGTGCGGTGAGCACCCTGTGGTGGCCGATCCGGCACAACGTCGAGGAGATCGACCTCTCCCCGGCGGCGTACTGGCCCGAACCGCAACTCGTTGTCGAGCCCGCACCCGCGGACGGCCCCGTGCTGGTGATGCGCGGCTACGACGTGCCGCCCGCCGACGTCGCCGCGTTCACCGAATCGATGGCATTGGTCGGGCGATCGCGGCAGCGTACGGGCGCGATGGAATGGCGGCTCTACCGCGACGTCGGCACCGTCGACCGCTTCGTGGAAGCCTTCGTCGTCCGCTCCTGGGCCGAGCACATGCACCAGCACCAGGTGCGCCTGACCGCCCGCGACCGGGAAATAGAACAGGCCGTCGCCCAGTACTCCGCAGGCGCCCACACCGTCTCACACCTGGTAGCAGTGGAGCCGGGTTAGACCTGTCGCTCCCGCACCACCTAGGATGAACCTCATGTCGCTGTTCCTCGATATCCTCCTTGTGATCACCAGCTTGCTGTTGGTGCTGCTGGTGCTGCTGCACCGCGCCAAGGGCGGCGGCTTGTCCAGCCTCTTCGGTGGCGGCGTGCAGTCGAGCCTGTCCGGCTCCACCGTCGTCGAGAAGAACCTCGACCGCATCACCATCTTCGTCGGCATCGTCTGGTTCATCGCGATCCTCGGCATCGGCCTCGAGATCAAGTTCGCCTGATCGGTCGGCTCGACGACACAACTCGTCGGGCGGCGGTTTCGATCGCTGATTCACTCAGTAGGACTGTGTCCGCGGCCGGTCCCAGCGGGATGAAGCTGTCGTCACTGGTGACCCGGGTGAGCGCGCCACGGTAACCGGCGTCGACGAGTGCGGCGAACACCGACTCGGACACGCCTCCGCTGCGCCGGGTCTCATCGGCGACCAGCACACGGTCGGTGACCTCGGCATGGCGGAGCAGGTCGGCGACCGGTAGGGGATCGAGCCAGCGCAGGTCGAGTACGCGCGTCTGAATTCCTTGGGCGGCAAGACGATCCGCGGTGCGCAGGCTCATCGGGACGCCGTTGCCGAAGGTGACGATCGTGAGATCTGCGCCGTCTCCGTACACGCGGGCGCTGCCGATCGGGATGTGCTCGGCGGTGGGGGAGGCGAGCCAAGCTTCGTCGCCCGGATGGAGATCTCTCGTGTGGTACAACGCGATCGGTTCGACGAACACGCACACCCGGCCATCGACGCGGGCCGCTGACACGCACGTGCGCAGCATCGCCGCCGCGTCGTCGGCGCGGGCGGGCACCGCGACGACGACGCCGGGGATATCGCGCAGCGCCGCCAGGGAATTGTCGTTGTGGAAGTGGCCGCCGAAGCCTTTTTGATAGGCTAGACCGGCGATGCGTAACACCATCGGGTTGCGGAATTGCCCGTTCGAGAAGAACTGCTGTGTCGCTGCTTCGCCACGGATCTGATCGGCCGCGTTGTGGACGTAGGCCAGGTACTGGATCTCGGGGATCGGGACGAATCCGGCCGATCCGGTACCGAGGGCGGTACCGAGGACGGATTGTTCGTCGAGGAGGGTGTCGAAGACCCGGCGGGCTCCGAAGCGTTTCCTGAGTCCCTTCGTGACGCCGTAGACGCCCCCTTTTCGGCCCACATCCTCGCCGAACACCAGCACGTCGCGGTTCTCGGCGAGGAGTTCGCCGAGCGTGTGGTTGATCGCCTGCGCCAGCGTCATCCGGGGAGCGGGGTCCGAGGTGTCCATGCGGCCGGCATCGTCGCGGACAGCGGCAGGGTGGTCCGGTGCCAGGGGCGCGATCACGGCGGCCGCGGAGTCCAGTCGCGACTCTCGAACCACCTCGTCGGCGGTCTCCCGCACGCGCGCACCGATCTTGTCGTAGCGTTCGAGGAGCTCGCTCGCACCGGCGACCCCCGCGGAAATCAGGTAGCGGGCGGTGCCGATCAGGGGATCGCGGGCCAGGTCAGCGCTCATATCGGCCCGACCACGGTAGGCGGACTCGACGTCGGATCCTGCGTGCCCGCCGAGTCGGACCGTGCGCAGGTGCAGGAAGACCGGCACCCGCCAGGTCCGCGCCAGCTGCACCGCGTCCTGGGCGGCACCGAGAACGTCGGGCAGCTCGCAACCGTCGGCGGCGAGGTAGGTGAGTCCGGGCCGTGGACCGTAGGCGCGTTCGATCCAGTCGGGCGCGGTGGGCACGCTGATGCCAAGACCGTTGTCCTCGCAGACGAACACAAGCGGCATCGGCACGCCCTGATGGGCGGCGTGCAACGCGGCGTTGACCGCACCGGTCGCTGTCGAGTGATTGGCCGAGGCGTCGCCGAAACTGCACACCACCACCGCATCGGCGGGCCACCGACACGAACTCCCTTGCTTGGCAGCACGATCCAACGCGAAGGCCAACCCCACCGCACGCGGTAGATGCGAAGCGATGGTCGAGGTCTGCGGAATGATGGATGCCGCCGAACTCCCGATCACCTTGTGCCGGCCACCGGAAATGGGATCGGCGGCCGCCGCGACCACCCCCAGCAACACATCCCGAATCGGATCCAGCCCCGGAATCTGCTTGCATCGCTGTAGGAAGAAGGCCGCCGACCGATAGTGCAACAACGCTGGATCATCGACGCGCGACGCGGCCGCCACCGCCGCGTTTCCCTCGTGCCCCGAGGACCCGATGCTGTAGAACCCCTGCCGAGCGGCCCCCAAACGCCGAGCCGCCAGATCGAGATGCCGACTGGCGACCTGCGATTCGAACAGTTCGATCCCGAACGCGGCATCGATGGTCTCGATCGGGTCGACCCGGTCGGGCACAGCGAAACTGTGCATCGCGGCCCGAAAAGCCCCATCCAGGTCAAGCGATCCCGGTGCCACCGCAACAACTCCTCGCCCGCAGTCGAGTCGACGTCCGAACCGTCGGCATGCCAAGAAAGCTACTGTGATCGTCGATGAACGACGGGCAATTCCCGCAGATGCGCGCAGCTGTGTTGTCCGCCGTCGCGGCATGGGCCGACGCCGAATACCAGCGGCGGATCTGGCTGGAACACCGTTGTCCCCACGCGAACTTCTACGACGACCTCGACCTCGGTGATCGGCCCGACGCGGTGTATCCCAGTGACACGCGGTGGGGTGCGGTCGTGCGAGCAGCCCGGAAAGCGTCGGCCTCACGCCCGTAGTGCCCGCCCGCGGTGAAGTCGGCGGACCGCATGTTTCCGAAAGCGGACCGGTGGGCCTGCCTGTCAGGGTTGCTCTACGCCGCCGAGAGCGGGTGGTGAGCGAGCCAGGAGGCAGATCATGCGAGGCAGAGTTCCTGTTCGGATGCGGGTGTTGGCCGCACTGAAGAGTGGGCCGGATTGGGATTCGATCACCCCGGCGGAGGTTGTCGAGGGGCGAGAGGCGCAGGAGAAATTGCGTCGGTCCGCTCTCGGGACGTTCATCACCGGTCGCTCGGATCGCGGTGCGCTCGGCACCGATCACACGCTCGAGCTGGCCGGTCGCACACTGCGTGTTCGCGTGCATCGGCCGGTGCGCGGGGGTTCGGGGTTGCCGTTGGTCGTCGCGTTTCACGGTGGCGGGTTCATCACTGGAGTTCCTGAGCAGGACGATTGGCTGTTGAGCCATCTGGCTGCCGAGTGTCCGGCGGTGGTCGCGTCGGTGGACTACCGGTTGGCGCCCGAGCATCCGATTCCCGCCGCTGTCGAGGATGCCCGCGACGCGGTACCGCTTCTTGTCGCACGGGCGGGGGAGTGGGGTGCGGACGGTACCCGGCTCGCGCTGCTCGGTAGTAGCGCGGGTGCCACCCTCGCGGCGTCGACCGCTTTCGGAACTCGTGACCTGCGCACGCAGATGCTGATCAACCCCCAACTCGATTGGACCGACGGGGTATTCGACTACCCCTCGTTCACCGAGAACGCGGACAGCCCCACCGCGACGCCCGCGAACTGCCGTGCGGTGCAACGCATCGCGCTCCCCGCGGGTTTCGACGCGCGACAGATATCGCCGATGTTGCACGACGACCTCGCCGGTGGCGCCCCCACCCTCATCCAGTCCGCCGGTCTCGATCCGCTCGAAGATCAGTCGCCCGCCTACGCCGACCGTCTCCGGCAGGCGGGTGTCGAGGTAACACTGACCCGCTATCCCGAAGCGACACACGGTTTCCTGAGCATGCGAGGGCTGATCCCGGCCGCCGGACCCGCCCGCGCGGAGATCCTCGACCACCTGCGAAGCCACCTGGCTGTGCGTTCGGGCGCACGTCGATGACCACCATCAGCGAACAGGGTTCTCGGCCGACGAGTCTCACGAGCTTGCTTCGACCGTATCTCGGCAGTTTCGGCACGGTCGTGATCCTGCAGGTCGTCGGCGCCGTGGCAGGGCTGGCTCCTTTGCTGGCCGTGGTCGAAGTGGGTCGCATCCTGTTGTCGCCAGGTGAGGTCGACCATGCCCATGTGTGGCTGGTCGTGCTGACCGGTGCGGTGGGTCTGCTCGTTCGATTGCTGTGTACCGCGGCCTCTTCGGCGGTCGGGCACCTGCTCGACGATCGCGTCCAGCTGTCGTTTCGGCGGCAACTGGCCGATCAGCTGGGTCGGGTGCCGATCGGCTGGTTCGCGCGCCGCCGCACCGGTGAGCTGGCGAAGATCGTCGGCGACGACGTGAGCGCGGTGCACCCCTTCATCGCGCACGCGCCCGGCGAACTGGTCTCGGCGTTCGTGGTGCCGTCGGTCTCGCTGATCTACCTGTTCACCGTCGACTGGCGGCTCACGCTCGTCACCTTGATCCCGGTGGTGCTGGCGATCGCGCTCGTCCCCTTGATGATGACCCCCACCCGCCTGCGCGAACAGCAGGACTTCGACACTGCCATGGGTGGTATCGCCAGCTCGGTCGTCGAGTTCGTGCAGGGCATCGCGGTGGTGAAGGCCTTCGGCGGTTCCGAACGCGCTCATCGCCGATTCCGCACCGCCACTGACGATTTCGCCGACATCTTCCTGCGAATGGTGCGTGGCCTGGCGGGAATCGCGGCGGGCATGCAGGTGGCGCTGTCGCCACCGTTCGTGCTGCTGGTGGTGCTGATCGGCGGCACGGTACTGATCACGAACGCCGCGTTGGCCCCGGCCGATCTGCTGCCGTTCCTGCTGCTCGGCATGGGACTCACCGCCCCCGTGGCGGCGCTCGGACACGGTTTCGACGATCTCCAGGCCGCGCGGCGCGCGGCAGGCCGGATCCGCGACGTACTCGACGAGGCGCCGCTGCCCGAGCCGGCCCGGCCGAGAATGCCGCAGGGACATCGCGTGCGGCTGCAGGGCGTGCGGTTCGGCTACGACGACGAAAACGAAGTGCTGCGCGGGATCGACCTGGTACTGGAGCCCGGCACGGTCACCGCGCTCGTCGGACCGTCGGGCAGCGGCAAGTCCACCCTGGTCCAGCTGCTGCCGCGGTTCTTCGACCCGACCCACGGCACGGTTTCCCTCGGCGGCGTCGACCTGCGCGAACTCGGTAGCCGCGAGCTCTACCGGACGGTCTCGTTCGTCTTCCAGGATGTGCGACTGCTGCGGGCCTCGGTCGCGGACAATATCGCCCTCGCCGTCCCCCACGCCGACCGCGACACCGTGATCCGCGCCGCCCGCCTGGCGAACATCCACGACCGCGTCCTCGAACTGCCGCACGGCTACGACACGGTGATCGGCGACGACGCGGCGTTGTCCGGCGGGGAGGCGCAACGGATCGCGCTGGCTCGCGCCCTGCTCGCCGATGCTCCGGTACTGGTCCTCGACGAAGCGACAGCCTTCGCCGACCCGCAGACCGAACAGGCCGTGCGGCAGGCACTGGCATCGCTGGGTCGTGACCGGACCATCCTGGTCATCGCCCATCGACTGGAAACGATCGCCGACGCCGACACCGTCGTGATGCTCGACAACGGCACGATCGTCGAACAGGGCAGGCCCGCGGATCTGCTTGCCCGACAGGGAGAATTCGCCGACTTCTGGCATGCGCACCGAACGGTGACCGCGCGACTACAGGGAGATCCACGATGATTCGCATGCTGTTGCGCGTGCTCGGAGCCGACCACGCAGGCCCGGTTCGGCGCACGGTCGCGCTGATGACGGTCACCGCGGTCGCCGAGGGCCTGTCCTATGCGCTGCTGGTTCCCGTACTGCGGGCGCTGTTCGGTGCCGATCCCGCCGCCGCCAGACCCTGGCTGATCGCCCTGGGCGGTGCCGTTGTTGTCTACGCGGTCCTGCGCTATCGCAGTGACCTTTCCGGATTCCGCGTCGGCACCACGCTGCTGCGCGGGGTGTACCACCGACTCGGCGAGCATCTGGCCGGACTGCCCATCGGCTGGTACACGGCGGGTCGGGTGGGTGAGGTGTCGGTGCTCGCCAGTCGCGGGGTGCTGCAGGCGTTGAGCGTGCTCGCACACCTGCTGGCGCCGCTCATCTCGGCCGCTGTGACGCCGTTGACGATCATCGTCGTGATGTTCGCGTTCAACTGGCAGCTGGGGTTGGCCGCGGCCGCCGCCGTGCCGCTGGTGGCGGCGATCCAGGTCTGGTCGGGGCGTGCGATGGCGGTCGGTGACGCGCAGCGCCACGAGCGCGACCATGACGCCGCGCAACGGGTGATCGAGTATCTGCAGGCCCAGCCTGTTCTGCGGGCCGGAGGGCGTACCGCGCAGCGGTTCGACCTGCTCGACGATTCGCTACAGGAACTCGCGCGCACCTCGCGCCGCCGAGCCTTGACCGCGCTGCCCGGAATCGTCGGCCTCTCGCTGACGGTGCAAGCGGTGTTCACCGGCCTGCTCGCCCTCGGCACCTATCTCGCCCTCGGTGGAAACATCGGTGCGGCGGAGTTCTCGGCGATCCTGATCCTGGCAGCTCGGTGCGCCGACCCGCTGCTGTCCCTCGCCGACCTCGGCGGCCAACTGCGCGGTGCCCGATCAGAACTGGTGCGGCTCGAGGCACTGCTGCGGACCGAAACCTTGCCGGAACCCACTACGCCGCTGCAGCCGCGGGCCCACGACCTGTCCTTCGACGCCGTCACCTTCCGGCACGGCACCCGCACGGTGCTCGACGAGGTGTCACTGACCATTCCCCCTGGCCAACGGCTGGCCGTGGTCGGGCCGTCGGGAGCAGGCAAAACCACTCTGCTGCAACTCATCGCCCGCTTCTACGATGTCGACGCGGGCACCGTCCGCGTCGGCGGCGTCGACGTGCGCTCCATCAGCACCGAAACACTGATGGCCCAGTTCGCCATCGTCTTCCAGGACGTCTACCTCTTCGACGGCACGATCGAAGACAACATCCGCCTCGGCCGCCCCGACGCGACCGACGGCGAGGTGCGAACCGCCGCCACCGCGGCCCGCCTCGACGAGGTGATCGAGCGACTCCCCGGCGGCTGGACAACGCATGTCGGCGAAGGTGGCGCGCTGCTGTCCGGTGGTGAACGCCAACGCGTTTCGATCGCCCGCGCGCTCCTCAAAGACGCCCCGATCGTGTTGCTCGACGAGGTGACCTCCGCCCTCGACCCCCTGAACGAGGCCGCGGTACACGAGGGCATCGAACGCCTGATGGCAGGGCGAACCGTCGTCATGGTGGCCCACCGCCTGCGCACCGTCCGCCGCGCCGACCGCATCGTGTTCCTCGACCACGCCCGCATCGAGGAAGACGGCACCCACGACGAACTCCTCCACCGAGCAGGCCGCTACGCCGAGTTCTGGACAAGCTCGATGACCCCGACCACCTGACATGACAAAGCCGGGCCGCGATCGACGGGCCCGGCTTCGTCAGGTGTGTTATTCCTCGTCGAGCAGCAGACCCGTCGCCGCGGGCTCGTCGATCACCCAGGTGGTCGACTCGATGCCGACCGCGCCGGCCGACGGGATGTCGTCGGGGGAGGCGTCGTTGACCGCTGCGGCCACCGCTGCGGCCTTGCCCTCACCGCTGACCACGAGCATCACGTGGCGGGAGCGGTGCACCGCGGGCAGGGTCATGGTGACCCTGGTGGGTGGGGGTTTGGGGCAGTTGTGCACGGCGACGACGTAATCGGTTGTCTCCTGCACCGCGGGTGAGTGCGGGAACAGGGAGTTGATGTGGCCCTCGGGGCCCATGCCGAGGACTGTGAGGTCGAATTCGCCACGTTCGTCGAGTTCGGTGTGCACAGCCTGGGCGTAGGCGGCCGCGGCTTCCTCGGGGGTGCTGTAGGGGCCGTCGGAGGGGCCGATCGGGAAGACATGGGCCGGGTTCAACGGGACGAAGTCCAGCAGCGCTTCGCGGGCCTGGAGTTCGTTGCGGTCCTTGTCGCCCGCGGGGACGAAACGCTCGTCGCCCCAGTAGACGTACAGGGTGGACCAGTCGATGTCGCCGGGGGACTGGCGAACGCGTTGGAGCAGGCGGATGCCGTCGCTGCCGCCGGTGAGGGCGACCGAGGCATGGCCGCGTTCGGCCTGGGCGGCCACGATCACGTCGACGAAGCGTTCGGCGGCCGCGTCGGCGAGCAGGTCGGCGTCGTCGTGGATCTCGATCGTATTGGCGGGGAATTCGGCACCGAGGTCGTCGTGCACGTCTATGGGGTCACTCATAGGTCACCTTCTCGATTCCGGCGAGGGCCTCGGCGTAGATCTCGTCGGCGTCGAGCCGGCGCAGTTCCTCGGCGAGGCAATCGCGAGTTTCCCGGCGGGCCAGCGCGATTCGCTGGTCGGGTTCGCCGGTGCGGGTCAGCGTTGCTGTTCTTCCCAGTTGTGGTCGTTCGATGGCGATCGAATCGGTGGCGCGCTGGATCTCGACCTTCAACTCCCCGGTCTTGCGGATCACCGGGCAGTGCAGACGCGAGGCCAGCCAACCGGCCAGGGTGTCGAGCGCGGGTTCGGACGCCAGGCCCGACACGGTCACCGAGGTGACCGGTTCGAACGGCGGCTCGTCCAGCGCCGCGGCCAGCAGCGCCCGCCAGTAGGTGATGCGGCTCCACGCCAGATCGGTGTCACCGGCCGCGTAGGAGAAGCGGCGCTTCCTGATCGCGGCCTGCGGATCGCGAGCGTAGGTGGCGTCGGTGATGCGGCGTTTGGCCAGCTTGCCCACCGAATCCAGCGACGGGTACTCCGGCGCGCCTCGCGGCCACCACGCCACCACCGGGGTGTCGGGCAGCAGGAACGGCGTCACGACGCTGCTTTCGTGGTTCACCAGCGCACCCTGGAGGCGCAGCACGATCACCTCGGCCGCACCGGCGTCACCGCCGACGCGGATCTGGGCATCGAGGCGGGTGTCGGCGTCGCGGTCACCGCGGGCCAAAACGATGACCCGGCAGGGATGTTCGCGGCTGGCGTCGTTGGCGGCGTCGATGGCGTCCTCGGCTTCGGAGGAGTCCAGGGTGCACACCACCAGGGTGAGGACTCGGCCCTGGGTGATCACGCCGTTGGTCTCGCGCAACTGCACCATGCGCTTGCCGACATCGACGGTGTCGGTATCGGGCATGTCGACGATCACGGACGCCGCCATTCCCGCCCGCTGCGCGCGAGCATCTCATCGGCCGAGGTGGGACCCCAGGTACCGGCCTCGTAGGGTTCGGGTTTGCCGCCCGCGGCCCAGTGCGCGAGCACGGGGTCGAGGATGCGCCAGGACAATTCGACCTCCGCGTTGACCGGGAACAGCGAGGGGACTCCGAGCAACACGTCGAGGATCAGCCGTTCGTAGGCCTCGGGGGACGACTCGGTGAACGCCTCGCCGTAGCTGAAGTCCATGTTCACATCGCGTACCTCCATGCCCGAGCCGGGAACCTTGGAGCCGAAGCGCAAGGTGATGCCCTCGTCCGGCTGCACCCGGATGACCAGCGCGTTCTGGCCGAGTTCCTCGGTCATGGTCTGGTCGAAGGGCAGGTGCGGCGCGCGCTTGAACACCACCGCGATCTCGGTCACCCTGCGGCCCAAGCGCTTTCCGGTGCGCAGGTAGAACGGCACACCGGCCCAGCGCCGGTTTTCCACGTGCAGGGTGAGCGCGGCGTAGGTTTCGGTCCGCGACTGCGGATCGAAACCTTCCTCCTGATGCAGGCCGACCACGTGCTCGCTGCCCTGCCAGCCCTCGGTGTACTGCCCGCGCGCGGTCGTCTCGTCGAGCGGCGCGACGAGTTTGGTGGCCGAGAGGGCCTTGATCTTCTCGGTGGTGAGCTGCATCGGCTCGAAGGAGGTGGGCTCCTCCATCGCGGTCAGCGCGAGCAGCTGCAACAGATGGTTCTGGATGACGTCGCGCGCGGCGCCGATTCCGTCGTAATAGCCTGCGCGACCGCCCAACCCGATGTCCTCGGCCATGGTGATCTGCACGCTGTCGACATAGTTGGCGTTCCAGATGGGCTCGAACAGTTCGTTGGCGAAGCGTAGCGCCAGGATGTTCTGGACCGTTTCCTTGCCGAGGTAGTGGTCGATCCGGAAGACCTGTTCCTCGGGGAACACCCGGTTGACCAGTGCGTTGAGTTCCTTGGCGCTGGTCAGGTCGTGGCCGAACGGCTTTTCGATCACCACCCGTCGCCACGGGGTGTATCCGTCGTGCGCGGGTTCGGCCTGTGCCAGGTGGTGCTCGCTGAGCTGATCGAGCACCACGGGGAACATGTTCGGCGGAATCGACAGGTAGAAGGCGTAATTGCCGCCGGTGCCGCGGGTTTCGTCGAGAGTGCGCAAGGTATCGGCGAGTGTCGCGAAGGCCGCGTCGTCGTCGAAACTGCCCTGCACGAACCGTAGCCCTTCGGCCAGGTGGTCCCAGACCTCCTGGCGGAAAGGAGTGCGCGCGTGCTTCTTCACCGCCTCGAGTACCACCGAGGCGAAGTCTTCGTCGGCGTAGTTGCGCCGGGCGAAGCCGACCAGGGCGAAACCAGGGGGCAACAGCCCCTGGTTCGCCAGGTCATAGATGGCCGGCATCAGCTTCTTACGGGACAGATCTCCGGTGACACCGAAGATCACCATGCAGCACGGGCCCGCGATGAAGGGGACCCGTTTGTCGCGTTCGTCGCGCAGCGGGTTGTGCCACAGCCCCGCCGCCTGATCCGTCGCTGCTGTGCCGGCCATCGTGCTAGTTGCCCTCCGCCGCGATGTCGAGCTGACCGGTGGTGGCGTCGATCAGTTCGCCCCACGCGCTTGCGAATTTGTCGACGCCTTCGCGCTCGAGCAGCGCGAACACATCGTCGAGGTCGATGCCGACCGCTGCCAGGTCGGCGAACACCTGAGCCCCTTCGGCGCCGCGGCCGCTGAGCGTGTCGCCCAGCACCTCACCGTGATCGGCGAATGCCTGCAGCGTCTTCTCCGGCAGGGTGTTGACCGTGTTCGGGCCGACGAGTTCGGTGACGTAGAGGGTGTCGGGGTAGTCGGGGTTCTTCACCCCGGTCGACGCCCACAGCGGCCGCTGCCGGTTGCCGCCCTGCGAGGCCAGGTGGTTGTAGGTGGAGGTGTGCGCGCCACCGTCGAACACGTCCTGGTATTCGGCGTAGGCCAGACGAGCGTTGGCCACACCGGCCTTACCGCGCAGGGCAAGGGCCTGCGGTGTACCGATCGCCTCGAGGCGCTTGTCGATCTCGGTATCCACGCGGGAGACGAAGAACGACGCGACCGAGTGGATCTTGGCCAGGTCGTGGCCGCCGATCTTGGCGTTGCGCAGACCGTCGAGATAGGCGCCCATCACCGCGCGGTAGCGCGGCACCGAGAAGATCAGCGTCACGTTCACGCTGATGCCCTCGCTGATCACCGAGGTGATGGCGGGCAGCCCCGCCTCGGTGGCGGGGATCTTGATGAACAGGTTCTTGCGGTCGACGATCTTCCACAGCTCGATCGCCTGGGCGACGGTCTTGTCGGCGTCGAAGGCGAAGCGCGGGTCGACCTCGATCGACACCCGTCCGTCCACGCCACCGGTCGCCTCGAACACCGGCGCGAGCACGTCGCAGGCGGCGCGCACGTCGTCGGTGGTCATCGTGCGGATCGCCGCGTCGGCGTCGGCCCCTTGGGAGGCAAGGTCTTTGAGCTGGGCGTCGTAGGCATGGCCCACGCTCATCGCGGCCTGGAAGATGCTCGGGTTGGTGGTGACACCGACGACACTGCGCGTCGCGGCCAGATCGGCGAGATTGCCGGACTGGATGCGATCACGCGAGAGATCGTCGAGCCACACCGAGACGCCCGCGGCCGAGAGCGCGGCGAGATTCTCGTTCTGTGTCATGGTTTTACCCCTTCACCTTGTCGAGCGAACGCTGCGCGGCGGCGACGACGGCATCGGCGGTGATACCGAACTCGCTGTAGAGCTTCTTGAAGTTCGCGGAGGCGCCGAAGTGATCGATCGACACGATCTCGCCCGCATCACCGACGAATCGGTACCACGGCATCGCGATACCGGCCTCGACGACCACCCGGGCGCGGACCGCGGGCGGGAACACCTCGTCGCGGTAGGCCTGGTCCTGTGCGTCGAACCATTCCACACACGGCATCGAGACCACGCGGGTCGGGATGCCCTGCTCTTCGAGCGTAGTCCGCGCTGCCACCGCGAGCTGCAGTTCCGAACCGGTGCCGACGAGGATGAGCTCCGGCGTGCCGGTGGAGGCCTCGGCCAGCACGTAGCCGCCCTTGCGCACACCTTCGTAGCTGGTGCCGTCGAGCGTGGGCACGTCCTGGCGGGTCAGTGCCAGCGCCGACGGGCCGTCCTGCTGCGGCGTCTCGTAGACGGGGAAGTGCGAGGAGTGCTCGTCGGAGTCGCGTTCGAGAATGGTGCGCCAGGCGTAGGTGGTCTCGTTGGCATCGCCGGGGCGCACCACGTTGAGGCCGGGAATCGCGCGCAGCGCGGCCAGGTGCTCGATCGGCTGGTGGGTGGGGCCGTCCTCGCCCAGACCGATGGAGTCGTGGGTCCACACGTAGATCGCGGGCACGCGCATCAGCGCGGCCAAGCGGACCGCCGGACGCATGTAGTCGCTGAACACCAGGAAGGTGCCGCCGTAGGGGCGGGTCGGGCCGTGCAGCGCGATGCCGTTGAGGATCGAGCCCATCGCGTGCTCACGGATGCCGAAATGCAAGGTGCGGCCGTAAGGCTGCGCCTTCCACATGCCGGTGGTGATCGACTCGGGGCCGAAGCTCGGCTGGCCCGGCATCGTGGTGTTGTTGGACTCGGCCAGGTCGGCCGAACCGCCCCACAGCTCCGGCAGCACGTCGGCCAGCGAGGCCAGGACCTTGCCGGAGGCCTTGCGTGTGGCCATGCCCTTGGGATCGACGTCGAAGTTCGGCAGGTTCTCGGTCCAGCCCGCGGGCAGCGAGCGGGTCTGCAAGCGGTCGAACAGCGTCTTGTTGGCAGGGTTGGCCTCGGCCCACTCGTCGAAGTCGCTCTGCCATTTCGCCTTCGCGTCGGCACCGCGGGTCAGCGCCGCGCGGGTGTGCTCGATGACGGCCGGGTCGACCGTGAACGACTTGTCCGGGTCGAAGCCGAGCGCCTTCTTGACCGCGGCGACCTCGTCGGGGCCCAGCGCCGCGCCGTGCACGCCACCGGTGTTCATCTTGTTCGGGGCCGGGTAGCCGATGATGGTGCGCAAGATGATGATCGAGGGCTTGCCGGTCTCGGCCTTGGCCGCGGCGATGGCGTTCTCGATCGCCATTACGTCCTCGCCGCCTTCGACGATCTGCACGTGCCAGCCGTAGGCCTCGTAGCGCTTGGCCACGTCCTCGGTGAAGGCGATGTCGGTGTCGTCCTCGATGGAGATCTCGTTGTCGTCGTAGATCACCACGAGGTTGCCCAGTTGCTGGGTGCCCGCGATCGAGGAGGCCTCCGCGGTGACGCCCTCCTGCATGTCGCCGTCGGAGGTGATGGTGAAGATGAAGTGGTCGAACGGGCTGCTGCCCGCCGGTGCGTCGGGATCGAACAGGCCACGCTCACGCCGCGCCGCCATCGCCATGCCGACCGCGGAGGCCAGGCCCTGACCGAGCGGGCCGGTGGTGATCTCGACCCCGTCGGTGTGCCGGAACTCGGGGTGGCCCGGAGTCAGCGAGCCCCACTGGCGCAGCTGCTCGAGGTCGGACAGCTCCAGGCCGAACCCGGCCAGGTACAGCTGCACGTAGAGGGTGAGGCTGGAATGCCCACAGGACAGGACGAACCGGTCGCGACCGACCCAGCTCGGTTCCGCGGGGTTGTGGCGCATCGTGCGCTGGAACAGCGTGTAGGCGACCGGTGCGAGGCTCATCGCGGTACCGGGGTGCCCGTTGCCCGCCTTCTGCACCGCGTCGGCAGCGAGCACCCGAGCGGTGTCGACGGCCTTGGTGTCGAGGTCCGTCCAGTCGCTGGGATAGTTCCGCTGAGTGAGGGCGCGAATGTCGCTTGTGACTGGCACGACCGTGGTTCTCCTGACCTAGGTTTCGTCGACGGCGATTGCTTGGCAGCGGCGATGATGTTCCTGCGGGTCGCACGCGGCCGGGATGCGTACCGATGTACCTGAATACCCTAATGGTGCGGCTACACCGGATTTGCGCTAACCCTGGCAGCGAGTGTAGTTCCGACCGCGCCGAGCCGCCGTTGCGCGGTGTCGACGAGCGGCGCGGCGCACGCGAGGCCTGTCGCGGTGCCGTTCACCTGCGCGTCGATGCGGGTTCACCGCCACGTGGGCCCGGGATACACCCGCCGGGGGCGGAGTGACCGCGCCCACGGTGGCGGGGGTCTGGCGTGGAGCGGCAGGTGAGTGGGTCTACCATCCTCTGTAGTAGTGGCCGCGCCGCAGCCGCGCGCTGCTCGTTCCATTACCGGATGCGAAGCAAAGCACAGCGTGCGAGGAGAAACAGTGCGGATCGGTCACGAGCCGGGTAGTAGCGGTGCGCACGGAACTTCGTCGACGGCGCTGGCCGACCGCCTCGCCGGAGACAGCCTCGGCGCGCGGATCGTGCGCAAGCCCCTGGCCTACATCGCGCTCACCAAACCACGCGTCATCGAGCTGCTGCTCGTCGCGACCATTCCGACGATGCTCCTGGCCGACCGCGGCAATGTGGACATCCGGCTGATCCTGGTCACCCTGTTCGGTGGCTGGATGGGCGCGGCCAGCGCCAATACCCTCAACTGCGTCGCCGACGCCGATATCGACAAGGTGATGAAGCGGACGGCGCGCCGCCCGCTCGCCCGCGAGGCCGTACCCACCTCGCACGCGTTCGTCTTCGGTGTCGTGCTCGGCGCGATCTCCTTCGCCTGGCTGTGGTGGCAGGCCAACCTGCTCAGCGGGTTGCTCGTCGTCGCGACGATCCTGTTCTACGTATTCGTCTACACCAAGGGCCTCAAGCGCCGGACCTCGCAGAACGTGGTCTGGGGCGGTGCTGCCGGATGCATGCCCGCGCTGGTCGGCTGGTCCGCGGTGACCGGCACCGTCGGCTGGCCCGCGGTGGTGCTGTTCGCGGTGATCTTCTTCTGGACGCCGCCGCACACCTGGGCGCTGGCCATGCGCTACAAGGAGGACTACCGCGCGGCCGGTGTGCCGATGCTGCCGGTGGTCGCCACCGAGCAGGTGGTCACCAAGCAGATCGTCATCTACACGTGGCTGACGGTGCTCGCGACCATGGCACTGGTCCCCGCGACCGGCGTCATCTACGCCGCGGTCGCCTTGGTTGCCGGTGCCTGGTTCCTGCTGATGGCCCACCAGCTGTACGCCGGGGTCCGCCGCGGCGAGTCGGTGAAGCCGCTGAAGCTGTTCCTGCAGTCGAACAACTACCTCGCGGTGGTGTTCTGCGGTCTGGCCGTCGACTCGGTCCTCGGCTGGGACACGATCGGCAGCCTCGTCGGGCTGTAGATAGCCAGCGCTGCCGGACAGAACCGCGCTCAGCGTTCACTGATCGGGCGAACGGTCGGAATTACGACGGATTCGACGGTTTGTGAACGGTGAGCGCGGTTGCGAGCGCTAGGGCAGCAGGACGATCGAGCCGGTGGTCTTCCGTGCGGCGAGGTCGCGCTGGGCCTGGGCGGCCTCGGCCAACGGATACGTGGCGCCGATGCGAAGTTTCAGCTTGCCCGCGGCGATCCAGTCGAAGACATCTGTTGCACGCCACAGGAATTCGGTGCGGTCGCGGGTGTAGGCGCCCAGGGACGGGCGGGTGAGCCAGAGGGAGCCGGCGGGGTTGAGACGCTGGGGGTCGAAGGGTGGGACCGGGCCGCTGGCCGCGCCGAACAGGGCCAGGGTGCCGCGCACGCGCAGGGAGGCGAGACCGGCTTCGAAGGTGCTCGCGCCGACGCCGTCGTAGACCGCGGCCACGCCGATGCCGTCGGTGAGGTCGCGGACTCGGGCTGCGAGGTCGTCACCGTAGCGCAGGACGTCGGTGGCGCCCGCGTCACGGGAGAGCTCCTCCTTGGCGTCGGTGGACACCGTGGTGATCACCCGGGCGCCCTTCGCGACGGCCATCTGGGTGAGCAGCAGGCCCACGCCGCCCGCGCCCGCGTGGACGAGGACGGGGTCGCCGGGTTCGGGGGAGAAGACCGATTCGGTCAGATAGTGGGCGGTCATGCCCTGGAGGAGGGCGGCGGCCGCGACGGTGGGTTCCACGTCGTCGGGCACCTTCACCGCGACGGCCTCGTCGACGGCGACCAGGTCCGCGTAGCTACCGGGCGCTGAAGCCCAGGCGACACGGTCGCCGACCGCGAACTCGGTGACATCCGAACCGACCGCCACCACGACGCCCGTGCCCTCGGAGCCGGGGAGGTAGGGGGTCGCCTGCGGGTACTGGCCGGTGCGGAAGTAGATGTCGATGTAGTTGACGCCCACGCCCTGGGTCTCGACCAGCAGCTGACCTGGGCCGGCCTGCGGGTCCGGCACCTCCACGTACCGCAGGACCTCGGGACCACCGTGCTCGGAAACCTGAATCGCGCGCATGAGTTTCCTTTCTACACCTCGTGTTCCGGGCCACTCGGGGCTGGACTGGAAACTACCGGCCGGTAAACTACGGCGCATGAGTACAACCGCCGCCCCCGAGGCCGTGAAGGTGCCGGCCGAGGTCGAGAAGTCCGTCGTGAAGTTCGTCGCCGAGCACGGTGGTTCGGGAACGGCCGTGCTGCAGTACCTCGGCGAGCAGGGCGTGCGGATCACCCTGGTCGGTTCCGACGGCATCCTGGGTGACCGCGTGGTCGGCGACCTGGCGACCGCGAAGGCGCTCGTCGAGCGGGTCGACGGCCTCGTCGAGACCGACGAGTGGAGCCGCGAGCTCGGCTCGATCGTCACCCCGACCGCGAAGCACTGGGAGCGGATGGCCGGCTGGGTCGCCCGTCAGACCAAGTTTCCCAAGGCGCGCAACGCGAAGTTGTTCGCAGGAGCCTGACCCCCGCTGACGAGAAAAGCCCGCGAATCGCACAGCGACGCGGGCTTTTTCGGCGATAGGGGTGTTCGAAACCTCAGTGCACGGGAGCCTGCGACACGGCGGGCGCGTCGATCTCCTCGCGCGTACGCAGCGACGCCCACAGGGCGGCGGTCGCCGCGGTGCAGGCCGCGGCCCCGCCGACGTGGATGGCGACCAGTGCCGCGGGCACGTCGGTGAAGTACTGGACGATGCCCACGAGCGCCTGCGCCAGCACCAGCCCGAGCAGTACGAACAACCGCTTGCGGACGGCCGCCGAGATGCCGACGGCGTACAGGCCGAAGGCGAGTCCGATCAGCAGCGCCAGGTAGCCGATCAGCAACTGCGAGTGCAGGTGCACCAGCGTGACGATCTCGACTTCCAGGCGCTCGACCGGTCGATCGATGCTCTTGTCGCCGGCATGCGGCCCGGCGGCGGTGACCAGGGTGCCCGCGATGAGCACGCCCGCCAGCGCCACGCCGGACAGTGCGGTGAGCCAGCGCAGGGGAGCGGGGACCTGGACGGTCTCGATGCCGTCGTCGGGTTGGCTGATCTTCGCGTACAGCACCACCGCGAGCCACACCATCGCCATCGAGGCGAGCAGGTGCACCGCCACGGTCCACCACAGCAGGCCCGTGCGTACGGTGATGCCGCCGATGACGGCCTGCACGACGGTGCCACCGGGCATCAACCAGGCGTAGACCAGAACTTCCTTACGCCTGCGCGCCCGCACGACGGCGAGCACGATCAACGCGGCGCACAGCGTCACCACGAAGGTGAGCAGCCGATTGCCGAATTCCACGGTCTGATGCAGGACGGGCACTTCCGACACCCCGATGGGGGTGAAACTGCCCGGGAAGCACTGCGGCCAGGTGGGGCAGCCGAGCCCGGAGGCGGTGACGCGCACGATGGCGCCGGTCACCGAAATGCCCGCCTGGCTGAGGATCACCGCGATGGCGATGAGCCGCTGCACCCGCAGCGAGGGGAGCGGCAGCCGGTCGACGAGGCCAACGAAGGCGCGATACAGCACGTCAGGAATGGTACCGGCCGGGAATTCGACGCTGATACCAGGGCTACTACAGTGCGTCGTTGATCACGTCAGTGGAACCGGAACAAGCGGGTGGCGAGCCATCCGCACACCACGCCCCACGCGGCGAGCACCGCCACGCCGAACCAGTCGATCGACCCCGTCAAGGCCGTGTCCAGCGCAAAAGCCAGCGCACCGGACGGGACGAGCCGCGCGATCACGGTGAGCGCGGGGGGCAGGGTGTCGCCCACGAGTACCAGGCTGGCGATGCCGAGCATGACGAACCACAGCACATTGGCCAATGCCAGCACGACCTCGGCTTTGAGAGTCCCGCCGAGCAGCAGGCCCATCGCCGCGAAGGTCGCGGTGCCGAGGGCGATCACCAGCGCGCCGAGCGCGAGCCCGCCGAGACCGGGTCGCCATCCCAGCGCGACGCCGATCGCACCGAGCAGCATCGCCTGCAGCACCACCACGATCAGTACAGCCGCGCACTTGCCCGCGATCACGCCCCAGCGCGGCAGCGGTGTCGCGCCGAGGCGTTTGAGGGCGCCGTAGCGGCGGTCGAAGCCGACGGCGATGGCCTGGCCGGTGAACGCGGTCGACATCACCGCCGTCATCATCACCATCGGCACGATCCGGGCCACCCGGTGCTCGCCCAGGTCGCCGAACGGCAGCAGGGTGAGTCCGATGAGCAGGGTGATCGGGATGAACATGGTGAGCAGCAACTGTTCGCCGTTGCGCAACAACAGTTTCAGCTCGAGCCCGGTCTGCGCCGTGAGCATCGCGGTGCGGGAGGCGGGCCGCGGATCGGGCGTGAAGGTGCCGGGCAGGAAACGACTGGTGGTCTCGCTCATCCGCGCAGGTCCCGTCCGGTCAGTTCGAGGAATACGTCTTCGAGGCGACGCTGGTCGATGCGGATGTCGGTGGCCAGCACGTCCATGCGGGCGCACCAGGCGGTGACCGTCGCCAGTACCTGCGGGGTGATCTCGCCCTCGATCAGGTACATGCCCGGCGTGGTCTCGTGTGGCGAAAAGCCTTCCGGCAAAGCTGATTTCAGCAAGGCGACATCGAGTTTCGGTGGGGCGCAGAACCGTAGCTGGCCCGCCGCGCCGTGGGCGGTGACCTCCGCGGGCGTGCCCTGGGCGACGATCCGCCCGTGATCGATGATCACGAGCTGGTCGGCGAGTTGTTCGGCCTCGTCCATCATGTGGGTGGTGAGTACGACGCTCACCCCGTCGCGGCGCAGGGCGTCGATGAGTTCCCAGACGATCAGCCGGGCCTGGGCGTCCAGACCGGCGGTCGGTTCGTCGAGGAACACGATCTCGGGCCTGCCCACCAGTGCGCAAGCGAGGGCGAGGCGCTGTTGCTGACCACCGGACAGGCGTCGATACGGGGTGCGGCGATTGTCCTGTAGGCCCAGCGTCGACAGCAGCCAGTCGGGGTCGACGGGGTCGGCGGAGTAGGCCGCGACCAGATCGAGCATCTCACCCGCGCGGGCGCCCGGGTAGGCGCCGCCGCCCTGGAGCATCACGCCGATGCGCGGACGCAACTGTTCGGAGTCGGCGATCGGGTCGAGTCCGAGGACGCGGACCGTGCCCGCGTCCGGGCGCACGAAGCCCTCGCACATCTCGACGGTGGTGGTCTTGCCCGCGCCGTTGGGGCCGAGCAGAGCGAACACCTGGGCGGGCTCGACGTCGAACCGGAGCCCGTCCACCGCGGTGGTCTCGCCGTAGCGCTTGACCACACCGTCGATACTGACGGCGGGTCCGGGGCGTGTTGTCACGACTGCGCCTCGCTGACGTTCGGCTTCGTCGCGCCGAAGGGTGCTGTGCCCTTGGTTCGCTCGCTGCGCTCCCTCACGTTGTCACACGGTAAGCCGTGCCCTCCTGTGACGGAGCCGACACCCCCGGCTGCGACCGCCAAGGCAGCGTGTGCCGGGTGAGTGCGAAGAACAGTGCGAAGCACACCCCAGCCGCCAGCGCGGCGCCGATGATCTGGAAGACCTGGAATTCCGCACCGCGCGGCATCACCAGCATCGAGACCACCGCCGAGAACGCGACGGCGGGCACGCGGAACACCGGCTGGGTGGCCCAAGCCGCCAGCGGCACGATGGCCCAGAGCAGGTACCAGGGCTGGACCACCGGGAACAGCAGCACGATCGCCGCGAGCGAGACGCCGAGCGCGCCGACGGGATGCAGCCTGCCCACGCCGGTGGCCACGAGCATGCGGATCGTCACGTAGCCCGCGACGACCGCCGCGATGGGCCGGGTGATCGACAGCAGGGCGGTGGTGTGGTCGCCCAGTCCGAGGAGTACGCCACCGAACCCGGTGATGATTCCGATGATGGTCGGCAGCGACATCCAACTGCGCACAGCGTTGGCGACGCTGAGGGTATTGACCCAGCCGAAGCCGAGCCCGCTGACGAAACCGATGACAAGTGTGGTCGCCACGGCGATGACTCCCAGCAACGCCGCGGCTTTGACGACAGCCGTCAAGGTGGCGCCCCAGCGCCTGGCCAGTGCCATGCCGACGAATCCGAGCGCGATGATGGAGGTGAGCTTGATCGATGACGACAGGGTGATCACCACCGCGCCACCGATCAGCAGCCCGTAGGCCCGGGCGTCGAAGGCAGGCAGATTCGTTGCCGTCAGACGGTCGGGTACGCCCCCTTCGCCGTAGATCGCGCGCAGCATGAGCTCCATTCCGGCCAGCATCAAACCGAGCATCAGCGCGTCGTTGTGCACGCCGCCGACCAGGTGGAACAGCACCAGCGGATTGGCCGCGCCGAGCCACAGCGCGCTCACCGGCGCCACCCCGCAACGCACCGACAACCGCGGCAGCGCCCACACGATCAGCGCCACACCCGCCAGGGCGAGCAGGCGGTGCACCCATACCCCGGCGATGATGTTGTCCCCGGTCAGCTCCGCGATACCGCGACCGATCCACAGGAACAGCGGTCCGTACGGCGCGGGTGTATCGCGCCAGATCGTCGGCACATTGTTGGTCAGCACATTGTCGATCCCGAGTCCGGCCACCGGACCTTCGGAATAGGGGTCGATGCCGCGGGCGGCGATCTCGCTCTGCGCCAGATAGGAATAGACGTCGTTGCTGAACATGGGCGGCGCGACGGACAGCGGAATGATCCACAGCAGCAGCGTGCGGTCCAATTGCGAGCGGCTGAGCCGATGCAGCGGCGACCCCGCGAGACCGCCGATCGCGAAGCGTCCGAGCAACAACCACGCCCCGATCACCAGCGCGGTACCGAACATGCACATCGCGAGGGACCCGGTGTGCGCGCGTGCGAAGATGCCGAGCACCCGCACTCCCGACACCGGATTCTGATGCACCGGTTGGGCGCCGATACCCAGCGCGGCGATCGCCATCAACACGGTGCCGGTCGCGCCCATCAGCCGAATCCGGTCCAGTTGCGCGCGCTCACGCTTGTCGAGTCCGGGGACCTCGGTCTCGTCGCGATGTAGCACCGCGACGGTGTGATCGGGCGTCGACACGTCGAGCCCGAGAGCTCGCCGCCCGAACGTCAGTGTCTTGCGCGCCGCGCCCTCCAGTACCGCCACGAAGTCAGAGCCTAGTGTGCGCGACCGCGACAGGGTGCAGTCGCGCACAGCGGCAGCGATGGCGAAGGTGCGCCCGGTGGGTATCGCACGAGAGCGCTCCTCGGCCGGTCACGGATGGTCGGCGCGGGCTAGCGGGGTGCTTCCACGGGGGTCGGTGCGGCGACGGCCGGCGGTCCCACGAACATCGGCTGCGAGCGCACCGAGAGCACGGCGGCGATGATCATGGCCACGCAAATCAGCGCGACCGCGCCGAGCGCCACCCAGCCGATGCGCTGTGTGGACCGCTGATCGCGGGCCGACAGCCAGCCGGGCACGAACAGGATGCCGAGCGCGCTCAACGTGCCGGCGGCCAGACCACCGAGGTGGCCCCACAGCGAGATTCCCGGGATCGAGAAACTGATCAGCACGTTCACGCCGATCACCACCAACATCGGGGTCGGGCTCTGCCGCAACCTGATCAGCGTCACCGTGACCGCGCCGAACAGGCCGTACACCGCACCCGAGGCGCCTGCCGTCGCGGTGATCGAATCGGACAGCAGCATCACCGCCGCCGACCCGCCGAGCAGCGAGACCAGGTAGACGCATCCGTACCTGGCCCGGCCGAGCACCTGCTCGAGGTCACGCCCCACGATGTACAGCGCGAACATATTGACCAGCAGATGGATCGCGCCGTAATGCAGGAATCCCGACCCGAGCAGTCGCCACCACTCGCCGTCGGCCACCAGCAGCGGTACCAGCACGAACTCGCGGAAAACCGACGACCCGCGGTAGTTGTCCATCGGGCTACCGGCCTGCGCCGCGGTGATCACATAGACCAGCACGTTGATCGCGATCAACCCGTAGGTCACGTAGGGAACAGCCCCGCCCGCGCGGGCGCCGCCGACGGTCCGTACCGGCCGCACGTCTTGCTGCCCTTGCCGCACACAGTCGACGCAGTGCTGCCCGACCGCCGCGGGGCGCAGGCATTCGGGGCAGGCGGGCCGCCCGCACCGCGTACACGCGAGTCCGGTAGGCCGATCGGGATGACGGACACACGTGGGTGTGAGCGGGTTCGACACCCTGCCATCGTGCCAGACCCGGCCTGGCGAGCGTCTCGTTCGCCACGATGTACCTCGACAGTCGATCCCCGGCGATGCGGTGCGAATATTGCCGACGAGCAGCGCCGTGACGCGGCCAGGCGGACCCGTGCAGTGGCGTCGCCGGCCGCAGGCTGGTCTCGGTAGTTCGCTGTGCGATGGGTCACCGTGCCGAGCGTGGGTGATCGACCTGAAGGGGCCGCACCTGGGGTTTTGCTGGGCGGAGGAGTGGCCCGATGATCTTCAGCGCAGGTCAGGGCACCCTTTGTCAGGCGACCCTTATTAGATTTAGGGAAGCAATTCCGCCACACTGGTGTTGTGAAAACCATGGGTTTGCGGACAGACGTGGAAAGCGGCGGTCGGAAGACGACCGGCGCTCGGTCGTCTGCTGTACCCGCGGCAACCGCGCACGAAGGGCAGACCAGGGCGGCCATCGTCCAGTTGCTGCTCGAGCAGGGACCGATCACCGCGACGGCGATCGGTACCGAACTCGGTCTCGCGCCCGCCGGGGTGCGCAGGCACCTCGACGCGCTCATCGACGCAGGTCAGGCTCGAGCGAGCCGCTCGGCGCCGTGGCAGCAGAAGGGGCGCGGCAGACCGGCCAAGCAGTACCAGCTCACCGCGGCGGGCCGGGGCAATCTCGGCCACGCCTACGACGATCTGGCCGGGGCGGCGATCCGTCAGCTCGGTGAGATCGGTGGCGACGCCGCGATCGCCGAATTCGCCCGCAAGCGGGTTCGCGTGATCGTCGAGGGCATCGAGCCCGTCGCCGACCACACCGCACCGGTGATCGAAGCCAAGGTCTCCGAGATCGCGGAAGCGTTCGCCGAGGCAGGTTTCGCCGCCACCACCCGTCAGGTCGGCACCGGTGTGCAGATCTGTCAGCACCACTGCCCGGTCGCGCACGTGGCCGAAGAGTTCCCGCAGCTGTGCGCCGCCGAATTGGACGCTTTCCGCGACCTGCTCGGTACCCACGTGCAGCGGCTTGCGACCATCGCCAACGGCGATTGCGCCTGCACCACCCACGTACCGCTCGTCGCGGTGCCGAAAACCCCATCCGCCGCACAGCCCGCGGCGGGACGATCGAACGACTCCGGAAGGAGTGCCGAATGACGACCCCTACCGACCAGGTGCAACCGCTCACCCAGGACGAAACCATCGCCTCGCTGGGCACCTACGGTTACGGCTGGTCCGACTCCGATGTGGCCGGTGCCAGTGCGCAACGTGGCCTGTCGGAGGCCGTCGTCCGCGACATCTCGGCGAAGAAGAGCGAAGAGGAGTGGATGCTCGACGTGCGCCTCAAGGCGCTGCGCATCTTCGACCGCAAGCCCATGCCGAACTGGGGTTCGGACCTCGACGGCATCGACTTCGACAACATCAAGTACTTCGTTCGTTCGTCGGAGAAGCAGGCCGAGAGCTGGGAAGACCTGCCCGAGGACATCAAGAACACCTACGACAAGCTGGGCATCCCGGAAGCGGAGAAGCAGCGTCTGGTCTCCGGTGTCGCCGCGCAGTACGAGTCCGAGGTCGTCTACCACTCCATCCGTGAGGACCTGGAGCAGCAGGGCGTCATCTTCCTCGACACCGATACGGCGTTGAAGGAGCACCCGGAGATCTTCCACAAGTACTTCGGTTCGGTGATCCCCGCCGGTGACAACAAGTTCTCCGCGCTCAACACCGCCGTCTGGTCGGGTGGCTCGTTCATCTACGTGCCGCCGGGCGTGCACGTCGACATCCCGCTGCAGGCCTACTTCCGGATCAACACCGAGAACATGGGCCAGTTCGAGC
Source organism: Nocardia sp. NPDC058633 (assembly GCF_042717045.1). Classification (NCBI taxonomy): domain Bacteria; kingdom Bacillati; phylum Actinomycetota; class Actinomycetes; order Mycobacteriales; family Nocardiaceae; genus Nocardia; species Nocardia sp. NPDC058633. The sequence goes on from NZ_JBHXRA010000004.1 coordinate 301,288, forward strand.
GGACGCTGATCATCGTCGACGAGGACGCCTACGTCCACTACGTCGAGGGTTGTACCGCGCCGATCTACAAGTCCGACTCGCTGCACTCCGCGGTCGTGGAGATCATCGTGAAGAAGGGCGGCCGCTGCCGCTACACGACCATCCAGAACTGGTCGAACAACGTGTACAACCTGGTCACCAAGCGGGCCAAGGCCGAAGCGGGCGCCACCATGGAGTGGGTCGACGGCAACATCGGCTCCAAGGTCACCATGAAGTACCCGGCGGTCTGGATGACCGGTGAGCACGCGCACGGTGAGGTTCTCTCCGTCGCGTTCGCCGGCCCCGGCCAGCACCAGGACACCGGCGCCAAGATGCTGCACCTGGCCCCGCACACCTCCTCGACCATCGTGTCGAAGTCGGTGGCGCGTGGCGGCGGTCGCGCGTCGTACCGCGGTCTGGTCCAGATCAACAAGGGCGCCCACGGTTCCAAGTCGACCGTGAAGTGTGACGCGCTGCTGGTCGACACCATCAGCCGCTCCGACACCTACCCCTACGTCGACATCCGCGAGGACGACGTGACGATGGGTCACGAGGCGACCGTCTCCAAGGTCTCCGAGGAGCAGCTGTTCTACCTGATGAGCCGTGGCCTCACCGAGGACGAGGCGATGGCGATGGTGGTGCGCGGCTTCGTGGAGCCGATCGCCAAGGAATTGCCGATGGAATACGCATTGGAACTGAACCGGCTCATCGAGCTGCAGATGGAAGGGGCCGTGGGCTGATGTCGACGCTCGAGACGCCGATCCAGAATCCTGGCGCGGGCGCCGCGGTCAACAAGGGCGAGGTCTTCACCTCGTTCGACGTCGATCAGTTCGAGATCCCGTCGGGTCGCGACGAGGCGTGGCGGTTCACCCCACTGCGTCGGCTGCGCGGCCTGCACGACGGCACCGCCGTCGCCGACGGCCAGGCAGTCGTCGAGGTGAGCGACGTCGCCGGTGTCATCGCGGAAACGGTGGGCCGCACCGACGCTCGCCTCGGCCAGGCCGGCACCCCCGCGGATCGTGTTGCCGCCCAGGCATATTCGGGCTTCTCCGAAGCGACCGTGATCACCGTCGGCCAGGAAACCGAAGTGTCGGATCCGGTGACGGTCACCATCACCGGTCCCGGCGAGGGCAAGACCGCCTACGGTCACCTGCAGATCCGCCTGGACAACTTCGCCGTCGCCACCGTGGTCATCGATCAGCGCGGCAGTGGAACCTATGCCGAGAACGTCGAATTCGTGCTCGGTGACAGCGCCAAGCTCACCGTCGTCGCGGTCCAGGAATGGAACGAAGACGCCGTGCACGTCACCGCGCATCACCTGAAGCTCGGCCGTGACGCGAACCTGCGCCACGTGTCGGCGACCCTCGGTGGCGACCTGGTTCGCCTGTCGGGCACCGTGCGCTACGCCGGTCCCGGCGGTGAAGCGGAACTGTTCGGCCTGTACTTCGCCGACGCGGGCCAGCATTTCGAGCAGCGTCTGCTGATCGATCACGCCGAGCCCAACTGCAAGTCCAATGTGCTGTACAAGGGTGCGCTGCAAGGTGATCCGAAGTCCCCGAAGGGTGACGCTCGCACGGTCTGGATCGGCGACGTGCTGATCCGCGCGGCCGCCGAGGGCACCGACACCTACGAGGCGAATCGCAACCTGGTGCTCACCGACGGCGCGCGCGCCGACTCGGTGCCGAACCTGGAGATCGAGACCGGCGAGATCGCCGGTGCCGGACACGCGAGTGCCACCGGCCGTTTCGACGACGAGCAGCTGTTCTACCTGCGCGCTCGCGGCATTCCCGAAGACGTGGCCCGCCGCCTGGTCGTGCGCGGCTTCTTCTTCGAGATCATCCAGAAGGTCACGGTCCCCGAGGTCCGGGAGCGGCTCGAGGCGGCCATCGAGGCCGAGCTCGCCACTGTTGGGATCTAAGACCGTTATCTGACCCTCAACCTCCCTACGAAGGATTCGAATTCGATGACAACCTTGGAAATCAAGGACCTGCACGCCGAGATCACCACCCCCGAGGGTGAGTCGAAGCAGATCCTCAACGGCGTGAACCTGACTGTGCGCTCCGGCGAGACGCACGCCATCATGGGCCCCAACGGCTCGGGCAAGTCCACGCTGTCCTACGTGATCGCGGGCCACCCGAAGTACACCGTCACCCAGGGCACCATCACCCTCGACGGCGAGAACGTCCTGGACATGTCGGTCGACGAGCGCGCCCGCGCGGGCCTGTTCCTGGCCATGCAGTACCCGGTCGAGGTCCCCGGCGTCTCGATGTCGAACTTCCTGCGCACCGCCGCCACCGCCGTGCGCGGCGAGGCCCCCAAGCTGCGCACCTGGGTCAAGGAGGTGAAGGAGTCGATGAAGGAGCTCGACATCGACTCGGCCTTCGCCGACCGCTCGGTGAACGAGGGCTTCTCCGGTGGCGAGAAGAAGCGTCACGAGGTCCTGCAGCTGGGGCTGCTCAAGCCGAAGATCGCGATCCTCGACGAGACCGACTCCGGCCTCGACGTCGACGCGCTGCGCATCGTCTCCGAGGGCGTCAACCGCTACAAGGAGCGTACGGAGGGCGGCGTGCTGCTGATCACGCACTACACCCGCATTCTTCGCTACATCAAGCCCGACTTCGTGCACGTGTTCGTCAACGGCAAGATCGTCGCCGAGGGTGGCTCCGAGCTGGCCGACGAACTCGACGCGAACGGGTACGAGCGCTTCACGTCCGCGACCGCTGGAGCCTGATATGACCGCTACGGTGCCAGCTCTCGACGTAGCCCGGATCCGCGCCGACTTCCCCATCCTGCACCGCACGGTGCGGGACGGGAAACCGTTGGTGTACCTGGATTCCGGCGCGACCTCGCAGCGTCCGCTGCAGGTGCTGGACGCCGAGCGCGAGTTCTTGCTCACCCGGAATTCCGCGGTGCACCGCGGTGCCCACCAGTTGGCGGAGGAGGCGACCGACTCCTATGAGGAGGCGCGCGCCGATATCGCCCGCTTCGTCGGTGCGGACCCCGGCGAGATCGTGTTCACCAAGAACGCCACCGAGTCGCTGAACCTGGTGGCCAACGCGTTCGGTGACGAGCGCTTCCCCTACAAGGTCGGTCCCGGCGACGAGATCGTCATCACCGAGCTCGAACACCACGCGAATCTCGTTCCGTGGCAGGAGCTCGCGCGGCGCACCGGTGCCACCCTCAAGTGGTACGGCATCACCGATGACGGCCGCATCGATCTGGATTCGCTCGAACTGTCGCCCGCGACAAAGGTTCTCGCGTTCAGCCATCAGTCGAACGTGACCGGTGCGGTAGCTCCGGTGGCGGAACTGATCCGCCGGGCGAAGGCAGTCGGCGCGCTCGTCGTGCTCGACGCCTGCCAGTCGGTGCCGCACATGGCGGTGGACTTCCACGAGCTCGGTGTCGACTTCGCCGCGTTCTCCGGCCACAAGATGCTCGGCCCGATGGGCGTGGGCGGACTGTACGGCCGGCGCGCGCTGCTCGAACAGACTCCGCCGTTCATCACCGGTGGGTCGATGATCGAGACCGTCACCATGGAGAAGACCACCTACGCGCCGCCGCCGCAGCGCTTCGAGGCGGGCACGCCGATGACCTCGCAGGTTGTCGGATTGGCCGCCGCGGTGCGCTATCTCGAGGACCTCGGGATGGACGCTGTCGCCGCCCACGAGCACGCGCTCACCGGCGCCGCGCTCGACGGCCTGGCCGGTATCGACGGGGTGCGGATCATCGGGCCCACCGAGAACTCCGATCGCGGTGGCGCGGTGTCGTTCGTGGTCGACGGGATCCACGCCCACGATGTGGGCCAGATTCTCGACGACCAGGGCGTGGCCATCCGGGTCGGGCACCACTGCGCCTGGCCGCTGCACCGCAAGTTCGGCGTCGCCGCCACCGCGCGTGCCTCGTTCGCCGTCTACAACACCCTCGATGAGGTCGACGCACTGGTCGCGGCCGTGCGCAAGGCCAAGGCCTTTTTCGGCGTGAGCGAAGCGAATGCCGACAATTAGACACCGTGGAGCTGCATAGATCATGCGTATGGAGCAGATGTACCAGGAAGTGATCCTCGATCACTACAAGCACCCCCATCACCGTGGGCTGCGGGAACCGTTCGGTGCGCAGGTGCACCACGTGAACCCGACCTGCGGTGACGAGGTGACGATGCGGGTCCACATCGACGACGCGGGCGAGGTCGCCGACGTGTCCTACGACGGTCAGGGCTGCTCGATCAGCCAGGCCGCCACCTCGATCCTCACAGACCAGGTGATCGGGCTGCCGGTGCAGCAGGCGTTGAAGGTGGTCGACTCCTTCAGCGAGATGATCTCGAGCCGCGGCACCGTCGAAGGCGACGAGGACATGATCGGTGACGGCATCGCCCTCGCCGGCGTCAGTAAGTACCCCGCGCGGGTCAAATGCGCGCTGCTCGGCTGGATGGCGTTCAAAGACGCTGTCGTGCAGATCAGTTCGGCCGAGGAAAGCAAGGCACCGATGGGAAATGGGAGTCCGCCACATGAGTGAGAGCACCGATACCGCACAGACCCCGGTTGCCGCTGAGGCAGTCGAGGTCGCCACCGCTGTCGAGGTCGAGTTGACCCCTGAGCAGGTTCAGCACATCGAGGACCTCGAGGAAGCGATGCGCGACGTCGTCGACCCCGAACTCGGCATCAACGTCGTCGATCTCGGCTTGGTCTACGGGCTGTCGGTCGACGAGGAGAACATCTGCACCCTCGACATGACGCTCACCTCGGCGGCCTGTCCGCTGACCGACGTCATCGAGGACCAGTCCCGCAACGCGCTGGTGCGCAGCGGTCTGGTCGAAGACCTGAAGATCAACTGGGTCTGGATTCCCCCGTGGGGACCGGACAAGATCACCGACGACGGCCGCGAACAGCTGCGCGCCCTCGGTTTCACGGTGTAGCAGTGCGCTTCTCGGGCCCGGATCCGTCATGGATCCGGGCCCGACCTGCTTGTTCGGTTATGCGCTCGCCGGGTCCACTGTGATCTTCTCCGAGCCCGGTTGCCGATCACGCAAACTCGGTGATGATCTTGGGGGTTCCGGACTTCCGGAACTGTTTTCAGAGGAGATCATTCGAATGAGTTTCATGGGTAAGGTCGGCTTCGCCGCGGCGTCGGTTCTGGTGGCCGGGTCGATGTTCGGACCCGGCGCGGCGAACGCGGACAGCATCGACCAGTGGGGCGCGATGGCCGTGGACGGGGACTGGTCGAACTACGGTCGTTCGATCGACTACCCCACGCGCGCCGAGGCGGAGGCCGCGGCGATGGAACAGTGCGCGGCCGATGGTTGCGCGGTGGAGGCCGTGTGGGTGAACGGGTGTATGTCCTTGGTCGAGAACGAGGAATACATCGCCTGGGGCAAGGGCTCGACCAGCGCCGAGGCCGAGCGGGAGGCTTACCTCGCGCTGACCGAGGGCACCCCGCAGAGCCTGCTCGTCAACGTCGGCTCGTCGCAGATGGCCGGCGGCAGCGTGATCGAAACGGTCTGCACCGCCAACGCGCGCTGATCATGCGCGTGACGGCGGAGATGTAATGTTGCGCCGTGCAGTTGGCTATCACCGGAATTTCGATCATGCTGGAGGGTTCCGGACTTCCGGAGCTGTTTCCAGAGGAGAATTTTCGATGAGTTTCATGGGTAAGGCCGGCTTCGCCGTCGCGGCGATGGGTCTTGCGGCCGGGTCGGTGTTCGGGGCCGGTTCGGCGAGTGCGGCAGGCGATATGTGGGCAGGGATCGCAGTCAGTGGTCAGGAGTGGGCGTTCGCGGTGAGCGTCGACAAGGCCACCGAAGGCGAGGCGCGCGATGAGGCCCTCGGTGTCTGTGGGTCGGCGGCGGATGACTGCCGGATCCTGATGACCTGGGCCAATGGCTGCGGCGCGCTGGCCGAGAGTGAGGACGGCATCGCCGGCGGCACGGGCCCCAACCGTGCCGAAGCCGAGCGCGACGCCTATGCGCGTCTCGCCGAGCTCACCCCGACCGCGTTCCTCGCGAATGTCGGTTCGTCCAACCTCAGCGGTGCCAAGATCGTCCACGTCGCCTGCACGGCGAACGCACGCTGATCATCGCGTGACGATCGGGCCCGGATCCTCATCCAGGATCCGGGCCTTCGTCGTTGTGCGCTAAGAATTTTCGGCCGCGGAGACCGAGTCGATCCAGGCGCTGATCATGTCGGCGGTGCCGGCGATGATGGCGTCGAGCTCGGCGTCGTCCAATTCGACCGAACGCAACGCGGTGGCGAAGCCCGCGTTGAGCACGACGAAGGCCATCACGTCGATGTCGGCGTGCTTGATCGGGCCGATGAACTGAATGATGTAGAGCTTGATGAGCATCCGCAGCCGGGGCTCGAATTCGGGGATCCCGCTGCCGTAGAACTGCAGATCGGCGACGAGGGCGCGCACGAGCGGCCCGTTCGCGACGAGGATGTCCACGGCGGAGCGGATCAGCACGTCCACGGCATCGCGGGGGGATCGGTGCGAGCTGGAGGTCAGCAGCCGGCTGTAGCGCTCCTCCACCTGCAGAAACAGGCTGTCGTTGAGTTCTTTGACGATCTCGTCGCGGTCGTTGAAATAGCGGTACAGGGTGCCGATGCTCATGCCCGCTTCGGTCGCGATCCGGTTGGTCGAGGTATTGCCGATACCTCGGGTGCCGAAAAGGTGAGCGGCCACCGTGAGAATGCGTGTTCTGGTTTCCTTCGCCCGGTCTTGTTTGGGGCGTTTGCGCTGCTTATCGACTTGCGGTGGCATCTGGAGACCTCGACGGAAAGAAGAGTAGAAGGTGAGCTGTTGCTCACCCTACAGTCATGATCACAGAGAAACCGGCGTGTGGGTCATCACATCGATCGACACGACGGCGGCACAACCACCACCGGCGGCGCCGGGGTGTAGAAGGAGGAGTCGACGATGACGATCCCACTGGACGAGACGGCCCTGTGGCAGCCACTACGTGATGTGCGGACGATGACCAGCCGATTGGTAGGCCATTTCGTCGACAATGTCGCGACCTGCCGGACGCTGCCCGGCGACGCGATCGCCGGCGACGTCACCTCGGTCACCCGGATGTGTCTGGAAATCGTCAGCGGAATGCTGGACGGCCGCGACGAGGAGGTGAAGCTGAATCGGCTCGCGGTGGCCGCGGCGGGGTGGGCGCGCGAAGGCGTGCCGATCGACACCATCCTGCACGCGTTCCACGAAGGCTTCCGGCTCGCTTTCGACGCGGTCTACGACGAGGTGGCCGACGCCGACCGCGCAAGCCTGATCCACGGCTTCCGCCGGACCGTCGAGATCTCGGACCTGTTGTGTACCACCGTGACTCGCTCCTATATCCGGGAACACCGCGAGGCCGTCGGCGAGCATCACACGGCGGTGCACACGCTCACCTCGGCACTGCTGGCCGGTCAGTCGACCGTCACCATGGCGCGCGAGGTCGGCATCACCGTCGCCGCTGCGTATTCGGTGCTCGCCCTGTCGATCGGGGCACATCCCGATGAGCACGATCCGCGCGTGAACGGTGTGGTGGTGGCGCGGCGCAAGCTGCGCCGGGTGCAGACCGCGTTGGCGCACCGGTGCGGTGAGCAGGTGCTGTCGCTGCTGTCGGTCGACGGTGGCACCCTGCTGATCCCGGCCGATCTGCTCGTCGACGAGCAACTCGACGCCTTGGTCGAGGCGCTGTCGCGGGCCGCACACGTCGACATCACCGCGGCTCTGGTGCCCGCCACCACCGACGAGATCCCCGACGCGGCCCGGCGTGCCCACGAGCTGCTGGACATGGTGGAGCGCCTCGACAGCGCCCCCGGACTCTACCGTTTCGGCGACCTCGCCCTGGAGTATCAGCTCACCCGTCCCGGCCCCGGCCGCGCTCGGCTCGGCGAACTCCTCGCCCCGCTCGACAATCACCCTGAGCTCTACGAAACCCTGCGCGTGCACATCGCCAACAACATGAACCGCCAACGCACCGCCCGCCTGCTGCACATCCACACCAACACCGTCGACTACCGCCTGCGCCGAGTAGCCCAACTGACCGGCCTCGACCCCGCCCAGTCCTCGGGCCTGTGGCAACTCCGTTCCTCGATGATCGCCCGCAGCTTCCATACCGGCCCCGGCGCTCGACCCGCCGCCGTCGCCGAACCCGGGATCCCCCGCCGCCCAACCCCCCACCCCGACCTGGACGGCATCCGCTCGGCCTGACAGACGCAGCTATCGGGAAGTTCTGTCGCCGATTCGCACAGCGCGCAGGCCTCGACTCCTAGTCTATGGTTATATAGACCAAAACTAGGAGGGGTAGTGACCGTCGAATCTGTGGAGCAGTTGTGCCAGGCGATCGCGCAGGGTGCGAGCCCGAAGTACCTGGCGTTCTGGGGGCACAGCCCACGTCGTGACGGCACGATCGGATCGAGTTGCCTGAGTCAGTGGTGGCCCGCGACGTTCGTCGTCGACGGTGTGGAATTCGCCGGCGCCGAGCACTACATGATGTGGCGCAAGGCGATGCTGTTCGAGGACCCGGCGACCGCGGCGAAGATCCTCGGTGCAGGCCATCCGAGCCAAGCGAAGAATCTCGGCAGGCAGATTCGAAACTTCGACGAAAACGTCTGGGAGCGTGCACGGTTCGACATCGTGGTCGCGGGAAGTGTGGCCAAGTTCGGCCAGGACGACGCACTGCGGAGCTATCTCGTCGGCACCGGCTCACGAGTGCTCGTCGAAGCCAGTCCCGTGGACCGGATCTGGGGTATCGGGCTGGCCGCCGACGACCCTCGCGCGGCGGATCCCGGGCGGTGGGTTGGGCTCAATCTGCTCGGCTTCGCGCTGATGCGGGCGCGAGAGGTGTTGTCGCGCTAGCAGTTCGGGGTCGGTGGGGCGCCGGTGAGGCGTTGGGTGGTCCAGGTGAGCAGGTCGGGGATCAGGGGGGAGTAGTCGGCGACGACGCTCAGGTGGTCGCGATCGGGGTAGACGCGGTAGTCGAGATTCCAGCGATCGCGACAGCGGGCGGCCACGTAGGAGTCCTGGATGGAGGGTTCGACCAGGGGATCGTCGGCGCCCTGGGCCAGCAGCAGCGGCGGCGTCATCGTGCCGGTCGGAATATTGGCGGTGATGCGGACACCGAGCGGGCCGGTGGTGGGGTCGGTGCGGAAGATCGAACGGTCGTGCGAGATCGACAGGGCGGACAGGACCGAGGCCAGCACGCCGGGTTCGGACAGGCAGCGTTGTGCCATCTCGCGCACCAGGGTTCGAGCGGGGGCGGTGATGTAGGCGTCGAGGTCGATGTCGGAGTAGGTGTCGGCGTAGGCGGCGGCGACGAAGGAAGCGAAGACGCTGCCGCCGGGGACATCGGGCAGATGGCGGGTGAGGCCGGTGATGTCGGCGGCGGGCGCCATCGCGGCGATCGCGGTGACGCCGGCGTCCGGTGCGTAGGTCGGAGCCAGCAACCCCGCCCAGAGGGCCGCGTGCCCACCTTGCGAATGACCCCAGACGACAGTCCGGTCGGCGAGCCGGATCTCGGTGAGTCCGCGCGCCGCTCGGACCGCGTCGAGAACCGAGCGTCCTTCGCCCTGCCCGATCAGATACGGCTGCGGCCCTGCGGTTCCCAGGCCCGGGTAGTCGGTGGCCACCAGTGCCCAGCCGTTCGCGAGGATCTGCTCCCTGGCGGGCAGCGCCCCCGCGGTGAGCGGATCCGCGACGAGCGTCGGTGCGCACTGTCGCGCGTAACCGGTGGTTCCGTGGGCCCAGGCGATGACCGGACGAGCGATGTCGCTCGGCTGCTTCGGGACCATCACGAGTCCGCTGGCCAGCGCGGGCACACCATCGTCGCGGGTGGTGGTGTACAGGATGCGCCACGCGATCGCCGACTCGGGGATACCACGGGTGAAGGGTTCGGAGCGCAGCAGAACCCCCGGCGCGGCAGGCACTTGCGCGGGCGCGTCGTAGAACGCGTCGACCGTCGGGGAGTCCTGCCGCACCTGAGCGCCCACGCCCGCCGCGCCAACAGCGACGACCAGCGCGAGCACCGCCACCGCCACCCGGCCGAACCTGGCAGGCCCGGTCGGTTCGGTCCGCACCGGCACCTCGCGATGCCACCCGAACGCCCGCGAGACGCCGTCGACGATCAGGGCGATACCGAACACGATGGCGCGCAACCCGAACAACAAGGCGAGCGCGAGCAAGGTCAGATCGAGCCAGCGCAACGCCAGCACGCCGAGCACGATCTCGGCGACGGCGAAGATCCCCACCGCCAGCCGCTGATCTACCCCGCCGCGCGCGGCCCGCGACAACCGCACTGCTCCACCGATCAGCAGAGCGACGCCGAAAGCGGGAGCGAGCAATTCGATCGACTGCCCCAGCCGGACGAGCACCACCGCGCCGAACACGATCCACAGCGCGCCGAGCGCCGCGCTGGTGCGCGGCGTCGCCGACTGTCGCGCGTCGATCAGGTCGGCGACACCGGTGAGCACGGCGGCGATCCCCAGCAAGACCGCGAGCAACGTGACCGAGGTGAGGGGTCGGCCGACGAGCACGAGGCCGATCGCGGTGCAGGCGAGTCCGACGACAATCGCCACCCACCACGGCAGCGCGTAACGTCGGGTCGACGCGCCTGATCGGGCTGGTTGCCCCACGGTGTCGGTCATCGTCGCTCCTCAGTGCGCGGCTCGCCTCGGCACTGTCGCGCGCGAGTGGACCGGCGTCGTCGTAGCTGACAATAGGCCGACATATTCGAGCAGCCCGGTAGCCGACTCCGTGTCGGGCGGGCCGGTTCACCGCCGGTTTCGGTGATCGGAATTCGTCGGTGGGCGTTGTCGGTCGGCGGTGTGCGAACGGTGCGAGAGGTACGGGCGTCTCAGCGTTCGAAAACTGTTGGCGCCGGTGATATATCAGTGCTGCTGCGGAATTCGTAGAACGGTGGTCGCGGCAATATCGGAAAACAATTTCCGATGCGGTGGCCGACTGTTCACTCTTGGTTCGGCTTCGACCGCGGAGTCGATATTCCGATGGAAAGAATCCGTGATCCCCTCCGCCGCAACCGCGCACGTCCGGCGAAAGCGCGGCCGGCGAGCACCCGCAGATGCTGGAACAGCTCCCGCGCCGATCAGCGCAGGGGGCGTTCGATCGAGAGCCTGCCGCGACGAACGAGGTCGCGTTTGGTGATCGGCGGCAGCGTGGCGTCGTCGTCCGGGGCGGCGGGATTGGGCCGCACCAGCAAGGTGACGGTCGCGGCGGGCACGAATCCGCTGCTCGTCATCAGCGCGGCCGACGCGCTGTTGCGATCCTCGACATCGGTGACGATGTGGCGGGCGCCGCGCGCGAACAGCGCCTCCGAGCACACGTTCACCAGCCGCCGCGCGATCCCGTGCCCCTGCATATCGGGCGCGACCGCGATCCATTCCAGGTAGGCCCAATCGTCACGATGCTCGAACTCCATCGAGCCGAGCACGAACCCGACCACCCGGTCGGAGTCCAGGGCCACCCAGCAGGCGTTGTCGGGGCTGTCGAGGTGCTCGGCGACAGCCGTGAGCGACCACGACGTGTACGGCTTGATGGTGGTGTCGAAGACCTGATGGCCGAGGTCGAGGACTTGACGCAGATGTCCCAGGCCCATCGGCACGACAGCGATGGCGGTGTCCATAGCCGCCAGTGTGCCCTACGCGCCCTTGCGGGTCGCGGTCTTGGCGGCGGTGGATTTGCTCGCGGCGGACTTGCGTGGCGCGGCCTTCTTGGCCGCGGTCTTCTTCGCCGTCCTTTTCGCCGGTTTCTCGGCGGCGGCCTCCCGGCGCCCGCTGCTCTCGAGGCTGCGTTGCAAGGCGGCGACCAGATCGACGACTTCGGCGTCGGCCTGCTCGGCGGGCTCGGACTCCGCGGCGGGCTCGACCTTGCCGGTGCCGCTGGCGATCGCCTCGTCGAGCAGTTTCTGCAGTTCGATCTGGTACTCGTCGGTGTATTCGGACGGGTCGAAATCGCCCGACATCGACTCGACGAGGGTTTCGGCCATCTTGAGTTCCTGCGGGCGCGGGGCGGGCGCGTCGTCGAGCGACGAGAACTCGACGGCCCGCACTTCGTCGGGCCACAGCAGCGTCTGCAGCACCAGTACCCCGTCGCGCACGCGCAATGCGGCCAGTCGGGTCTTCTGGCGCAGCGTGAAATGCACGAGTGCGGTCTTGTCGATGCGTTCGAGGGTCGCCGCCAACAATTGATAGGCCTTCGGGGTGGCGGAATCGGGCTCCAGGTAATAGCTCTTGTCGAACAACACCGGGTCGATCTGCTCGGACGGCACGAATTCCAGAACCGGGATCTCGTGCTTCTCCGCCGCGGGCAACTTCGAGAAATCGGCGTCGGTCAGCACCACCTGCTCACCGTCCGGCGAGGTGTAGGCCTTGTCGATATCGGCGTACTGCACAGAATTGCCGCACACCTGGCAGACCCGGTCATATTTGATGCGGCCCCCGTCTTTGGCGTGGACCTGGTGAAACCGAATGTCATGGTCCTCGGTCGCGGTATAAACCTTGACCGGGACATTGACCAGCCCGAAAGCGATCGAGCCCTTCCAGATCGACCTCATGAACTCCATCATGGTCGAAATGTCGCGCCGAGGCGAGAAAGTGCTCCCGAACAGCCGCTGGTCCGTGATCCGGCGGTGCTTGAAATCGTTGCGTCTGGTCCAATTGACGGATGGAGGTGATCGTGTGTGGACTCGGACCCGCGGGCCGGGCCGTTGCCCACCGTGCGCTGGCGGCGGGATGCTCCGTCACGGTGATCGATCCACATCCTGATCGGGCGTGGACGCCGACCTATGCGGCCTGGGCCGACGAGTTGCCCGGGTGGCTCGATCCCGGCGTGGTGGCGGCGGCGGTCGACGGACCGACGGCATGGGCGGGGCGGGAGCATCGGATCGACCGCGTGTACCAGGTGTTCGACACGGCGGCGCTGCAGGCGTCGTTGACGCTCGACGGTGCGACCGTGATCGCGGACTCGGGCGTCGAGGTGCGGCCACGGTCGGTGCGGACAGCGGGCGGGCTGACCTGTACCGGTCGGGTGATCGATGCGCGTGGATTGGCTCGATCCTCGCGTCGCGCGGAGCAGACCGCTTACGGCGTGGTCGTGGCGCGCGGTGAACTCGCGTCGACACTGTTCATGGACTGGCGCCCCGACAACGGCGCGGACCCCGACGACCTGCCTTCGTTCCTGTACGCCGTCCCGCTCGGCAACGACACCGTGCTGTTGGAAGAGACGTGTCTCGCCGGTCGGCCCGCCCTCGCGCCGGATGTGCTGCGGCGCAGGCTGGAACACCGACTACGTGCGCGCGCGATCGTGCTCACCGGAGCCGAACCCGTTGAGCGAGTGCGTTTTCCGGTGCAGGGTGGCAAACCGGGAGGCGCTCGATTCGGTGCGGCCGGGGCGATGACCCACCCCGCGACCGGTTACAGCGTCGCGGCCGCTCTCGCCGCGGCGGACACCGTCGTCGAGGGCGGTTCGGTGTGGACTCCGCGAGCGCGGGCCGTAGCTGCCCTGCGCCGTGCGGGACTGCGTGCGCTGCTGGCCCTGCCGCCGCGCGAGGTCCCGGTCTTCTTCGAGGCGTTCTTCGGTTTGCCGGCCGCTCTTCAGCTTTCCTATCTGTCCGGTCGCGACGACCTGCGCGGAACTCTCGCCGCGATGCGCGCACTGTTCGCCGACCTGCCGCCGAACCTGCGCCGCACTGTCGTGGCCTCGGTCGTCGGCGACCGGGATGGTCTTCGACACCTGCGGTGACGGTGTCGAGATCGTGGTTGCGCCGCGGCGGTGGAGACCGGTGGCGGACGGGGGCGAACCACGGTGTGCCAGAGGCCGGGCGGCGCCGCCACGAAGTTGCTACGATCGCCACGCGAACGTGCCGACCCGCCAACAGGATCGGGCCGACGAGGCGGGACGGCCGGAAGTGCTCCGAGCCCCCGCACGTCGACAATGCGGCCGCGCCATGGCGTGACTCAGTTAGGGGACAATCCGGTGTTCGAATTCACCAGGCGGCGCAGTCGCTGGGTGCTCGGCGTTTTCGCGGTGCTCGCGGTGGTGCTCGGCGCACTGGGCGCCACGCTGTTCGAGCGGGTGGAGGGCGGCGGATATACCGATTCCGGCAGCGAGTCCAGCCGTGCGCTCGAGGTACTGCGCACCGAGTTCGGGCAGGCGCCGCCGAATCTGTTGCTGCTGGTGGAGACCGAATCCTCGGTCGAGGACCCCGAATCCACGGCGGCGGCAACGGCGTTGGTCGCCAACCTGCAGGAACGCGACGGTGTCACCGGGGTGGTGTCGTACTGGACCACCCATGAGCCCGCGCTGCGCAGCGTCGACGGTAAGCAGGGCCTGATCGTGGCCAGTGTGCTCGGCAGCGAACGTGAGATCGACGAACGTGTCACCGCCATCGCCGACGAGCTGACCGGCAAGCAAGGATCGTTGCAGGTCAGAGCCGGCGGATTCGCCATGCTCATGCACGAGACGGTGCAGCAGAGCAAGACCGATATCGCCAAGGGCGAGGCCATCGCGTTTCCGCTCACCCTGATCGCGCTGCTGTTCGTCTTCGGCGGCCTGGTCGCGGCGAGCCTGCCGCTGCTCGTCGCGATCGGCACCGTACTCACCACCATGGGCGCCCTGTGGTTGCTGACCCTGTTCACACCCCTGGCCGTCACCGCGACGAATGTGGCGACGCTGCTCGGCCTCGGTCTGGCCATCGACTACAGCCTGCTGATCGTCAACCGTTACCGCGACGAACTCGCCGAAGGCCGCACCCCGGCCGGTGCGGTGGCCACCACGATGCGCACCGCGGGTCGCACCGTCGCGTTCTCCGCGGTCACCGTCGCGGTGGCGCTGGCCGGGTTGCTGTTCTTCCCGCTGCTGGCGATCCGGTCGATGGGTTACGCGGGCATCGTCGTCGCGGCGCTGGCAGCCCTGGTGTCGCTCACCGTGCTGCCCGCCGCCCTGTTGCTGATCGGCACCCACATCGACAAGGGCCAGCTCGGCTGGTGGTTCCTGCGCGCGCCGCGCCCCGCACCGGGCGAGGGCGCCTGGCACAAACTGGCCACCGCCGTGATGCGCAAGCCGATCTCGATCGGACTGGCCGTCACCGCGTTGCTGCTGCTGCTCGGCGCACCGTTCCTCGGCGTGAAACTCGGTTTCCCGGACGAGCGGACCCTGCCGGAATCGATGAATTCGCGCCAGGTCACCGAGATCGTGGCGCGTGACTTCGGTGAGAGCGACCAACACAGCCTCGTCGCCGTGCTGCCGGACAGCGCCTACAGCGCAGCGGGACTCGATACCATCGCGCGTGCCATGTCCGACCTGGACAACGTCCGCCGCGTCGACACCGCCACCGGCAGCTACGCCCAGGGTGGGCTGCTCGTCGAACCCACCGTGGCCAACTCGCGGTTCCGGGTCGAGAAAGCCGTCTACCTGTCGATCGTGCCGACCACCGGCGACAGCGACGCCCTCGCGAACCTGGTCGAGCAGGTGCGCGCGGTGCAGACGCCGAGCGAGTTGCTGGTCGGCGGCGTGGCCGCGGCCAATGCCGACTCGGTGGCCGCCATCGAGAACGAACTGCCGTGGGCGCTCGGCTTCATCGTGATCATGATGCTGATCGTGCTGTTCGCGCTCACCGGCAGCGTGGTGTTGCCGGTATTGGCGGTGATCCTCAGCGCGCTGAGCCTGACCGCGACCTTCGGTGCGCTGGTGTGGATCTTCCAGGACGGGCACCTGTCCGGGGTGCTCGGATTCACCGTCACCGGCGATCTGTCCGCCACCGTCCCGGTGATGCTGTTCGCCGCCGCCTTCGGCCTCGCGATGGACTACCAGGTGTTCCTGCTGTCGCGGATCCGGGAGGAATACGACCGCACCGGCAAGAACGAGACCGCGGTCGCGCTCGGCCTGGAACGGGTGGGTCGCATCGTCACCGCCGCGGCGATCCTCATCTCGCTGGTGTTCTTGGGCTTCCTCGCCTCCGACATCACCTTCATGAAGGCGTTCGGCATCGGCCTGCCACTGGCCGTGATCGTCGACGCCACCCTCGTGCGCGGGTTCCTGCTGCCCGCGGCGATGAAGGTGCTCGGCGACGCGAACTGGTACGCACCGGACTTCCTGCGCCGCTTGCACGACCGGTGGGGCCTGGACGAGGGTGGCTCGGCGCGTTCGCCGAAACGTGAAGTGGTGGTGCGTGATCCACTCGCCGCAAAGCGGCCCGAGGAGATCGTGGTCGTGGATCCATTGGCGCGGGCCGAGGCAGCGCGGGCCGAGGCGGCGCGCGCCGAGGAGGGTGCGGGCGCGCGGGACAACGCGCGCACGGAGAGTCTGGCTGCCTCGACGGGAAGCCGCGAGACCTCGGACTGACCGGACGTAGCCGGGGCGGGTACCTCTGGTTCGGTACTGAAAAATCGAAGGGCGCCAAACGCTTAGGGAACCATATGACCCCTAGGAGAGGGGGTGTTAAAACAAATGACCCCCAGGGAGGGCACCCCCCCCACGCACCCCCCCCCCAAAACCCATAAACAACCAGCCACC
>NZ_JBHXRA010000004.1:317821-369266 GCF_042717045.1 Nocardia sp. NPDC058633
TGTCGGGCTGCCCGGCCGGTACGCCGCGTCCCCTGGCACAGAGGGGTCGTAGCGGGGGGGGTTACCCGGGTTTGTGTACTTAAAATCCCTGGGGCGAATTGGTTTCGGGAGCCGTTGTCCCCCTTCGTCGTCGGTGTAGGACCTCAGATGCCGCCGGTGGAGAGCAGCCCGCCGTCGACCCGCACGCAGTCACCGGTGATCCACGCGGCCTCGTCGGAGACCAGGAACGCGATCAACCGGGCCACGTCCTCGGGCACGCCGAGCCGCTTCATCGGGTAGACGCTCGCGGCGCGCTCCTCGTCGTCGGAGTACAGCGCGTCGGCGAACTTCGTCTTCACCACGCCCGGCGCCACCGCGTTGACGCGGATCTTGGGCCCCAGCTGCCATGCCAGCTCCTCGGTGAGCCGGATCAGGGCCGCTTTCGACGCGCCATAGGCCGAGATCACTCCGGAGGACCGAATGCCCGCGACGCTGGCCACGTTCACCACCGCACCGCCGTGCTCGGCCATCCACGCGCGGTAGGCCTGCTGCACGTAGCCCAGCGACGCCACCACGTTCACATCGAAGATCTTGCTCACCCCGCCCAGATCGGCATCCATGAGCGGGCCGTAGACCGGGTTGATGCCGGTGTTGTTGATCAGAATATCCAGCGAGCCGTACTCGGTGACGGCCCTGGCGACGGCCTCGGCGCGCGCGTCGGCATCGCCGGCATTGCCGGCGAAAGTGCTCACCTGGCCCTTGTGACCGAGGGCGCGCAGCTCGCCGGCGGCTTCTTCCAGTGGTTCGGGTTTACGGGCGGTGATCAGCACGTTCGCGCCCCGGCTCATCAGTTCGGCCGCGGTGGCCAGACCGATGCCGCGACTGGCTCCGGTGACGAGGGCGGTACGGCCAAGTAGATCGGTAGTCATGGCAAGAGAGTAACCACGCTCACATCGGCGGCGCCGGGTTCGGCTTCCGAAGCGGTCGACGGTAAAATAAGTGGTTCTTGCCGATATACCTTTCCCGTTTGTCTTACTCTGAGGAGAACTCTGTGATCACGGCGACCGACCTGGAGGTCCGGGCCGGAGTCCGCACCCTGCTCTCGGCCCCCGGGCCGGCGCTGCGGGTGCAGTCCGGCGACCGGATCGGACTGGTCGGTCGCAACGGTGCGGGCAAGACCACCACCCTGCGCATCCTCGCGGGCGAGGGTGAGCCGTACGCGGGAAAGATCACGCGCTCCACCGACATCGGCTATCTGCCGCAGGACCCGAAGGAAGGCGATCTCGATGTGATCGCCAAGGACCGGGTGCTGTCGGCGCGCGGGCTCGACGTGCTGCTGCGCGACATGGAGAAGGCCCAGGTCGAGATGGCCGAGGTCGCCGACGATGCCGCCCGCGACAAGGCGATTCGCCGATACGGGCGTCTCGAAGACCAATTCTCCTCGCTCGGCGGATACGTCGCCGAGAGTGAGGCGGCGCGCATCTGCAACAGCCTCGGCCTGCCCGATCGCGTCCTCGACCAGCAGTTGCGCACCCTCTCCGGCGGTCAGCGTCGCCGAATCGAGCTCGCCCGCATCCTGTTCTCCGCCTCCGACGGCTCGGGTGGGCGCTCCGACCGCATCCTGCTGCTCGACGAGCCGACCAACCACCTCGACGCCGACTCCATCACCTGGCTGCGCGGCTTCCTGCAGAGCCACGACGGCGGTCTGATCGTGATCAGCCACGATGTGGAACTGCTCGGCGACGTGGTCAACAAGGTGTGGTTCCTCGACGCCGTGCGCGGTGAGCCCGACGTCTACAACATGGGCTGGAAGAAGTACCTCGACGCCCGCGCCACCGACGAGCAGCGCCGCGTCCGCGAGCGCGCCAACGCCGAGAAGAAGGCGGGCGCACTGCGCCAGCAGGCCGCCAAGCTCGGCGCGAAGGCCACCAAAGCCGCCGCGGCACACCAGATGGTGCGCCGCGCCGAGCGGTTGATCAACGAACTCGACGACGTGCGCGTGAACGACAAGGTCGCCCGCATCCGGTTCCCGGAGCCCGCCGCCTGCAGCAAGACCCCGCTGATGGTGAAAGACCTGACCAAGCTCTACGGCTCCCTGGAAATCTTCACCGGCGTGAACTTCGCTGTCGACAAGGGCAGCCGTGTGGTGGTGCTCGGCCTCAACGGTGCCGGTAAGACGACCATGCTGAAACTGCTCGCCGGTGTTG
The DNA here is from genome assembly GCF_042717045.1 of Nocardia sp. NPDC058633. Classification (NCBI taxonomy): domain Bacteria; kingdom Bacillati; phylum Actinomycetota; class Actinomycetes; order Mycobacteriales; family Nocardiaceae; genus Nocardia; species Nocardia sp. NPDC058633. Next base: position 320,008 of record NZ_JBHXRA010000004.1, read on the forward strand.
AGACGCCCACCGCGGGCGGGGTCGAGCAGGGGCGCGGGCTCAAGGTCGGATACTTCGCCCAGGAGCACGACACCCTCGACGATCAGGCCTCGGTGTGGGAGAACATCCGCCATGCCTCGCCGGACGCGGGGGAGCAGGAGCTGCGCAGCCTGCTCGGGGCGTTCATGTTCACCGGCCCGCAGCTCGAGCAGCCCGCGGGCACGCTGTCGGGCGGTGAGAAGACACGTCTGGCGCTGGCCGGGCTGGTGTCCTCGGCGGCGAACGTGCTGCTGCTCGACGAACCGACCAACAACCTCGACCCGGTCTCGCGCGAGCAGGTTCTCGAGGCGCTGCGTACCTACGCCGGTGCGGTGGTCCTGGTGACGCACGATCCGGGCGCGGCCGAGGCGCTCAACCCCGAGCGGGTCATCCTGCTTCCCGACGGCACCGAGGACCACTGGTCCGCGGAGTACGCGGAGTTGATCGACCTCGCCTGATCCCTCGGGTACGCGGCGGGCCGCGGAATCGGGCGCTGGTCGAACACCGCCCGGACCGTGGTCGCGGGGGTGAAACGCGGTGTCGGGACGGGACTCGCCGGGATCGCGTGACTTCGATCACTGTTTTCGTTGATCACCGAGTGCGGAGTGTCTAGCCTGGAAGCAGTGCTCGGCGACTCGGAGGAAGCCATGAGCGACAGTGCCAGACAGGCCGCTAGGTCGGCCAAGAGTAAATCGACGATCGGCAAGGCCGCGCTGGGCAAGGGCACCCGGGTCACCGGCAAGTCCCGCGACCGGTTGCAGTCCCAGCTGAAGAAGCAGTACGAGGCGGGAGCGTCGATCCGCTCCCTGGCCAGGTCTACGGGCCGCTCGTACGGGTTCATCCACAATGTGCTCGTCGAGTCACATGTCGAACTGCGTGGGCGCGGCGGCGCCAATCGGCGCAAGAATCCGGCCGACTGAGCCGGGCGATCGCAGCCGCTACCAGCCTGCCACGGCTCCATCGCCGCGGACCAAGAGATTCGCCAGGCTGGCGAACAGCGGCAGTCCTGTCTTGATCTCGAGATACGCGAACTGCCCCTGCGGGTTCACCTCGAGGAAGTAGTACTCGCCGTCGACGCCGAGGCGCAGATCCACCACGCCGAAGCTGAGCCCTAGCGCGCCCATCAGCGTAGCGAGGGACTTGCTGACCGAGGCCGGGAGCCGATCCGGCGCGAAAGTGACCGAAGTGTCTAGGCGGGAGTCGATCCGGCCGACTCCTGCCTGGGAGTCGATGCGCACACTCCACTCGACACCGTCGACCCAGACCACTCGCAGATCGCAGTCGGCCTCCACATAGTCCTGGAACGTGGTGGGCGTGGAGCGAATCGACTCGAGTCTGCCCAGTTCGGGCCTGGTGATGATCCTGGTCTCCGAGAACTCGCCACGCCCGGTGCCGGTGCGCTTGTAGACCACGGGGCCGCACCGGGATTCGACGAAGCTGCGCGCTTCGTCGGGGTCGTTGGTGATCAGCGTTTCGGGGATCGTGAAACCCGCCCGCTGCGCGGTCTCGAGTTGCACGATCTTGCGCGTCGCGGTGCGTTCGGCCGCCGGGTCGTTGATCCAGTACGCCGGGATCGACCACAGCATGCCCTGCAGGAATCCGTCGCACTCGGCCTGCCGGAATTCGTCGTCGGCGGCGCGCACGCCGTGGGGCACCTTGCACGGATGCGGCCTGCGCCACCACACCGCGCGCACGCCGTCGAGACCGTGGACATGGGAGAGCGCGCGGTTGGTGCCCGCCTTGTCGAGCCGGAAACTCCCTGTCTCGGAAGGGAAATCACGCAGGTCGAGCCGAATCGGGTCGAGTCCGTGGTGTTCTCGCAAGGTCGATGCCAGCGCATCGGCGTGCAGGTCGTCGGTTTCGGAGACGATGAGCACGGCGTCGGTAGCGCCTTCCATGACCGCTGTGCCGCTTCAGTCGAGGCTGTCGCAGTTGATGCCGTCGCGGAAGGTGAACGTCGAGCCGGTGACACCACCTCGTTCGGCGATGCGCAACTTCGTCGCCCAGCTGCGGGTGGCGCGGGCCAGCTGCTCGTCGCCGAGCGCCTCCGACGGTTCCGGCGCGAGGGTGATCGGCCGGTCGACGAGCTCCACGCGCATGCGCCGGGTGAAATCGGCGGTGGCGCCGGGACGGATGTCGACCCGCACCGGACGTTCCCCCGTGCCCGCGCGGTCTTCGGTGAGTCGCACCACGTCGTTGCGATCGAAAGTCCAGGTACCACCGTCGACGCGCACCGAGATGTCGTGATCGGTCTCGGCCACCAGCACTCCGCGCAAGGCGGGGCCCCGATCCCGGGACGACGCGGTCGCGGGGAGGTGGATGGCGTCGGTCATGGGCACTCACTCCGATCTTCTCGTCTGCTCGCGATTTGCCAGAACCCCAAAAGGTGCTTCGGATCATAGCGCGACCGGGTGGTCCGCCGAGCGGGTTCGCGAGATTTGCGGAGTGCCGGGCAATCCGCCGAGCGGCGCGTGATCGCCTTGCGGGGAAAGAATTTCGGACAACTCGGATACCGGAACTGTGTTCACGCGGGCAATCCGGCAGCAAACGGAGACGACAACGGCGCAGCGGGCATCTCCGGGCCTGTGTCCGCAGATGCGCGCCGCGCCGTGTGCGTCTCTAGAGGCCGAGCAGTTCGGGATTCTCGGCGAGACCGCGGAAGTGTTCGGCGGGGTTGGGCACCAGTCGGCGGGTGGTCAGGTCCATCGCGCCCGCCACGACGGTGATCTCCGCGGAGACGGTGCCGTCGAGCTTGATGATCTGCTGATGGAAGCGAAAGATCTTCTCGCCTTCCTTCCAGTCGAAGGCGCAGGTGACCGTGACCTCGTCGCCGCCGCGCAGTTCACGCTTGTATTTGATGGTCGACTCGAGTACTACCGCGCCGATGCCACTGGCGATGAACTTGTCCTGCGAGATCCCCGCGGCGCGCATCAGCTCCCATCGCGCGTGCTCGCCGTACTGGTGGTAGACGGCGTGATTGAGATGGCCCTGGGTGTCGAGCTCGTAGCCGCGGACGAGGACCGGTACGGAGAACGTCATACGGCGTATAACCGGCGGCTTCGGTCCTGTTGTTCCCGAACGGCGTGCAATCTCGGCCACAGTGTGTCGGTGGCGCGTATGACCGATCAGCCGCGCTGGGCGTTGCGCTCGGCCCACCAGGCGGGCGCGTCGATGAAGTAGTTGTCGAATTCCTCTTGGGCGGCGATGAATTCGTCATGGGTGGCATCGCCGTGGATGAGGCGGTCGAGCAGGCGAAAGTACTCGAAGCGCTGCACGCCGGGCATCAGGGCGATGAGGATGCGCGCGCCGCTGTCCGGGGTGGCGCCGAAGGCGTGCGGCATCCGGCGCGGCACGACCAGCGAACCGCCCGCGCCGACGGTGAGTATGCGATCACCGGCCATGACCTGCAGTTCGCCGTCGGCGACGTAGAACAGCTCGTCGGAGCGGGTGTGGAAATGCGGTGCGGCACCGTCGGCGCCCTGCGTCATGGTGACCTCGAGCGTGCTCACCGCGCCGTCGCTGGCGTTCGCGTCGGTGAGCAGGCGGATCCGCACGTTCTCGGTGCCCAGGGTCTCGGCGTCGGCGGGCAGGCAGAGGGCGATGTCGGTGGCGGTCACGGCAGGTCCGTTCGTCAGTTGATAATTCGTCACCGAACTATATCTCAGTGAATAGAATCGTGTCCATGGATGAACGCGAACCCGACGTGGTCGACGCGATCACGGCGCAGTGGCGGCGGGAGCGGCCCGATCTGGAGCTCGAGGCGATGGCGGTCTTCGGCAGGCTCGCCAGGGTGCTCGCCCTCGGGACCGCGCGCATCGAATCCGTCTTCGCCGCACACGGATTGCAGCGTGGCGAGTTCGATGTGCTTGCGGCACTGCGGCGTTCGGGTGCGCCCTTCGAGCTCAACCCGTCGGTGCTCGCCGACACCTTGATGCTGTCGCGGGCGGGGATGACCGGCCGCATCGACCGACTCGAAGGGGCGGGTCTGGTCCGGCGCATCGCCGATCGCGAGGATCGACGCGCGGTGCGGGTGGCGCTCACCGAGGAGGGGCGAGCGCTGGTCGATACCGTGGTCGTGGCGCACGCCGAGAACGAGACGGCGATGCTGTCGGTGCTGGAGCCCGCGGACCGTCTCGCCCTGGACCGTATTACGCGAACCCTGCTCGGCGGTTGGGCGAGCTGACCTGCCGATCCCTACCGGGGAAATGACGTCGGAGCACGATCCCGCCGAGCGCAATCGAAGAGAGTAGGGCGGCTGCGGAGTCGGGAATCGCACCTGCGACCACCCTCTTCGGCAAGGCGGTGTTCTACCTACCGAACTACTTTGTGGCCGCGCCGATCCTGACTCAGGATTCCTTGCGTCGTACCGAGGCCTCGACGAGATCCAGTACGGCGGAGAGGTTTTCGTTGGTATGACCCGAGGCGATGCGGGCGATGAGGCCGTCGAGGACCAGGTCGAGGTAGCCGAGCAGGACGTCGGTGGGAACGTCGTCGCGCAAGGCGCCCGCGGCCTTGCGGCGCTCGAGCCGGGCGAGCGTCGCGGCGGTGAGTTCGGCCGAGCGTTGGGTCCAGCCCGCGCGGAATTCGGGGTCGGTGCGTACTCGGCGAGCGATCTCGAGGCGGGTGCCCAGCCAGTTGAATTCTTCGGGGCGGGCGAGCATGTCGCGCATGACCTGGACGAGGCCCTGGTTGGCCGCGACGTCGGCCATGCGTTCGGCGTCGTCTTTGGCCAGGGCGAAGAACAGGGCGTCCTTGTCGCGGAAGTGATGGAAGATCGCACCTCGGGACAGGCCGATTGCCTCTTCCAGGCGACGCACGGTGGCACCGTCGTAGCCGTATTCGGCGAAGCAGCGTCGTGCACCGTCGAGGATCTGGCTGCGGCGGGCGGCGAGGTGGTCGTCGCTGACCTTGGGCATGATTCCTCCAACTAGCGGATACACGGACCCCCGCCCCGGCGAACCGAGACGGGGGCTGTCGCATTATGCACAGGCAAACGAATGCCCTTGTGGCGCAACACCTTACGGTGTCACGCCACCGGGTCGAACAATCAGCCGCGGATCATGTTGCGCAGCACGTACTGCAGGATGCCGCCGTTGCGGTAGTAGTCGGCCTCACCGGGGGTGTCGATGCGCACGACCGCGTCGAACTCGGTGACCTTGCCGTCTTCGGCGGTGGCGGTGACCTTGACGGTCTTCGGGGTGACACCCTCGTTGAGGGCGGTGATCCCCGCGATGTCGAAGGTCTCGGTGCCGGTCAGGCCCAGCGACGCGGCGGACTCGCCGGCCGGGAACTGCAGCGGCACAACGCCCATACCGATCAGGTTGGAGCGGTGGATACGCTCGAACGACTCGGTGATGACGGCCTTCACGCCCAGCAGGCTGGTGCCCTTGGCGGCCCAGTCACGCGAGGAGCCCGAACCGTATTCCTTGCCGCCGAGCACGACCAGCGGGATGCCCGCGGCCTGGTAGTTCTGCGAGGCGTCGTAGATGAACGCCTGCGGGCCGCCGTCCTGGGTGAAGTCGCGGGTGTAACCACCCGAGACGTCGTCCAGGAGCTGGTTGCGCAGCCGGATGTTGGCGAAAGTGCCACGGATCATGACCTCGTGGTTACCGCGACGCGAGCCCAGCGAGTTGTAGTCCTTGCGGGCCACACCGTTGGCGTCGAGGTACTGCGCGGCCGGGGTGCCGGGCTTGATCGGGCCCGCCGGGGAGATGTGGTCGGTGGTGACCGAGTCGCCCAGCAGCGCCAGCACGCGAGCGCCGGAGATGTCGGTGACGGGGGAGGGGTCCATCGACATGCCGTCGAAGTACGGCGCCTTGCGCACGTAGGTGGACTTCTCGTCCCACGCGAAGGTGTCGCCCTCGGGGGTGGCCAGACCCTGCCAACGCTTGTCACCGTCGAAGATGGTGGCGTAGGACTTGCGGAACATGTCCTGGCTGATCGACGACTTGATGGTGTCGTCGATCTCCTGAGCCGACGGCCAGATGTCCTTCAGGAACACGTCGTTGCCGTCGGAGTCCTGGCCCAGCGCGTCGGCCTCGAAGTCGAAGTCCATCGTGCCCGCGAGCGCGTATGCGATGACCAGCGGCGGGGAGGCCAGGTAGTTCATCTTCACGTCGGGGGAGATGCGACCCTCGAAGTTGCGGTTACCGGAGAGCACGGCGGTGACCGAGAGGTCGTTGTCGTTGATCGCGGCCGAGATCGCCTCGGGCAGCGGACCGGTGTTACCGATGCAGGTGGTGCAGCCGTAGCCACCGACGTAGAAGCCCAGCTTCTCCAGGTAGGGCCACAGGCCGGCCTTCTCGTAGTAGTCGGTGACGACCTGCGAACCCGGCGCCATGTTGGTCTTCACCCACGGCTTGGTCGACAGACCCTTCTCCACCGCGTTGCGGGCGAGCAGGGCGGCGCCCAGCATGACCGACGGGTTGGAGGTGTTGGTGCAGGAGGTGATACCCGCGACGACGACGGCACCGTGGTCCAGCACGAAGGTGTTGCCGTCTTCGCCCGTGACCTCGACCGGCTTGGACGGACGGCCGTTGGCGCCCTTGGCCGCCGAGTGGGCCGGGGCGTAGTCGTCGTTGGCACCGTTGGCCGACACGGCGACGGGGTCCGATGCCGGGAAGGTCTCGTCGACGCCCTCGTCGAGCATGGTGAAGTCACCTTCGCCGACGTAGGTCAGGATGTCGGAGCGGAAGGCGGGCTTGGACTCCGACAGCAGGATGCGGTCCTGCGGGCGCTTCGGGCCTGCGATCGAGGGCACCACGGTGCTCAGGTCGAGCTCGAGGTACTCCGAGTAGACCGGCTCGCGCTCGGGGTCGTGCCACATGCCCTGTTCCTTGGCGTACGCCTCGACGAGCGCGAGCTGCTCGTCGCTGCGGCCGGTCAGGCGCAGGTAGTTGATGGTCTCGCCGTCGATCGGGAAGATCGCCGCGGTGGAACCGAACTCCGGGCTCATGTTGCCCAGGGTGGCGCGGTTCGCCAGCGGAACCTCGGACACGCCCTTGCCGTAGAACTCGACGAACTTGCCCACGACGCCGTGCTTGCGCAGCTGCTCGGTGACGGTGAGCACCACGTCGGTGGCGGTGACGCCCGGCTTGATCTCACCGGTCAGCTTGAAGCCGACCACGCGCGGGATCAGCATGGAGACCGGCTGGCCCAGCATCGCGGCCTCGGCCTCGATGCCGCCCACGCCCCAGCCCAGCACACCGAGGCCGTTGACCATGGTGGTGTGCGAGTCGGTGCCGACACAGGTGTCGGGGTAGGCCTGGCCGTTGCGGACCATGACGGTGGGGGCCAGGTATTCGATGTTGACCTGGTGGACGATGCCCATGCCGGGGGGGACGACCTTGAAGTCGTCGAAGGCGCCCTGGCCCCAGCGCAGGAACTGGTAACGCTCGCCGTTGCGCTCGTATTCGAGGTCGACGTTGCGCTCCAGCGCGTCGGCGCGGCCGAAGACGTCCAGGATCACCGAGTGGTCGATGACCATGTCGGCGGGCGAGAGCGGGTTGACCTTGCTCGGATCGCCACCGAGGACGGTGACGGCCTCACGCATGGTGGCGAGGTCGACGATGCAGGGCACGCCGGTGAAGTCCTGCATGATCACGCGCGCGGGCGTGAACTGGATCTCGACGCTCGGCTGTGCCGAGGGGTCCCAGTTCGCGATCTCGCGGATGTGATCGGCGGTGATGTTGGCGCCGTCCTCGGTGCGCAGCAGGTTCTCTGCCAGCACCTTCAGGGCGTAGGGCAGCTTCTCGGTGCCGGGAACAGCCGAGAGACGGAAGATCTCGTAGGAGTTGCTTCCGACCTCGAGCGTGCCCTTGGCGCCGAAGGTATCAATCTTCGTCACGTCAGCTCCACTCATGTGTGAGGGTGTGCCGCCGGCGGGGCTGTGCCGGCGACTCGCGTCTTCGGAGGGGGTATCCGGCGCCGTGAGATGCCGGTTTCCTCGCCGTACGAGCCTAACAGTACGCTTGTCCTATGAAATACGCGGGGGCCGTCGGGTGTGCCGTGCGGGCATAGCCGAGCGCGCGGTCGCGTACTGTGCGGAGTCGAGCGAAGTCGGGGAAGACGCAGTGACGCTCACTCTGCAGTGTTGGACGCCCGTCGCGACGCAGGCGATCGTGGCTCGACAGACCGGATGGAAGATGACCACTTTTGCGCCGATGGCGGCCGAACTGCCGCCCAACACCGTGCTGAGCAGCGTCGCGTCCGACCTCGCCGACAATCACGTCGCGGCCCCCAAAGGTCAGGATCAGGAGAAACTGGCGGCGATCGTCGCGCAGGCACGATCCGAGGGGATCCCGCTCAGCGTCGTCATCGTTCCCGGCAATCCCGGCCATGACTCGAGCCTACGTGACCTGGCCACCGAGGTCGGCGAGAGTACGCACGGCACCGTCGCGGTCTTCAGTGACGACTGGCTCGGCACCTACAGCGACAGCATCAGCCGGGTCCGGCTCGAGTGGGCCGAGGACGCGGCCAAGTACAAGGGCAACCACCCCGAAGAGGCCGTGCAGGCCTTCGTCGACCGGCTCGAGCAGCCGGAAGGGGTTTCTTGGGGCGTCATCACCACGGTCTTGCTGACCCTCATGGCCTTGATGATCGCCGGGCTGTATCTGGTGAAGGTCCGTCGCGGGTCCGAGGCGGACGCCCCTGCTGTCGCTGCGTCGCCGCGCGCAGATGTGGGTTCCACCAACTAACTGGTTTCACTCCAGTCACATTTGCAGACCAGCGGTCTGTTTTGCGGGGTAGAAAACTGTCGCCCGTCAGGCTAATTCTGAGCTATCGATGAATTGTTCCCGCGCGCCATTGTGACGGATGTTTCCTTTGTGAACTATGTGTCGTACGGTTGCGGTGATCGTGATCGTGAATGCAGTGGTACAGGGGGCATTGGTCGACTCTTGTGGTCGGTGTTTCGGCTGATGTGCCGGTGGCGTATGTCGAGTCGAGATACTCGGAGGTGCCGTGCGCGGTGCGGGCAGGCAAGACGAACCAGGTCTATTACGAATAGCGATCGGTTTGCTGGCGGTGCTGGTGGTACTCGGCGGCGCGGGACCGGTCGCGGCGGTACCACCACCGCCACCCAATCCTTCCGATGGTGAGATCGCCGGCGCGGGCGCCCAGGTCGACGCGCGGGTGAGCGAGATCGGCGTGCTGATCAATCGCGTCGCCGCGGCCGATCAACAGTTGCGCGAACTCGACGACGAACTCGCGGGCAAACGTGAAGCGGTCAACCAGGCGCTCGTCGACCTGCAGGTCGCGCGCGACGCCGCCGACGCGGCCGCGGCCGCCGTCGCCGACAGCCAGGCCCAACTGGCCGACGCGGGCGTGAAAGTCGATGCGGCACGCGCGGATTTCGATCAGGTCGCCACCCAGGCCTATGTGCGTCCCGCCACCAGCTCGGTCGTCACCTACCTGGCCTCCTCCACCCCCGATGCCGCGATGGACCGCGCACAGGTGCTCGGGATGGTGTCGAAGAACCAGCGACAGGTGCTCGACGGCTTGCGCCGCGCCCAGGTCGCCCAGGCCAATCAGAACTCCGCCGCGCGCCAGGCCAAGGCCGACGCCGACGCCGCCGCCGCGGGCGCGCAACGTCAGCGTGACGCCGCCCAGGCCGCGGTGAACATCGCCAAATCCGAGTTCGACACCCAGGCCGTGGCTCGCGACACCCTGCGTCGCGACCGCAGCGCCGCCCAGGCCGCCCTCGACGTGGCCCGCTCGACCGTCGCCGGGCTGCAGAGCCAGCGTGAGATCTTCCTGACCTGGGACGACCAACGCGAAGCCGAGGTGCTGGCGCTGCTGGCCGCCGCCAACGCCGCCGCCTCCCGTGCCGCCGCCGACAAGGCCGCCCGCGACCGCGCCGCCGAGCTCAACGAGGGCCAGCGCCCGCACACCGACCTCGAGTCGACCCCGGCGTCCCCGCGCCGAACTCCGCCGCGCTCCTCACAACCGCAGGTCACCGGCTCGGCCGCGATCGAAACGGTGGTCGACCGCGCGATGTCGCAGCTCGGCGTCACCTACGCCTGGGGTGGTGGCGACGAGGCCGGACCCACCCTGGGCATCCGCGACGGCGGCACCGGCGACGCCCACGGCGACTTCAACAAGGTCGGTTTCGACTGCTCGGGGCTGATGCTGTACGCCTTCGCCGGCATCGGCGTCTCGCTGCCGCACTACAGCGGCTACCAGTACAACGCGGGTACCCGCGTCGATGTCGCGGATCGGGAACGGGGCGACATGCTGTTCTGGGGCCCCGGTGGCAGCGTCCACGTGGCCTTGTACCTGGGCAACGGCAAGATGATCGAGGCCCCCGAATCCGGGGATGTCGTGAAGATCTCCCCGGTCCGTGAAGACGGCATCATGCCGTACGCGGTCCGCATCGTCACCGACTGAGCCGGTCCGGCCCGTTCGCCGAGGGTGGTGCTCGTCGGTGGATCGAGGTTCGCGCGGGTGGCGTCAGGGGTGGGTCGTCATCGGGTTCGTGGTGGGCCCGGTGCTGTCGATCAGCACCGCGTAGACGATGACGTTCGACAGATAGCGTCCCGCGGTTCGGTCGAACGGGCCGCCGCAGGTGATGAGCCGCAAGCGGGCGGTGCCGTCGGCGGTGAACACGCGGTCGGCGGGGAACTCGTTCTTGTCCACCGCCTCCGTTCGATCGACGACGAAGCGGGCGATGCTGCCGTCCTGGCGAGTCACCCGTACGCCGTCGCCCGCCGTGAGTTCGCCGAGCCGGAAGAACACCGCGGGCCCGGCGGTCGAGTCGACGTGCCCGAGAATCACCGCCGACCCCGCCTCGCCGGGACTGGCACCCGCCTCGAACCAGGATGTCTGCTCGTACTCGGCCGGTGCGGCCAGTGCCCCGGTCTCCGTGACACCGCTGCGCCGCGGGATCGTGTCCAGGCCGATCGCGGGAATCTCGAGCCGGATCGGCGCCGATCGGTCAAGGGGTGCGGCGGTGGGTGCTTCGCCGGGCAGCACGGTGTCGACGGGTGGCGGCGGCACGTTCGCCTGGCGGCGGACCTGGGTGGCGGGGGCGGTGAACAACACCGCCGCCGCCGCGAGCAACACGACCACCATCGAGACCCGGAGCCCGAACCGCAGACGCGACCCCGGCTGTGCGGTCACGCCCGGTTCTTCCCCGCGAACCGCTGAGTCCGCACCGCCGCGAAGGCGGCGCCGAGCAATGCCAGCACACCGAAACCGGCCAGCATCAGCCGATTGTCGGTGAATCGCCCGCCCGCACCGGTTTCCGGGGCGCCTGATGCTGCGCCGTAGGTGTGGCTTGCGGCCGAGGAAGTGCCGCCCGTGGAGGTGGCAGGCTGGGCTCCGCCGCCGCTGGGGCCACCGCTCGGGGTCGCCGAGTTACCGGGAGTCGCTGAGCCGTGCGGCGCGCTGGGCCCACTCGGAGTGGCCGTCTGCGGGGAACCGGCACCAAGCGCTGAGCCGGCTCCGGCGCCACCCAGCAATGCGCTACCGACAGCCGCGCTACCGACAGCCGCGCTACCGACAGCCGCGCTGCCGAGCGCCGCGCTACCGACGGCCGCGCTACCGACGGCCGCGCTACCGACGGCCGCGCTACCGACGGCCGCGCTACCGACGGCCGCGCTACCGACGGCCGCGCTGCCAACGGCCGCGCTGCCAACCGCTGCGCTACCGACTCCGGCGCTGCCGACGGCTGCGCTACCTGTCCCGAGCAGTAGACCCAAAGTGCTCAGGCTGGTGCCGAGCCCGAGTGTTCCGATCGCTGCGCTTCCGGTGCCGAGTAGGGCGCCGAGTCCGAGTGCGGCGCTACCGGTGGTTACTGCGCTTCCGGTGCCGAGTAGGGCGCTGAGTCCCAGTTCGGCGCTACCAGCGGCCGCTGCGCTTCCGGTCCCCAGCAGAGCGCCCAATCCGAGTACAGCTCCGCCCGCGGTTGCTGCGCTTCCCGAGCCGAGTAGTCCTGCTGCGCTTCCGGTACCGAGCGCGCTACCTGCACCGAGTGCGCTTCCGGTGCCGAGTGCTTCAGCGCTGCCGGTGGCAAGTGCGCCGCTTGCGCCGAGTGCGCTTCCGGTGGCGAGGGCGCTGCCCGTGCCGAGTGCGTCGGTGCTGCCGGTGGCGAGGGCGCTGCCCGTGCCGAGTGCGTCGGTGCTGCCGGTGGCGAGGGCGCTGCCCGTGCCGAGTGCGTCGGAACTTCCCGCGCCCAGCCCACTGCCGGTCCCCGCCGCACCGGCCGAGCCGAGAGCTTCGGAGCTCCCGGTGCCCAGCCCGAGCTCGCTACCTGCCGCGCCACCGGCGCTGCCGAGGTCGAGTGCGCCGCCGGCCGAGCCGAGTCCGGCCGAACCGGTGTCGATGCCGATCACGCCGATGCCGGGCAGTGTCAACGGCTCTGCACAGGCCATCGGGGCGGCGGCGAGGCCGACGGCGGCGACCGTGGTGATGACAGCGGAAGGCAGCAAACCGCGAGATAACCATGATGTCGGGTGGAGACGCATGAGACACCTACTTTTGAGTGGAAGCAATCCGGCAGGACGGTATGGAACCGAATTCCGGATCGACGTGTGGATACACGTCATAGAACCGCAGCGAAGTTGGTAAACGTGCAGCTGAGCCGTGTGTGCAACGACACCTGCCCGCGCGGGGAGGGTCCGAGCTGGGCCTTTGTCCCTGCTCGAATCCGGATCGTTATGCTAAGTAACTATTGCGATGGAAATCATGTTGCTGAGAAATTGCCGAAGTGGCACGCCGGTCCGGCGGCGGTGCCTGTTTCGCCCGCGTCGGGACAATGGCCGGATCGCGACATGCGTAGGGTGGCGGGCGTACCGGGCCCGGCAGGGCAATACGACGAATTCGCGTCCACTCGTGGCCGGTTGCGGCACGCCGGGCGATTACCTGGAATAGTTGTGTCGGCACGCACAGGACCAAAGCGAAAGCGGGGATGTTGGTGACTTCGACGGAAGGTGTGAGCGGGCCGAAGCTGGCGAAGGACGCCGGTACGGCTACGCCGAGCACCCTGGAGCGTGACGTTCAAACGCTCGAGAAGGCGATTTTCGAGGTCAAGCGGGTCATCGTCGGTCAGGATCAGCTGGTCGAGCGGCTGCTCGTCGGTGTTCTGGCACGGGGCCACGTGCTGCTCGAGGGTGTGCCCGGTGTGGCGAAAACCCTTGCCGTGGAGACCTTCGCGAAGGTCGTCGGCGGCTCGTTCTCGCGGGTGCAGTTCACCCCCGACCTGGTGCCCACCGACCTCATCGGTACCCGCATCTACCGCCAGGGCCGCGAAGAGTTCGATACCGAGCTCGGGCCGGTCGTCGCCAACTTCGTCCTCGCGGACGAGATCAACCGCGCGCCCGCCAAAGTGCAGTCCGCACTGCTCGAGGTGATGGCCGAGCGCAAGCTGTCGATCGGTGGCAAGACCTACCCGATGCCCGATCCGTTCCTGGTGATGGCGACCATGAACCCGATCGAGAGCGAGGGCGTCTACCCGCTGCCCGAAGCGCAGCGCGACCGCTTCCTGTTCAAGGTCGTCGTCGACTACCCGTCGGTCGAGGAAGAGCGAGAGATCATCTACCGGATGGGTGTGTCCGCGCCGGAGCCCAAGCAGATCCTGTCGCCGGAGGACATCATCCGGCTGCAGAAGCTGGCCGCGAACACCTTCGTCCATCACGCCCTCGTCGACTATGTCGTTCGCGTCATCGCGGCGACCCGCACCCCGGCCGAGTTCGGCATGCCCGATGTGGCGAGCTGGATCTCCTACGGCGCTTCGCCGCGTGCCAGCCTCGGCATCATCGCCGCCGCTCGCTCGGTCGCGCTGATCCGTGGCCGCGACTATGTGGTGCCGCAGGACGTCGTCGAGGTGATCCCGGATGTGCTGCGCCACCGTCTGGTGCTGTCCTACGACGCGCTCGCCGACGAGGTCACCCCCGAAGAAGTGATCAAGCGGGTCCTGCAGACCGTCGGTCTGCCGCAGGTCGCCCCGCAGGCCGTCGCGGGTCAGCAGACCCCGCAGCAGCCGCCGATGCCCCAGCCGCCCGCCCAGCAACAGCCTGTGCCGCAGCCGGTGAACGGGCAGCAGTCCCAGCCCGCCGGCCACGTCGCGCCCCAGTGAGTGCACCGCAACCCGTTGTCCGCGTGCCTGTGTCGTCGTCCCACGCGCCGCCGTCGTTCCGTGCCGGTGAGCTGACCGATCCGAAGCTGTCCGCAGCGTTGAAGACGCTGGAACTCACCGTGCGGCGCCGTCTCGACGGCGTCCTGCACGGTGACCACCAGGGCCTGATCCCCGGCCCCGGTTCGGAGCCGGGCGAGGCTCGGCTGTACCAGCCGGGCGACGATGTGCGACAGATGGATTGGTCGGTCACCGCGCGGACCACCCATCCGCACGTGCGGCAGATGATCGCCGACCGCGAGCTCGAGACCTGGCTCGTGGTCGACCTCTCGTCGAGTCTGGACTTCGGCACCGGCCGGGTGCAGAAGCGTGATCTCGCGATCGCGGCCGCCGCGGCGATCACCCACCTCACCTCCGGCGGCGGCAACCGCATCGGCGCCGTTGTGGCGACCGGCCAGGACCTGGTCCGCATCCCGGCCCGCAGCGGCCGCCTGCACGCCCAGACGCTGCTGCGCGCCATCGCCACCACCCCGCACGCCCGCGACGGTGTCCGCGGTGACCTGAAGGCGGGCATCGAATCGTTGCGCCGCCCGCAGCGCAAACGTGGACTGGCCGTGGTGATCAGCGACTTCCTCGGTGACGTGGAATGGCAGCGTTCGCTGCGCGCGATCTCGGCCCGCCACGACCTGCTCGCGGTGGAGGTGCTCGACCCGCTCGACGTCGCCCTGCCCGACGGCGGTGACGTGGTGCTGCACGATCCCGAATCCGGGCACACCCGCGAATTCAGCGTCACCCCTACGCTGCGCGCCGATTTCGCGGCCGCGGCGGCGGCCCAGCGTGGGCAGGTGCACCAGGGCCTGCGCAGTTGCGGCGCGCCGGTGCTCACCTTGCAGACTGATCGGGACTGGATCGCCGATGTGGTCCGGTTCGTGTCCACCCGGCGCCACAGCCTCGGCGCCCCGAGCGGGCGGGTGCCTCGCCAGTGAGTATTTCGCATTTCACGGCCGTTGTCTGGCTCGGTTTCCTCGCCGTCGTCGCCCTGCTGGTGCTCGGTTACGTGCTGGTGCAGCGCGCCCGTCACAAGCGAATGCTGCAGTTCGGCAACATGGCCGTGCTGGAGCGGGTAGCCCCGTCGCGGCCGAGTCCGATGCGCCATGCGCCGATCGCGCTCATCCTGGTCGGGCTGATCCTGCTGACCATCGCCGCCGCGGGCCCGACCGCCGTGCAGAAGGTGCCGCGCAACCGCGCGACTGTTGTTCTGGTGATGGATGTTTCGCTGTCGATGGAAGCCACCGACGTGGAGCCGGGCCGATTGCAGGTCGCGCAGGAAGCGGGCAAGGACTTCGTCGAAGGTCTGACCCCTGGCATCAACCTCGGGTTCGTCACCTTCGCGGGCACGGCCTCGGTGATGGTGTCACCGACGACCAACCGCGAAGCGGTCAAGCACTCCATCGACAACATCAAGCTGGCCGAGCGCACGGCCACCGGCGAGGGCATCCTCACCGCCCTACAGTCGATCGACACCCTGGCCGCCGTGCTCGGCGGCGCGGAGACACCCCCGCCCGCGCGCGTGGTGCTGATGTCGGACGGCAAGCAGACCGTGCCCGACGACAAGGACATCGACAACCCCCGGCACGGCTTCACCGCCGCCCGCCTGGCCAAGAACAAGGGCATCCCGGTCTCCACGATCTCCTTCGGCACCGAATGGGGCACCGTCGAGATCCCGGATTCCGACGGCAAGGGTTCACAGCGGGTGAAGGTTCCGGTCGACAACGACTCGTTGCGCGAGATCGCCGAGCTGTCCGGCGGTGACTTCTACACCGCCTCGTCGCTGGCCGAACTCACCGCGGTCTACGACACCCTCGAGGAACAGATCGGCTACGAGACCACGCGTGGCGATGCGAGCAGGCCGTGGCTGTTGCTCGGCATGCTGGCCGTCGCGGCCGGAGTCGTGGTCAGTTTGCTCTATCGTCAACGCCTGCCCTAGCTCCCACCGTCTCCGCGTTGTGAGCTGTCGCAATGGCGCGACCCTGACGCGGGGCGCATGAATCCGAACAGATAGGTTGGACCCTATGTCGAACGTCACATCCCGGTCGGTCCTGGTCACCGGTGGTAACCGCGGTATCGGTCTCGCCGTCGCGCAGCGTCTGCAGGCCGACGGCCACAAGGTCGCCGTCACCCATCGTGGATCGGGGGTGCCCGAGGGTCTGTTCGGTGTGAAGTGCGATGTCACCGACAGTGATTCGGTCGATCGGGCGTTCACCGAGGTCGAGGAGCACCAGGGTCCGGTCGAGGTGCTGGTCGCCAATGCGGGCATCACCGACGACACCCTGCTGATGCGCATGACCGAGGAGCAGTTCGAGAAGGTCATCGACGCCAACCTGACCGGTGCGTTCCGCTGTGCCAAGCGCGCCAACCGCAATATGCTGCGGGGTCGCTGGGGTCGGATGATCTTCCTCGGTTCCGTGGTCGGCCTGAGTGGTCAGGCCGGGCAGATCAACTACGCGTCCTCGAAGGCCGGCGTCATCGGTATGGCTCGCTCGATCAGTCGTGAACTGGGTTCGCGCTCGATCACCGCCAACGTGGTCGCGCCCGGTTTCATCGAGACCGATATGACCAAAGATCTGCCCGATGACCTGAAGGACATGGCGAAGAAGTTCATTCCGCTGCAGCGCCTCGGCCAGCCGGAAGACATCGCGGCCGTCGTCAGCTTCCTGGCCTCGGAGGACTCCCGCTACGTCACCGGTGCGGTTATTCCGGTCGACGGCGGCATGGGCATGGGTCACTGATCCGCATTCCGCACCGACGTTCCTGTCGACGGCCTCCCTCGTACGGGTCGCCGACCCGCTGACCGAGGCGCACCGCGCCACCGACGAGGTGGCCACAACCCACACTGATTGCAGGAGAACCGAAAACTCATGGGCGGACTGCTCGAAGGCAAGACCATCCTGGTCACCGGCATCATCACCGACTCGTCGATCGCGTTCCACGCGGCCGCGATCGCGCAGGAGCAGGGCGCGAGGGTGATCATCACCGGGATCCCCGACCGCCTGCGGCTCATCGACCGCATCGCCAAGCGGCTGCCGCAGGAGGTGCCGCCTGCCATCGGCCTCGACGTGACCAACGAAGAGGACCTGGCCGCCCTCACCGAGAAGCTGCGCGAGATCGCGCCCGAGGGCGTCGACGGCGTGCTGCACTCCATCGCGTTCGCGCCGCGTTCGATCATGGGCCCGGGTGCGCTGCCGTTCCTCGAGGGCCCCGGTCCCGATGTGGCCAAGTCGTTCGAGATCTCGGCGTGGAGCTACGCCTCGCTCGCTCGCGCCGTGCTCCCCGTCATGAACGAGGGCGGTTCGATCGTCGGTATGGACTTCGATCCGCGCGTGGCCATGCCGTATTACAACTGGATGGGCGTGTCCAAGGCGGCACTGGAGTCGGTGAACCGGTACGTGGCGCGTGAAGTGGGCGCGGCCAAGAAGATTCGCTCCAACCTGATCGCCGCAGGCCCGATCAAGACCCTCGCGGCCAAGGCCATCGCGGGGACCGCCACCGATGATGCCAAGCAGCTCGTCCAGCTCGACGAGTACTGGGACGGTGCCTCACCGATCGGCTGGGACGGCAACGACCCGCGCGCGGTCGGCAAGTCGATCGTGGCGCTGCTCTCGGATTGGCTGCCCGCCACCACCGGCTCGATCATCTATGTCGACGGCGGGGCCAGCCACAACATGTGGTTCCCGGAGAACATGTCGCTGAGCTGATGCCGGACGCCCTGCTGCTGCTGTCCTTCGGCGGCCCCGAAGGTCCCGAGGACGTGATCCCCTTCCTGGAGAACGTCACTCGGGGCCGTGGCGTGCCCCCGGAACGGCTCGCCGAGGTCGCGCAGCACTACCTGCATTTCGGTGGTGTGTCGCCGATCAACGCGTTGAACCTGCAGATCATCGCCGCACTCGAGGCCGACCTGGCCGATGCCGGGATGGATCTGCCGGTCTATTTCGGCAACCGCAACTGGCACCCCATGGTCGAGGACACCGTCGCGCGGATGACCGCCGACGGCGTGCGCTCGGCGCTGGTCTTCCCCACCTCGGCCTGGGGCGGGTACTCCGGTTGCCGCCAGTACGACGAGGACATCAGCCGCGCTCGTGCGGCCGTGGGTGCGGGTGCCCCCGAATTGGTGAAACTGCGCCAGTACTTCGATCATCCGCTGATGATCGAGTCCTTCGCCGACGCGATCACCGCCGCGGTGCACCAGCTTCCGGCGGAGCGCCGCGCGGGCGCGCGCCTGGTGTTCACCGCGCATTCCATCCCCGTCGCCGCCGACATGGCCGCGGGTCCGCCCGCCGACGGTGGCCGCCTCTACAGCCGGCAGGTCGCCGAAGCGGCCCGATTGTGCGCTGCCGCAACAGGGTTCGCCGAATACGACGTGGTGTGGCAGTCGCGCTCGGGTCCACCGCAGGTGCCGTGGCTCGAACCCGACATCGTCGACCACCTGGATGTGCTGCACGGCAAGGGCACCGACGCCGTGGTGGTGTGCCCGGTCGGTTTCGTCTCCGATCATCTCGAGGTGATCTGGGACCTCGACAACGAAGCGTCGGCCCGGGCCGACGAACTCGGTATGGCCTTCGCTCGCGCGGGAACTCCCGGCGCCGATCCCCGGTTCTCCCGGATGATCGTCGAACTCGTCGCCGAACGCGTGAGTGCTGGTCCGGTGCGCGAACTCGGCGCGGTACCCGGTTACGGCTGCACTGTCGACGGTGCCCTGTGTGCCCCCGGTTGCTGCGAGCCGCCCGCGCGCCCGGTCCGTCGCTGAACACAACCGGATAACCATTGCCCGGTGATACCCGGCTCGAGGGGTAGCCTTTGCAGAGTTGCGCTCGACTGATCGGAGGTTTTCCGATGATTTCGACACTGCCGCGCCGCAGCGCCGGTCTCGTCCTGGTGCTCGCCGCCGCCTCGTTGGGCCTGACCGGGTGTGGCAACGACTCCGGCTACCAAACCGAGCCCCCGTTTCCCACCGAGCCGACGATTTCGCAAGGGTCGGTGGAGCAACTGTGCGGCATCCTCGACGGGCAGAAGGGGACGTGGAAGGCGCTGGGCCCGCGGGTCGCGCGGGTGGCGTTCACCGGGGCGGTGCGGCTGTGGACTGTCAACGACACCGTCGCCAATGCCGCCATCTCCTACGATCGCCACATCGTCGACACCGTCACCATCCGCACCTGCCCGCGCGTGCGCGACGCCACGGTCGAGTCGCTCGATGTCCCCGACCTGAAGACCGCTCTCGGCGGATTCTGAACTCGCACTTCCCAGTTCGCTACATCCGCTGTCCCGGAACAATCTTGTGGCTGAATCATGGCCGTGGTGATCGTGATGATCCGCGCATCGAGCGTTTCATCACGCCGACGACTCAGATCTCGCGGCGGGCCGCGGCGTGGATCGCGACGAGGCGGGCTTCGCGGATGGTGTTCCACAGCGGGCGCAGCAGGGATTCGTGCGCGCCGATCGCGGTGGCCGAGGTGGGCGAGGACGCCGGTTCGTGCTGAGCCACGGTGAGGATCGCGGCCACATGATCGGCGGTATCGAGAATTCTCTTGGCGCGCAACGGGATCGAGTCGGGGTAGGCGTGACGAGAATAGGCCGCGAGCTGTGCCTCGATCTGTTCGCGCGGATCGTCGTCGCCGTTACCGACCGAGGTGGTGTGCAGTTGCATCAGGGCGTCGGCGGCGTCGCGGACCGATTCGCGCATCGTGTACTCGGCCTCACCGAGCGACATGTCGTGACCGGCGATGCGGGGGAGGTCCACGCCGTAGACCGTCCACTGCAGGGTCTCGTCGTCGTCCCACTGTGGGATCAAGCCGGTGCCGGGCTCGCCGGGCACACCGAGCAGCAGACCTTCCTCGGCGTCGATCGCGTCGGCCGCGAACGCGGTGCCGACGGGCAGGCCACGCACGTCGCCCGGCGCGGGCAGCACAAGGCGCACTCGCGCACCGGACGGGGCCATCGCTTCGCGGATCACCTTCAGCAGGGGCATGGCGCCCGAGCCCGACGCGCCGCGCGAGGTCCACGGCAGATCCGTGCGTCCGCCGGTGACCGGATCACCCGCCGCGATGGTGTGGCGCGGGGCCCAGGCGTGTAGTGCCTCCAGCACGTCGTCGGGCGCGCTGGTACCGGCCAGCCAGGAGCCGGCCCACAGCGTCAGCGTGGCACTGGGAGAGCACATAATCATCGAGCATAAAGGTTCGCCCGCAATCGCGTGCGCGCACTGAGGCGCTCGATCAGGGCCCACCTGACCTGCTGTGGTTCACTCCGGCTCGGTGACGAAGTCGATGAGCCGTTCGACGGCGCCGATGAGCGGGGCTTCCAGATCTCGGAACGAGTCGACCGCATCGTAGACACGGCGCCAGCCCTGCTGGGGTGTTCCCCAGCCGAGGCGCGCGCAGATTCCGGTCTTCCAATCCTCGCCGCGCGGGACCGTCGGCCAGGCGTCGATGCCGACCGCGGCGGGGCGCACCGCCTGCCACACATCGATGTAGGGATGGCCGGTCACCAGCACGTGCGGTCCGAGGCCGGCGGTCAGATGTGTCTCTTTCGACCCGGTCACCAGGTGGTCGACGAGTACCCCCACGCGCGCACCCGGGCCCGGTTCGAACTCGGTGAGCCGGGCGCCGAGATTGTCCAGGCCCTCCAGGTGCTCGACCACCACGCCCTCCACCCGCAGATCGTGGCCCCACACCCGTTCGACGAGCGCCGCGTCGTGCACGCCCTCCACCCAGATCCGGCTGGTGCGGGCGACTCGTGCGCGCAAGCCCTCGACGCGGGTGGAACCCGACGCCGTACGGGTCGGCTGTTTCGGTGCGGTGGCGGTGGGCTTGGTCAGCGTGACCGGTTTCCCGTCGATCAGGAACGCGGCTTCGCGCATCGCGAACAACCGCACCGCACCGCGCGCGTCCTCGAGTTTCACGAACTCGCCGTCGTAGCTGCGGTCGAATCCGACTACGGCACCGCAGAATCCGCTCGCCGCGTCCTCCACCACCAGGTCGCGCTCGGCGCTCACCACCGGTACCGGCTTCTTCTTGGTCCGATCATGTCCGGAATAGATGTCGCCGTAGCTGTCTCGTCCGCTCACCCTCCGAAACTACCGCCCTGGCCACCGCGCATCGCATCGGGACCGCCGATCCCGCGAGCCCGCCCGCAAACGGGTCATCGGGGCTAGGCTGGCAGTGTGGCCGCAATAATCTGGCTGATCGCGGGCATCGTTCTCGCGGCGGCGGAAATGCTCACCGGAGACCTGATGCTGCTCACGCTCGGCGTGGCCGCACTCGGTACGGCGGGTATCAGCGCCGCCACCGACCTGCCGCTGTGGGGCGACGCGTTGGTGTTCGCCGCGATGGCAGGTGTGCTGTTTCTCGGGGTGCGCCCGGTGCTGCGCCGCAAGTTCGGTACCCCGCCCCCGACTCCGACGAATGCCGATGCGCTGCCGGGCAAGTCGGCACTGGTGATCGAACCGGTGGCGGAGTATTCAGGTCAGGTCAAGCTCGGTGGCGAAGTCTGGACGGCGCGTCCGCTGGACCCGAGCGAAGTGTACGAAGCCGGTGTGACCGTCTATGTGATGAAGATCGATGGCGCGACCGCCGTCGTCTGGAAGGGTCCCTAGAACATGGTTGCCTTGATTGTGGCCGCCGTCCTCGTCCTGTTGGTCGTGGTGGTGGTTTTCAAATCGATCGCGCTCGTCCCGCAGGCCGAGGCGGCGGTGATCGAACGGCTCGGGCGTTATTCGCGCACCGTGTCCGGTCAGCTGACGTTCCTCGTCCCGTTCGCCGATCGCATCCGCGCGAAGGTGGATCTGCGTGAGCGCGTCGTGTCGTTCCCGCCGCAGCCGGTGATCACCCAGGACAACCTCACCCTGCAGATCGACTCGGTGGTGTATTTCCAGGTCACCAGCCCGCAGGCGGCTGTCTACGAGATCAGCAACTACATCGCCGCGGTCGAGCAGCTCACCGTCACCACCCTGCGCAACGTGGTCGGTGGCATGACCCTGGAAGAGACGCTGACCTCGCGCGATCAGATCAACAACCAACTGCGCGGTGTGCTCGACGAAGCCACCGGTCGTTGGGGCCTTCGAGTGGCCCGAGTGGAGCTCAAGTCCATCGATCCGCCGCCGTCGATCCAGGAATCGATGGAGAAGCAGATGAAGGCCGATCGGGAGAAGCGCGCGACGATCCTCACCGCCGAAGGCAACCGCGAAGCGCAGATCAAGACCGCCGAGGGCGCCAAGCAGGCGGCGATCCTGACCGCCGAAGGCGGCAAGCAGTCCTCGATCCTGTCGGCCGAGGGCGAACGCCAGAGCCGCATCCTGCGCGCACAGGGTGAACGCGCCGCCTCCTACCTGCAGGCGCAGGGTCAGGCGAAGGCGATCGAGAAGGTCTTCGCCGCGATCAAGAACGGCAAGCCGACGCCGGAACTGCTTGCCTACCAATACATGCAGACCCTGCCGATGGTGGCCAAGGGCGACGCGAACAAGGTCTGGCTGGTACCCAGCGATTTCGGCAAGGCCCTGGAAGGCTTCGCCCAGAACTTCGCCACCAAGGGCGAGGACAATGTCTTCCGCTACGAGCCGTCCACCGACGAAGCCCCGGTGAAGATCGAGGACGACTCCGACGTAGCCGACTGGTTCGAAACCGCGTCCGACCCGAAGATCGCGGAGGCTGTGCGCGCCGCGGAAGCCACCGCTCGCACCCCGGTCGAAGGTTTCGAAGCGCCGCCGCGCCCGAAAACCTCGGTCGCAAAGGGCAACCCGGAGTTGCCGCCCCCGGCCCCGAACCTGCCCTCCGAGCAGCCCTCGGCCCGCCCGGACGATCCGTACGGTCGCCCGTGGCAGCCACCACAACACGGCTGATCCCGCCGAACAGCGAACGGCCCCGATGCGAATCGCGCATCGGGGCCGTTTCCGTTGACTGACCCTGACTCAATGGGGGAGCGGGAGGAGTTCGACGAGGGAGCCTCGGCCTGTGCCGGGCGGGAGGATGGCGAGGGCCTGGCAGGCGATGAGGCCGGCCAGGTGGGGGGTGTGGGCGGGGCCGGTGCTGCGCCAGACGCCGCCGGGATGTTGTTGGACGCCGACGATGCGGGTGGCCTCGCCTTCCATGACGCCAGCGTCGGAGAGGCGGCCCCACATGGTGGGGCCGGGGGTACGCAGGGTGAGGGCGTCGACGATGGCCTGACCGACGGCCAAGAGGGCGGCGACGGCGGCGAAGGGGTTGCCCGGTAGGCCGAGGAGGACTCGGCCGTCGGGGAGTTGGGCGACGAGGGTGGAGCCGCCGGGGCGGATCGCGATGCGTTCGACGATGATGCGGGCGCCGAGGTCGGCGAGCAGGGTGCGCAGGTGGTCGGCGGCGCCGCGGCCGGTGGCGCCGACCATCACGACCAGGTCGGCGTGGGATTTCAGGGTGAGCCAGGAGCGCAGCAGGTCACGGCTGTCGGCGAGGTGCCACAGGCCGGTGCTCTCGATATCGCAGCAGCGCAGGAACTCCGGCAGCACGGGGCCGAGCGAGTCGCGGGTTTCGCCGGGGCCGAGCGGGCCGACGGCACGGATCTCGTCGCCGGTCATCACCACATCGGCGCGCAAAGGTCCACGCACGGTGACGGTTTCGGCCTCGGCGCTGAGCGCTGCCGAAGCCAGCGCCGCCGAGACGCGGGCGCCCGCACTAGCCAATTCGGTTCCGCTGCTCCAGTGTTCGCCCTGGCGGCGGGTGTCGTCGCGCACCGGTGCGCCGGGCGCTCGCATCACCACCGACTTACCCGACACCGTCGTGGTCACGATGTGTTCGTCGCGCAGGGTCGCCGTGGTGCCGAGCGGGGTCGCGGCGCCGGTCGCGATCCGCACCGCCTCGCCGGGCGCCAGCACCACCGAGCAGCCACGTCCGGCGTAGCCGACCTGCTGGTGCAGCCGCCACCACGGACCCGGTCCCGCGACCGCGTAGCCGTCCATGGCGGCGCTGTCCACGCGAGGCAGGGGAGTGCCCGCGGCCAAGGCCATGGCCAGGGTCGCCCCGACCGCCTCGGCCACTGGTCGCTCTCGCACCGCGATCGGTTCGAGGTCCGCGGCTATCTGCGCGCGCACCCGACCCAGCCCACACTGCACTGCCGGAACTACGCCCACCCGTGCGCTCGTCACCACGTCTCGCCTTCCGAGGACCCAACACCGACACTGCGAACTCATGGTGCGCACCACCGGTTGCCTGCGATTTTCTGGGCAGTTGCCTCGCGATGACGTTGTGCTCACGCACGCGGATGCCGCTCGGTGCGTAGTTCGGCGTCACGTACGTGCCCGCCGGTGTCGTGTCGCGTGCGGGACGGGTTCCGGGCGCTCAGCCGCGGGGGTGGCGAAGCGACCTGCGTGTTCGGGCGCCGGACAGCTGCCTCGCCGCCGGTGCTGGCCGGGTCACGCCTCGGTGAGGGTGTTCGCGAGTTCGGCGGCACGGTCGGCGATGGCGGTGCCCAGTTCGGCGGTGGTCGCGGTGCCGCCCAGGTCCGGCGTGCGGACCGTGCCCGCGGCGAGCACATCGCACACCGCCCGGTCGACGGCGGCAGCCGCGGCGTGCTCGCCGAGGTGCGACAGCAGCATGGCGCCGGCGAGGATCTGGGCGACCGGGTCGGCGATGCCCAGGCCCGCGATGTCGGGCGCGCTGCCGTGCACGGCCTCGAACATCGACGGTGTGTCCGCGGCGGGGTTGATATTGCCCGAGGGAGCGAGCCCGAGTCCGCCGGTGACGGCCGCGGCGAGGTCGGAGAGGATGTCGCCGAACAGGTTCGAGCCGACGATCACATCGAGGCGGTCGGGGTGGAGCACGATTTCGGCGGCGAGCGCGTCGACGTGCATCTGTCGCGTCCGCACCGTCGGATACTCGGCCGCGATGCGCTCGAAAACGCTGTCCCAGTAGGGCATCGAGTGGATCAGGCCGTTCGACTTCGTCGCCGAGCAGAGCTTTCCCGAGCGTTCGGCGGCACGATCGAAGGCGTAGCGGATGATCCGCTCGCAGCCGGTCCGGGTGAACACCGATTCCTGCAGCACGAATTCGTCCGGCCTGCCCGGGTTGTGGATGCCGCCGATCTCGGAGTACTCACCCTCGGAGTTCTCGCGCACGATGAGAATGTCGAGGTCGTCAGCAGAACGGTCGCGCAGCGCCGATTCCGTGCCTGGCAGCAGCCGCACCGGCCGCAGGTTGACATACTGAGCGAAGGCGCGCCGCAGCGGAATCAGCAAGCCCCACAGCGAGATATGGTCGGGCACCCCGGGGAATCCGACGGCGCCCAACAGGATCGCGTCGAACTGCGCGAGCTGTTCGGGCCCATCGGGCGGCATCATCGCACCGGTCCGCAGATAGTTCTCGCACGACCAGTCGAACTCGGTCCAGCTGATTCCCGGCAGGACCCGATCGAGCACCTTCACCGCCTCGACGGTCACGTCGACGCCGATTCCGTCGCCCGGAATGGTCGCGATCCGGTATGTGCGCACGCTGTCTCCCTAAACCTTGACGCCGATGTATTTGGTCTCGAGGAATTCGTCGATGCCGGTGAACCCGCCCTCGCGCCCGAGTCCCGATTCCTTCACCCCGCCGAACGGTGCGGCCGGGTTGGAGACGACGCCCTGGTTCAGGCCGACCATCCCTGTGTCGAGGGCTTCGCAGACGCGCAGTCCGCGTCGCAGGTTCTCGGTGAACACGTACGCGACCAGCCCGTAGGGGGTGTCGTTGGCGCGGGTGATCGCCTCGTCCTCGGTGTCGAAGGTGGCGATCGCGGCGACCGGGCCGAAGATCTCGGTGTGGCACAGTTCGGCGTCGTCGGGGACGCCGGTGAGCACGGTCGCCGGGTAGAACGTGCCGGGACCGTCGATCGCGGTGCCCCCGAGCAGCACCTCGGCACCGCGCTCGCGCGCGTCGGCCACGAGGCGCTCGACCTTGGCGACGGCGTCGGCGTCGATGAGCGGCCCGACCACCACACCCGGTTCGGTGCCTCGACCCATCGGTAGCGCCGCCATCCGCGCGGCCAGTCGTTCGGCGAACTCGTCAGCGATGGCGCGCTGCACCAGAATACGGTTCGCGGCAGTACAGGCCTGGCCGATGTTGCGCATCTTGGCCGCCAGCGCGCCCTCGACCGCTTCGTCGAGGTCGGCGTCGTCGAACACCACCAGTGGCGCGTTGCCGCCGAGTTCCATCGAGGTGCGCATGACGGTGCGGGCGCACTGTTCCAGCAGCAGCTTCCCGATGGCGGTCGACCCGGTGAAGGAGAGCTTGCGCGAACGCGGATCGGCGATGAGCGGTGTCATCAGCGCTGCGGGGTCGGCGGTGGTGACCACATTGACCACCCCGGCGGGCACGCCCGCCGCCGCCAGAATCGCCGCGAGCGCCAGCATCGACAGCGGTGTCTGCTCCGCGGGTTTCACCACGCAGGTGCAGCCGGCGGCCAGGGCGGGAGCGATCTTGCGGGCGCCCATCGCCATGGGGAAGTTCCACGGTGTGATGAGCAGGCTCGGCCCCACCGGCTGCTTCGTCACCAGGAACCGCGAACCGCCCGTCGGGGCGGGCATGTATCCGCCGTCGAGACGAACAGCCTCCTCGGCGAACCAGCGGAAGAACTCGGCGGCATAGGCGATTTCGCCACGCGCCTCCGTCAGCGGCTTGCCCATCTCGAGGGTCATGATCAGCGCGAGGCGTTCGGTGTCGGCGAGCAGCGCGTGGTGCGCGCGCATCAGGATGTCGCTGCGGGTGCGTGCCGGGGTGTTCGACCAGGCCGACTGAGCGCCGTCGGCGGCGGTGAGCGCATCGAGTCCGTCGGCCGCGGTGGCGTCGGCCACCGCGCACAGCGGCGCACCGGTCGCGGGATCGAGGACGGGCAGCGTGGCGGGGGAGTCGCGCCATCGGCCGTCGATGAACAGCCCCTTGGGCACACTGTCGATCGCGACGCGCTCGGCGGCGCTCAGGTTGTCGAGCAGTTGCGCGCTGCTCCCGGACTCATCCATCAGTGCCCTGCCTCCCGACGCGGTGGATCACCCATTGCTGTGACCCCTGCCGCCATGTTATGCATATTGTCAACAATCCGACAATAGACAATCTGGGGAGTCCTTGATGACCGAGCTGTCTCCCGTCCTGAAGCAGGCCACGCCGGTGCACGTCGACCACGGCGCGGGCTGCTACCTCTACGACACCGACGGTCGCCGCTACCTGGATTTCACCGCCGGGATCGGCGTCACCAGCACCGGGCACTGCCATCCCACCGTGGTCGCGGCTGCGCAAGCCCAGGTCGCCAGCCTCATCCACGGCCAGTACACGACGGTGCTGCACCGGCCGCTGCTGGAACTCACCGAGCGCCTGGGCGCTGTGCTGCCCGAGGGTTTGGACGCGCTGTTCTTCGCCAATTCCGGCAGCGAGGCGGTCGAGGCGGCGCTGCGCCTGGTCCGGCAAGCCACCGGTCGACCGAATGTGGTCGTCTTCCACGGCGGTTTTCACGGCCGTACGGTCGCCGCCGCGACCATGACCACGTCGGGAACTCGATTCTCGGCGGGTTTCAGCCCGCTGATGTCGGGGGTGCACGTGGCCCCGTTTCCGACTGCTTTCCGCTACGGCTGGAGCGAGGAGGAAGCCACCGACTTCGCGCTGCGTGAGCTCGACTATCTGTTGGCCACCCTCACCTCGCCCGCGGAAACCGCCGCGTTCATCGTCGAACCGGTTCTCGGCGAAGGCGGCTACATTCCCGGCAACACCCGGTTCTTCCAGGGCTTGCGCGAGCGCGCCGACCGGCACGGCATCCTGCTGGTCTTCGACGAGATCCAAACCGGCTTCGGGCGGACCGGAAAGTTCTTCGGCCACCAGCACTTCGACGTTCGCCCCGACGTGATCACCATCGCCAAGGGTCTGGCCAGTGGCTTCCCGCTGTCGGGCATCGCGGCCTCGCGGGAGTTGATGGCCAAGGCTTGGCCGGGTTCGCAGGGTGGAACATACGGCGGCAACGCCGTGGCCTGTGCCGCCGCCGTCGCGACTCTCGACGTCATCGCGGCAGAGGGTCTGGTCGACAACGCCGCTGTGCGCGGTAGGCAATTGCTCGCCGGTGTCCGGGAGCTCGCCACCAAGGCGATCGGCGATGTCCGTGGCCTCGGGCTGCTGGTCGGGGCCGAGTTCGCCACGGCAACAGGTGAACCCGATCCCGAGACCGCGTCGGCCGCGCAGAAGTCGGCCGTCGACAAGGGGTTGCTGCTGCTCACCTGCGGTGCGCACATGAACGTCGTGCGCATGATCCCGCCGCTGATCGTCACCGAGACCCAAGTCGAGGACGCCCTGGCCATCTGGTCCGAGGTCCTCGCCGAGCTGTAGTCCCGCGTCGTGGTCCCGCTCCGATCTCGAGCGGGACCACGACGCGGAATCCGGGTGGGGCGGCCTCGACGGTGATCCGCGTGTTCACGCCGACCGCCCCGGTCCACTCGCACGACCCAGCTCCGCTCGCACCGCACAGGAAGCAGGAACCGATGGCCCGCTACATGAGCATCACCCTCACCACAGCAGGCGTCACCTGCCGCGCTCGCCTGCTCGACGACGAGGCCCCACTCACCTGTGCCGCTGTCTGGGATGCGCTTCCCCAGGAGGGCGACGCCTTCCACGCCAAGTACGCCCGCAACGAGGTCTACACCCTGGTGCCTCGCATCAGCGCGGCACCGCATCGCGAAAACCCTACTGTCACGCCCATTCCCGGCGACGTGTGCCTGTTCGACTTCGAGCCGTGGGAGATCGGCAACCCCGCCTACGGCTACGAACCGGGCTCGGCCGCCCACCACGCCCAGGGCGCCACCGACCTGGCCCTGTTCTACGGCCGCAACAACCTGCTGATCAACGGCGACCTCGGCTGGGTTCCCGGCAGCGTCTTCGCCACCATCGAGGAAGGTCTCGCGGACTTGGCGGCTGCCTGCAACGGGCTGTGGTTGCGCGGTGTCGAGGGCGAGACCTTGGTTTTCGCCCGCGCGTGAACGGGCGCCGGCGCGAGCCCTTGGCTCGTCGCCGGCTCCCTGGTCGACCGAACGCTCGGCACATGTGCCGAAGTAGGCCCGCGCCCTTGCTGTTTCAGGAGTTCAGCACGGACTCCGCGTGCCTGGCGACCGCGAGAATCAAGTCGTCGGAGTGCCGTGGTCCGACGATCTGCATGCCCACCGGCATCCCGGCGCGAGTCCTGCCGACGGGAATGCTGATCGCGGGTTGCTGAGTCATGTTGAACGGGTAGGTGAACGGAGTCCAGTCGGGCCAGCCGTGCAGTCCGCTGCCCGGCGGTACATCGAGCCCGGCTTCGAACGCGGTGATCGGCATGGTCGGGGTGATCAATACGTCGTAGGCGGTGTGGAAGTTGCCCATCGTGATGCCGACCTCGGCGGCGACGTGGCGGGCATCGAGATAGTCGATGGCGCTGACGGATTCACCGCGAGCCCACGCCGCACCCAAACCGGGATCCACCTTCTCGCGTGACCCGGCGGGGAATTTCGACAGCATCGTCGCCGCGCCCGCCGCCCACAGGGTCTCGAAAGCCGCTCGCGGATCGGCGAATCCGGGATCGACGGCGTCGATGGTCAGATCGGCCTCGGCCAACGCCCGGACGGCGCCCTCGACGATCTCGGCCACCTCGGGGTCGACCTGCGCGTAGCCGAGTGTGGCGGAGTAGCCGACCGACAGTCCCCGCACGTCTCGCTGCACCTGACTGCGGAACGTCGTGAGGGTGGGTGCCAGCGCGGTCGGGTCTCGTGGATCGGGCAGCGAGAGGATGTCCATCAGCAGTGCCGCGTCCTCGACGGTGCGCGTCATCGGCCCGGCGTGGGCGAGGGGCCCGAACGGGCTGGCCGGGAAGAGCGGAATCCGCCCGTGCGTCGGCTTGAAACCGACGATCCCGCAGAACGAGGCCGGAATCCGGATGCTGCCGCCGCCGTCGGTGCCGACCGACACCGGCGTCATGCCACCGGCCACCGCCGCCGCGCTGCCCCCGGACGACCCGCCCGCCGTCGTCGTGGGATCGGCGGGATTGCGGGTGATCCCGGTGAGCGGACTGTCGGTGACGCCCTTCCAGGCGATCTCCGGGGTGGTCGTCTTGCCGACGAAGACCATCCCGTCCTCGCGCAGCCGGGCGGCGACCGGGCTGTCCACCAGCCACGGGCCGCCCGCGTCGACACAGGTGGAACCGCGCAGGGTCGGCCACCCCTCGGTCAGGAAGATGTCCTTGATGGAGATCGGCACGCCGTCGAGCAGTCCACGCGGATTGCCCGACTGCCAGCGCGCCTCGGAGTCCTTGGCCTGCACCAGCGCCCGATCCGGATCCACCAGGCAGAAGGCGTTGAGCGCGCCGTCGCGAGCGGCGATGGCGTCGAGGCAGGCTTGCGCGGCCTCGACGGGGGAGAGCTGCCCGGCCGCGTAGGCCGAAGCCAACTGAACCGCCGTCATCACGGTGGGATCGGTAGGGAGATCGGGCTGCGTCATGGCGGAGCTCCTTCAGCCGGGCACGTACCCGAGCGTCTTGTCGACAACGTTGTCCAGCGGCAGACCGGCTGCCCACCTGCCGAAGTTGTCGGTGAATGCGCGGACGATCTCGGCCCGCCAGCCGTGGAAATCACCCGAATTATGTGGCGTGAGCACCACATTCGGCAGATCCCACAGCGGATGGCCGGTGGGAAGCGGTTCCGGGTCGACCACGTCCAGCGCCGCCGCGGCGATCGAACCGTTGCCGAGGGCGGCTACGAGATCGTCGGTAACCACGAGTTCCCCGCGCCCGACATTGACAAACCTGGCGTGTGGTTTCATCGCCGCGAACGCGGCGGCATCGAACATGTGCCTGGTCTGGGCGGTGAGCGGCGCGATCGCGATCACATAGTCGGCGCCGGGCAATTCGGCATGCAGATCATCGCTGATCGTGCCGAAATCCGGGTCGTCGCCGCGCGCGCGGCGCCCCACCCCGCGCACCGTCATCCCGGTGGCGCGCAACAACCGCGCGATGCTGCGCCCGATCGAACCGGTGCCGACGATCAGCGCCGTCGTCCCGGCCACGCGTTCGGATTCTCGATGTCGCCACTGATGTCGCTGCTGCAACCGGATCGACCCGGGCAGGTCCTTGGCGAACGAAATGATCTGTCCGAGAACATATTCGGCGATCGCCGAGTCGAAGACATTGCGGGTGTTGGTGACCACCACGTCGGAGGCCCGCAATTGCGGGAACATCACCGCGTCGACCCCGACCCCGCCCATGTGCAGCCAGCGCAAACGATCGGCGCCGTGCCAGGCGCCGGGCACCGCCCGGGTCTGGAAGTCGTAGACGAACAGCACATCGGCGCCGCGTAGCGCATCGGCGAGCCCGTCGGCCTCGGTATAACGCACGACGGCACGTTCGGCCACGGGGGCCATGAGGTCCGATTCGGGCACACTGTCACGATGTAGGACGGTGACAATCGGCCCGTTTTCCACATTGACACCGTACGATCAGATCGTATGATTGTCAACAATCCGATCGTGTTCGGAGGTCTGCCCGCTGAGCGCGAGAGGGGCCGCAGTGGAGTTCAGCTTCCCGGACATCGACGGGCCGGTAGCCCAACGAGGCATCGGTGTGATCGCACCGTTCGACCTCGCCCTCGAACGGGAACTGTGGCGGTGGGCGCCCCTGGAGGTGAGTCTGCACCTTGCCCGCACACCGTATGAACCGGTGCCGGTGTCGCTCGCCATGGCCGAACTGGTGTCCAACCCGGCGCACCTCACCGCGGCCACCCACGACGTATTGCACGTGGAGCCGGAAGTCGTTGCCTACCTGTGCACTTCGGGCAGTTTCATCAACGGCCTCGCCTACGAACGATCCCTGCGGGAAACGATCTGCCTGGCGGGCGCACCCGACGCGGTGACCACCTCCGGCGCGCTCGTGGAAGCGATCAAGCACCTCAACATCACCCGCATGTCGGTGATCACGCCCTACGACGAGATCCTCACCGGCAAACTGCACGAGTTCCTCGACGAAGCGGGCTGCGCCACGATGAAGTCCGACCACCTCGGGCTCGGCGGCGGCATCTGGAAGGTCAACTACCGCACCATCGCCGAGCGAATACTCGGCGCCGACGACCCCCGCTCGGAAGCGATCTTCGTCAGCTGCACCAACCTGCCGACCTACGACGTGATCGAGCCACTCGAACAGGCACTGGGCAAACCTGTCCTCACCGCCAACCAGCTGACCATGTGGGCCTGCCTCGGCCGGATGAAGCTGCCCATGATGGGTCCGGGGAAGTGGTTGGTCGATGTCTTCTGAACGGAGCGAGATGCGCACGCCGACCATCGGATTCATCTACCCCGACCACGCCGCCGAGGACGACTACCCGCGTGCGGCGGCACTGCTCGACGTCGCGTTGCCAGTGGCCCACATCTACGGCACCGACCTGCACGCCATCCCCGAACTGCTCGACCTCGGCAGCCCGGAGAAGCTGAGTCACGGTGCTTCCTTGCTCGCCGCCGAGGATCCCGCGGTCGTCGTCTGGGCGTGTACCTCGGGCAGCTTCGTCTACGGGCCCGAGGGCGCCCGCGGTCAGGTCGACAGCCTCGCCGCCGCGGCCGGGGTGCCCGCCTCGAGTACGAGTTTCGCGTTCGTCGAAGCCGCGCGAGCGCTCGGTGTTCGGCGCGTGGCCGTCGTCGCGAGTTACCCCGAGCAGGTGGCGCGGCTGTTCGTCGACTTCCTCGCCGACGCCGACATCGAGGTGGTGTCGATGTCGAGCGCCGGAATCGACACCGCCGCCGAGGTCGGCACCCTCACCCCCGAGCAGGTGTTGCAACTGGCCGTCGCCAACGACCACGCCGACGCCCAAGCGCTGCTCATCCCGGACACGGCCATGCATACTCTCGAGGTGCTCCCCGAACTCGAGGCCGCGCTGGGCAAACCGGTGCTCACAGCGAACCAGGTGACCATCTGGGAAGGTTTGCGGCTGGCCGGGGTCACCGCGTGCGTCCCCGAACTCGGCGCCTTGTTCGCGGAAGGGAGTCGGCATGTCGATCATTGATTTCGAGCCGGTCAACCAGCAGTCCACCGCGGAGATGATCGCCGACCGGCTGCGCGAGGCGATCATGCGCGGTGCGCTGGCGCCCGGCGCCCAGCTCGGTGAATCCGATCTGGCCACCAGCTTCGGTGTCTCCCGCGGACCCGTGCGCGAGGCCATGCAGCGCCTCGTGCAGGAAGGGCTGCTGTTCAGCATCCGCAACCGCGGCATCTTCGTCATCGACCTCACCGCCGACGACGTCAACGACATCTACCGCGCCCGCACCGCCTTGGAAGGCGGCGCACTCGACCTCGTCCTCGACGGCCGCCGCGACATCGCCTACGCCGCATTACAGCCCAGCGTCACCGCGATGCGGCTCGCCGCCGAAGCGGGCGACGCTCCCGGAGTCTCCGACGCCGACCAGGCGTTCCACGAAGCCCTCGTCACCGCGACCGACAGCCCACGCCTCGTCCGTGCCGCCCGTACCCTGCTCATCGAAACCCGCATGTGCCTGGGCGCCCTCCAAACCACCTACCCCGACCTGCGCGAACAAGCCCGCGAACACGTCGAACTCCACGAGGCGATCGGCGCCGGCTCGCCCGAGCACGCACGCGCACTGCTCATGGAACACATGGACGACGCGGTCCGTCGGCTGCGCGACCGTTAGCGAACCGGCGCCGCGGCCTGGCACGCAACAGCAACGCCGCTGCCCGCGCCGGGCACGACCTCGGCCGGACGCGGACGGCGCCGCGCGGCGATCCGAACGGTGCCTTCGTCGCCTCGAGCGCGCAGAATGGACGTGGTACCGACACCCCGACTCCCACCAGGAGCTCTCGTGGACAGTGAACAGCGAATGCGCGCACAGTCTTTCGTCGACCTGCACCGGGAAGGGTGTTTTCTGCTCCCGAACGCCTGGGACGCCGGCAGCGCACGCATCCTGGAGTCGGTGGGATTCGCCGCGATCGCCACCACCAGCGCGGGCGTCGCGTTCTCCTTCGGGCGTCCTGATCACGACTTCTTCACCGAGCACGGTGAGCACGGGCGCCTCGATCGCCCCACGATGATGCGTCGCGTCCACGAGATCACCAGTGCGGTGCGGGTCCCGGTCAGCGCCGACCTCGAGGAGGGATACGGGCCGGACGCGCAAGCGGTGGCGACCACCATTTCGCTGGCGATCGACGCCGGTGCGGCGGGCGGCAATATCGAGGACTTCACCGGCGATCGCACCACCCCGTTGTTCGACGAGGTGCACGCGGTGGACCGGGTCCGCGCGGCTCGTGCGGCAGTGGCTGCCAGCGGCGAACCGTTCGTGCTCGTCGGTCGCACCGACGCACTGCTCGTGGATGCGGGTATCGACGAAGCGATCCGACGCGGCAACTCCTACCTCGCCGCCGGTGCGGACTGCGTCTTCGTCCCCGGCGCTGCCGACGCCACCACCATCGCCACCCTCGTCGAAGCCATCGACGGCCCCCTCAACGTCGTGATGGGCCTGACCGGCGGCGCCCTGTCGATGACCGAACTGGCCGAACTGGGCGTGCGCAGGGTGACCGTCGGCGGCAGCATCGCCCGCCTGCTCTACCGCCATCTCCTCGACGCGGCCCACGAACTCGCCGACCGGGGCACCTTCACCTACGGCAACACCCAACTCAGCCAGACCGCGCTCAACGACCACTTCACCGACCGCACCGCATCGCTCGACGATTGATCACCACCCGCTCACGGGGTCGGGTGGACTCCGCGCAGGTCGAGAAGCATCCCGATGTAGCCCATCTCCTGACTCTGGGACTGCGCCATGGCCCGGGCGGTCTGCTTCACCGGCCCCGAGGCGATCAGGGTGTCGGCGGCGCGGGCCATGATGATCCCGCCGGAGTGATGGCGATACATCAGTTGCAGGAACAGGGTTTCCGCGTCACGGCCGCGGGCTGCCGTGAGGGCGTCGAGCTCGGCCATCGTGGCCATGCCGGGCATCGTGGCCGGGGCGGACACCGAAGAGTGTTGGTGGGCGGTCGTTTCCACCATCCAGGCCATCGGCTGATGCGAGGTCGGCGCGGCACCCGCGAGCTGGGTCCAGCCGAGCAGGGTACCCAGCTCCACCCGCTGGGCGTCGGCGATCTGTTCGGTGAGCACGCGCACGGTGGAGTCGACGCCGGGATCGAGCCGCGCCGCCAGGTTCAGCGCCTGCTCGTGGTGGGTCGTCATGTCCTGGACGAAGCCCAGCTCGGTCGAGGTGAGTACCGGGGTGGGCGTGGCGGTTTCGGCGACGAACATCGGTCGCAGCGCAGCGCCGAGTACCAGCAGGAACACGGCGGCGGCGGCCGCGAACGCCGGGCGGATCATGCGGTTCACCGTCACGAACCCACCGTGGACTGCTGGTTCGCGGGCGGTGTGTACACGTCGTTGTCGAGCTGCAACACCATGAAGCCGTTGTCCGAACAGGTGACGTAGAGTTTCTCGCCCCGCCACTCCGGCGGCGACATGCACCAGTCGGCGGACAGATCACCGAACGCGATCCGGCCCGCCCGCGCGGACAACACCTGCGCCGGGTCGAACAGCCCATCGGCCATCGACCGCAGGGCCGCGGGCGCGCTCATTCCGGGGATCCCGATGATCGAGGCCAGCGCGTGCGGCGAATTCCAGAGCTCGAGATTGCGCCCCGTACGGGCAGGCGGGTTGAAGTAGGCGATCTCGCGGATCGAGCCGGGATCGCTCACGTCGAACACCCGGATGCCGGAGGAGACCCAGCCGCACGCCAGCGCGGTCGGGTTCTCGGGTCGGTCGGCCGTGCAGTAGTGCGGATCGTAGGAGAACAGTGAATTGCCCATGGCGGAGCCGACAGCGGAGTCGATGTGCTCGGGCAGATTGATCTCGAGTTTGATCCGCGCCACGATCTCGGGGTCGGTGTCGTCGGAGACGTCGAGGAGTTTCACTCCGCCCGAACCGCCTTCGTCGACGGTGAAGATGTGCGGCACGCCGTCGTAGGTCACCGGGACGCTGTGCTGGGTGGCCCAGCCATCGGTCCAGAACGTCCGGCCGACATGTGGCACCTGCGGATTCGGATCGCGGCGCTGCACGGAACTCACATCGAGCACGGTGAAACCACCCAACGCCGAGATGTAGAGCCGGTTGCCGTCCGCGCTCACCCCGAACCCGTGTGCCTCGATTCCGGTGAGTCCCTGCCAGATCACCCGCGGATTCGCCGGATCGGTGAGGTCGATCGCGCTGAGGAACCCGGGCACCAGCCCCGAGGCCCAGTACGTGCGGCCGTCGGGGGAGAAGCCGCCTTCGTGTGTCGTGATCGGCAGCGGCATCGCCGGATTCGTGCCGACACCCGGATTGAGCAGGCGGGGGTGCGCGCAATCGGAGATGTCGTACACCGACAGGTATCCCGCGCCCAAGGCCAACGGGACCCCGGTTCCGACGAGCAGCTTGCGAGCGGTGTTGACCTTCAGCGTCTCCCACGTACCCGCCAGCATCGCGGGCTCGGTCAGCGTCGCGGTCAGGCGGGGATTGCCGGGATCGGACGCGTCGACGACCTGCACACCCGGGTGCTCGCTGAGCAGGGTGCCGGGGAAGAACGAGCCGATGTAGGCGCAGTGCTCGAAACTCGTGGACGTGATGCCCGCACCACGCCCGGCATAGCCACCGACCATCGACATATTGCACCGATAGCCCTGGGTGCTGCGGCCGCTGTCCCGGTCACCCGCGGGCACATCGCCCTGCATGCCGGATTCGGGTAGCGAACCCGGTCCGCAGTCCGCGCGCGGCACCGCGCTTCGGCCGATCTCGAAGAACTCGTGCACCGTTCGGCCGAGATCATCGGCCGATGCCGCCGACGGCAGCCCGACTGCCACCAACGCGGCCACCGCGACCAGTGCCGCGCCGCGCACGAACGTGCGCCGCGGTCGCCGACGAGTGTGTGGACCTGGTGGCATCATTGCCCTCCCGAATCGGTGATGCAGACAACCCAACTGGCTCAGACAGTTGTGCCGTGTCACGAATGGTAAGCCGGACGAATGGTTGCCGAGGGGGATTTCGGGGAACAGGGTGTGGGGCGGACTCGTGCTTACCTCGGGTCCCCGCTCATACGCTGTACGGTTGCTCTGCACGACAAGCGCGTCTGTAAAGGCGGGGAGTTTCCGCGATCGGAGAGGACTCGGATCCATGTCGAACGATGTCGTAGGAAGTTCCGGCGCCGCACCGCCGCCAGGCGGAGTGGTAGCCGGTGGATCGCCGGGCAGGCCCCGGCTGGATCTGCTGATCTTCTGCGCCACCGCGATCGGTGCTGTCGCCTTTGTCGCCTGGGGTGTCTTCGACGACGAGGGCCTCGCCGCCGCGGCGAGCAGCGCCCAGAAATGGGTCATCACCAATACCGGCTGGTTGTTCGTGCTCACCGCGACCGCGTTCGTCGTCTTCGTGATCTGGCTGGCGATCAGTCGCTACGGTCGGATTCCGCTCGGCGCCGACGACGAGAAACCCGAATTCCGCACCGTGTCGTGGATCGCGATGATGTTCAGCGCGGGCATGGGTATCGGCCTGATGTTCTGGGGTGTGGCAGAACCGCTGTCGCACTTCGTGAATCCGCCCCCGCACACCGCCGAATCCGGCTCACCGGCCGCTGCCGAGGTCGCGATGGCCACGACGTTGTTCCACTGGACGTTGCACCCGTGGGCGATCTACGCCGTCGCCGGTCTCGCCATCGCCTACGGCACGTTCCGAAAAGGCCGCTCGCAGTTGATCTCCTCGGTGTTCCGGCCGCTGCTCGGACATCACGCCGACGGCATCGGCGGCCGTGTCATCGACATGATGGCGATTTTCGCGACCCTGTTCGGCTCGGCCGCCTCCCTCGGTCTCGGTGCCCTGCAGATCGGCGCGGGCATGGAGTTCAACGGCTGGATCGACAGCATCGGCAAGGTCGGCCTGGTCGCGATCATCGCGGGCCTGACCGTCGCCTTCGTGTTGTCGGCGGTCTCCGGTGTCGCGCGCGGCATCCAGTGGCTGTCCAACATCAATATGGTGCTGGCCCTTGCCATCGCGGCGTTCGTCTTCATCGCGGGCCCGACGCTGTTCATCCTCAATATGCTGCCGACCTCGCTCGGCGACTACATCGAGAGCCTGCCGACCATGGCGTCGCGCACCGGTGCGGGCGACGAGGCGATGAAGGCGTGGCTGTCGAGTTGGACGATCTTCTACTGGGCCTGGTGGATCTCGTGGACGCCGTTCGTCGGCATGTTCATCGCGCGGATCAGCCGTGGCCGCACCATCCGCCAGTTCGTCACCGGCGTGCTGCTGGTGCCGAGCGTGGTGAGCCTGCTGTGGTTCGCGATCTTCGGCGGTGCGGGCATCTTCGAACAGAACAAAGACGGTGCGCTCACCGAGGCCGATGGCTCGGTCGACTCCAACTTCGCCCTGTTCCACCTGCTCGACCAGTACCCGATCACCTCGGTGACCACGATCGTCGTGATGATCCTGGTCGCGATCTTCTTCGTCTCCGGCGCCGACGCGGCCTCCATCGTGATGGGCACGCTGTCCGAACGGGGCAGCATCGAACCGTCGAAGTGGGTTGTCATCTTCTGGGGTGCGGCCACCGGTGCCGTCGCCGCGATCATGCTGGCCATCGCCGATTCCGACAATCTCGGCGGCGGGCTCACCGGCCTGCAGGCCTTGACCACCGTGGTGTCACTGCCGTTCCTGGTGGTGATGGTGGCGATGTGTGTGTCGTTGTACAAGGACCTGAGCGATGACCCGCTGATCCTGCGAATGGACCGTGGCGTCGAACTGGTCGAGATCGCAGTCGACCAGGGCACCGAACTGCACGACGGGGACTTCGCGCTCGTCACCGAACCGTCGCCGGACAAGATCGAGATCATCGACGATCTCCCCCGCACCGGGACCGAAGAACGCGGCTAGCCCGCGGCGTCGAATTCGGCCTGTGCCGAGGACAACTCGGCACAGGCCAGGCGCAGGCGATCGCGCAGTGCGTCGGCGGATTCGGCGATCGCCGACTGGGCGCGCACGTAATCGGCTCGACCGGTGGGTATTTCGATACGCACCGGCTCGTAGCCGAATTCCGACAGGTCGTAGGGGCTGGCACGCATATCGAGTTCGCGTGCGGTACAGGCGAGTTCGAAGCAGTCGAGCAGCAGATCCGAGGAGATCAGCGGCGCCAACTTGAAGCCCCACTTGTACAGATCCATGTTGGCGTGCAGGCATCCGGGCTGTTCGCGGCCGACTTGACCCGCGCGAGTGAGCGGTTCGGCATTGCGTTCCACCGCCTCCGGTGTGAAGAACCGGAACGCGTCGAAATGCGTGCATCGCAACGACATCGATTCCACCACCGCGTCGGTGCCCGCGTGCCCCAGCCGCAACGGAACCTGCTGGTGGCGTACGTCGTCGGTGCGATAGACCATCGCCCATTCGTGCAGGCCGAAACACGACAACTGCGCCGGACGCCGCGCGGTCGCGGTGAGCAGGCCGGAAACGAACGCGATCGTGTCGCGCCGCTTGGCCAGATAGGCCGGGTCGGCGGTGAACACGCCCGGCTCGTCGACGCGCTCGTGATATCCCCGCGCACCCCGATAGGCACCCGCATCGCGCAATCCGATGCCGAACCCCGGATGCCACCGGCGCAGCTGCGAAGGTTTGTTGCCGTAGTAGGTGAAGAGAAAATCCACGACCGGATGCGTGGTACCCGCCGCGCGGCGCTCGAGATACGGACCGACCAGGCGATCGAGCCGGTCGCGGTGTGCCCGCGCGGCGGCCTGCCACTCGACCGCCGGTAGTACCCGCAGGTCGAGGTCGTGGTGCGTACTCACCCGGTCATTGTCCCGCACCGATGCGCCGTGACCCGTTCTAGAACACGTTATAGTCCAACTAGAACACGTTACAGTTGGGCGGCGATGAGGTCGGCCATGCTCGGAAGGGTGGTACAAGTGCGGGCCTGGGATGACGCAGCCGATGTCGTGGTCGTCGGATACGGCGGTGCGGGGGCGGCCACGGCGCTGGCCGCGCGCGAATCCGGCGCCGAAGTCCTGGCCATCGACCGGTATCTGGGTGGCGGCGCCACGACGCTGTCCGGGGGCATCGTGTACGCGGGTGGCGGCACGTGGGTGCAACGTGAGGCCGGCGTCGACGACGACGTCGACAATATGCTCGCGTATCTGCAAGCCGAGGTCGGCGACGCCGTGAGCGCCTCGACACTGCGCCGGTTCTGCGAGCAATCCCCGGCGATGATCGACTGGTTGACCGGGCACGGCGTGCCCTTCCAGGCGTCGCTGTGCCCGTACAAGACGTCCTACCCGACCGACGACTACTACCTGTACTACTCGGGCAGCGAGAACTCCGGTCGCTATCGGGACCTCGCGAAGCCGCGCCAGCGCGGTCACCGCGTGCACGGCCCCGGTGTCTCGGGCAAGGCGCTGTTCGGGCCGCTGGCCGAGTCGGCGGCCGGGCACGGCGTGCGCGTCCGGACCGGCACCAGGGCCACTCGGCTCGTCGTCGAGGACGGGCGCGTGAGCGGCATCGAGGCGATCACGATCGACCACGCGCCCGCGGCGGTGCGACGTCGGTTCGCCGCGCTCGCTCGCATCTCCGCCAAACCCGGTGTGTATCACCCGGGTTTGCGTCGGGCGATGGAAGCGCTGCTGGCCAGGCTCGAGCGCACCCACGGACTGCCGGTCAGGATCCAGGCGAGAACCGGCGTCGTACTCACCACGGGCGGGTTCATCGCGAACGGGGAGATGGTCGCCCGGCACGCCCCCGCGTATCCGTGGTCGCAGGGGCTGCCGCTGGGCAGCGCCGGTGACGACGGCAGCGGCATCACCATGGCCCTCGACATCGGTGCGGCGAGCGGCAAGATGGACGCGCTCTCGACGTGGCGCTTCATCGCGCCGCCCAGCGCGTTCTTCGGTGCTGTCGCGGTGAATGCCCGGGGCCACCGCATGATCGACGAGTCCCGCTACGGCGCTGCTCTGGGCGCGGCCATCGCCGCGAGTCCGGGTCATCGCGCCTGGCTGCTCGTGGACGCGGCACTCGAGGCCGAAGCCCGCAAGCAGATCAGCACCCAGTCGGTGTGGTTCCAGCGAATGCAGACCGAGCGCTTGCTGCGGATCGGGCGCACCTGCGGCCGCACCGTCGAAGAGGTCGCCACTCGTGCGGGGATCGACGGGTCCGCGTTGCGGGCAACCCTGGACGCGCACAACCGGGCGATCGAGCAGAATCGCCCCGATCCGATGGGCAAACCCGACGACATCCGGCGCCCACTCCGTACCGGACCTTTTACCCTGCTCGACATCTCGTTCAAGGCGCGGTTGAGCTACCCCATGCCGATGCTCACCCTCGGCGGCCTGCTCGTGGACGAGGAGACCGGCGCCGTGCGCGACGAGAACGGGGGAGTCTTTCCCGGACTCTTCGCCGCGGGCCGCGCGGCCGTCGGAATCTGTTCGAACTCCTACATCAGTGGACTGTCGCTGGCCGACTGCGTCTTCTCCGGGCGGCGGGCAGGCATGCACAGCGCCCAGCCGCTTCTGCACAGGTGAGTGTTTCCGGGTAGGGGTCAGCCCTCGGACGCGTCCGCCCCGAGGGTCATGCGTGCATTCGCTCCGGGGGGCCGCCGGTCCGCTCGATGGCAGTGATGAAGGCGGCGACCTCGGACAGCGCGGCGACGGCTTCGGGGACGGCCAGGTACCCGGCCTGGAAGACGTGGACCTGGCCGGGCCATACCTGCAGTTCACAGTGCACGCCGACCCTGCGGGCGGCCGCCGCGAGGTGCTCGGCGTCGGCGGTCAGGATCTCGAGCCCGCCGACTTGGATGAGAACCGGCGGACAGCCGGCGACGATTCCTGTCGCGACGTCCAAGCGGGGATCGGTGAGGTCGGCGCCCGCCAGGTACATGCCGATCAGCCGATTGGCGGTGGTGGCCGAGGCGTACGGATCCCGCAGGGCCGGCTCCTTGGCGGCGGCCAGCCGCATGGTGGGGTCGGCCAGCGGCGAGAAAAGCACCAGTCCCGACGGCTGCGGAAGTCCCCGCCGGGCGAGCTCGCCGACGAGTGCCAGCGCCAGGTGTCCGCCCGCGGAGTCTCCCGCCACGATGATGTCCGCGGCTCGATGTCCGCCGGCGAGTAGCCAGAGGTAGCCCCGCAGCGCGTCCTGATGAGCTGCGGGAAACGGGTGTTCGGGCGCGAGCCGGTACCGCAGGGCGAAAACGGGGCGCCCGCACACGCGGCCCACCCGCGCGATCAGGCCTCGGTGGGTGCCGGGCGAACACGAGAAATACGCGCTGCCGTGCAGGTAGTAGACGATCGGCTCCTGCGGTGCGGGTAGCGCGTTCACCCACTCGCCGCGCACCGCGAGCCCCGCCCCCCTCCGGTCGTGTACAGGAAAACGCGCGACCGTCCAGGACGGCATGGCCAGGCGCAACCCGTGCATCCCCAGGCGTCCGAGGCGCGCTCCGCTCCGGGTGGCGGGCAGCAGTGAGCCCAGCTGACGCACCGTCAGCAGCATGATCGCGGCCACGGTCCGGCTGACGCGCGACGGTACCGCGTCGAGATTTCGATCCATGCCGGACATCTTGCACGCAATTCCGATCAACTGACAAGACTTCATGTCAAAAGGTTCGGCGATCCTGTACATTGCTGACATGAGGTCATGTCAGAAGAAGTGCGGCGGGAGGTATCGCTGAGATGCGACAGTCGGTGACAGGGCGAGTCGTCGCGGTGACCGGCGGTGCCCGTGGGATCGGTAGACAGATCGCGGCTCAGCTCGCCGAGGCGGGTGCGCGCGTCGCGATCGGCGACATCGACGGCTCGGCTGCTCGCGGCACCGCCGCCGAACTGGGCGACAAGGTGTGTGGCTTCGATCTCGATGTCGCCGAACAGGACTCGTTCGCGGCGTTCCTGGCCGCGATCGAGCGACGATGGGGCCCGATCGACGTGCTCGTCAACAATGCCGGGGTCATGTGGGTGGGCCCGTTCGACCGCGAACCCGAGTCGGTGCGGCGGCGACAGTTCGACGTGAACGTGCACGGCGTCATCAACGGGGTGACCCTCGCCGCGCCGGCCATGCGCGCCCGCGGCGCGGGACACATCGTCACCGTGGCTTCCGCCGCGTCGAAGCTCGCCCCGGCCGGGGAGTCGTCCTACGCCGCGACCAAGCACGCGATACTCGGCTATCTGACCGGGGTGCGCGCCGAACTGCGTGACAGTGGCGTCGAGCTCTCGGTGATCATGCCGACGGTGGTGGACACCGAACTGGCGGCGGGCACCGACACCGGCGGAGTGGCGCTGCTTCAGCCCGCCGACGTCGCCCGCGCCGTCGTCCGGGCGATCGAACGCCCTCGATTCGAGGTGATGGTGCCCGGCTACCTCGGACCGCTGCTGCGCGCGGTGAACGTGCTCCCCACCGCCGTGCGAACGCGCGTTCTGCTCGCGGCGGTGCCGGATCAGGTAGCCGCCGTTCATGATTCGTCGCGCCGGACCGAGTACGAACGCAAGGTCTGTGGCCCCACCGAACCTTCCCCTCCGACGTCAGGAAACCGACGATGACGACAACCGACGCTCGTGGCGATATCCGGCCGATTCCGGAATTCGCCGGTGTCCATGACGTGTGGCCGCGCGGCGACCGTCTCGAGGCGGTGCGCGAGGCCGCCCGTCGCTATCGCGAACGGTTTCTCCGACAAGGGCAGGTGCGCGCGGTCAAGAGCTTCGACATCGCCGCCGCGCCGTATCCGCAGCGGTTCGCTTTTCAGGGCTATTCGATCGGCCCCAACCCGATGATCTCGATCATCAACCGGATGTTCGTGGTCCAGTTCGACGGATTCGACGGCACCCCGAGGACCCTGGTCTGGGAGCCGACCGTCGCGGCCGGGTCGGGGAAAGCCCCGTTCTACGCGAAGCTGCAGAAACTCTCACGCACGCTGCGCGCGGAATCGCTGTTCGTCAAGTACTACAACGATCCCGAGGCGGTGCTGCCTCGGCTGGGCCTGCGCAACGACGACGTCGACTACGTCAGTTTCGACCATCTGCACGTGCAGGATGTCCGCATGATCATGGGTAGCGACCGGCCGATCGACGGCGAATCGGGTCCGCGCGAGTCCCTGTTCCCGAACGCGCGGATGCTGGTGCAGCGCAAGGAACTCGGCACCCTGGAATCCGTGCACCCGATGCAGTGGGCGTGGTACGTCGACGGCGGCATGGACGGCGTGCCCGCCGAGCGGCTCCAGGTCCTCGACGGTGACGTCGAGTTGGGTGTCGGGGTGAGCCTGCTGTGGACGCCCGGGCACACCGACGGCAACCACTCGCTGTGTGTGAACACTCCCGACGGCGTGTGGGTGTCGTCGGAGAACGGGATGGCGGCCGACAGTTGGCAGCCGGAACTGTCCAAGATCCCCGGTGTTCGACAGCAGGCCGAGTTCTACGGCCGCGAAGTCGTTCTCAACGCGAACACCCTCGAGGACTCGCTGGATCAG
Source organism: Nocardia sp. NPDC058633 (assembly GCF_042717045.1). Taxonomy (NCBI): domain Bacteria; kingdom Bacillati; phylum Actinomycetota; class Actinomycetes; order Mycobacteriales; family Nocardiaceae; genus Nocardia; species Nocardia sp. NPDC058633. Next base: position 364,573 of record NZ_JBHXRA010000004.1, read on the forward strand.
TACGATTCCATGGTCAAGGAGAAGACCATGGCGTCGCGGTCTCCGCGCGATCCGCGCTGGCTGCAAGTTGTTCCGTCGTCGGAATGCGCGAACTGGAAGCGGCAGTGGCCCGTCGTACCCACCTTCACCCACGGCGGACTCGACTACGGGACGATCACGATACCGCCGCGCGAGGCCGACTGACGACCCGTCGCCTGCTCGTTCTTTCCTCCTCGGGGTGATGGATAGGATGGAGGCTTCGGCGGGCGGGTAGACGGCGGCGGGAGGATTGTGACCGAGACCGACACTGCGTCGCGCCGGTACGGCGGGCGCGACAAGGCGAGTCGCAGCGCCGAACGTCGAGCCGCGCTGCTGGCGGCGGGCTTGGAACTTTTCGGCACCATCGGCTATCCGGCGTCCTCGGTGAAGAAGATCTGCGATCGCGCGGGTTTGACCGAGCGGTACTTCTACGAGTCCTTCACCCATCGTGAGGCACTGCTGAGCGCGGTCTACGACAGCCAGATCGAACAGGTCCGCACCGCGACCCTGACGGCGCTGGCCGATGCCGAACCCGAGCTGGCCCCCCAGGCGCACGCCGCCGTCGAGGCCTTCGTTCGGACCGTGGCCGCGGACCCTCGCCGCGCCCGTGTCATCTTCGTCGAGGTCGTCGGTGTCAGCTCGGCGCTCGAGGTGCACCGCCGTGCGGTGATGCGCGAATTCGCCCAGTTGATAGTCGGTTTCGCCGGGGCCTACTTTCACATCCCCGCCACCGGGCGCCTGGATGTCTCGGCGATGTTGTTCGCCGGCGGCATGACGGAGCTGATGGTGGACTGGACGCTGGCCGACGCGCCGCAGCCGCTCGACGAACTGATCGACGTCGCGGCCGCCATCCTGATCAACGGCTTCGGGACCCTTGACCGCTTGCCCGGCGAACAGCGGTAATCGAGCCCGACCACGCGGTAGCGCATCACCATCTGCGTTGCCGCGCAAGCGGTTCCAGCTCAGTCGACGCGACCGAATTCCTCGCGGTAGTGCTCGGACAGGGCAGGGTAGTAGTCGTCGAAGTTCACGGTGGCCGGGTCGCGGTCGCCTTCGGCGGCGACCAGACGGTCGAGGTAGTAGTCCCAGCCGGGTCCGACGTTCTCCGCCATGGTGGGATCGGGCAGATTCTGGGCGAAGGTCAGGGTGGTGACGCCACCCTCCTCGGTGAGATCCAGGCGCAGCTGCCACTGTTCGGGGTCTTCCTCGCCGTAGGACATGGAAGTGGTGATCCGCAGCCGGTGTGGGGCGTCGCATTCGTCGATCCGGAAGTGCTCGGCGGGCGTTTCACCCTCGAAGAGCATCTGGAACTTCACCTCGCCGGAGGACGGGTCACCGGTCCAGCTGCCGAGCCAGCGCGCGAGTCGCTGCGGCTCGGTGACGGCGGCCCAGACGTCCTCGATCGGTGCGCGAAAGGTCCTGGTCCATTCGCAGTAGGTGCCGTCGGCGCGGTCGCGGCGGCGTCCGGTCGCTGTGGGAGTGGTCATGCGGTCTGCTCCTTGTCGCTGTCAGTGCTGGTCGTGGCTCGGCGTTCCCGGGTGGTGCGGCGGACTTCGAGGTCGAGACCGTCGAGCGCATGCTCCGGAATCGGCGGCCGGGTCGGCTGCAGCTGTTCCAGATAGTCGCGCAGCGGTGCGAGGCCCGCGGGGGACAGGCGATAGTGGCGTTCTCGACCGTGCGGTTCGGCGCTGACGAGGCCCGCATCGGCGAGTATTCGCAGATGCTTGCTGATCGCCGGCCTGCTGATGGGATATTCCGCGGCGAGATCGACAACCCTGGCCGGTGCGTCGGCGAGCCGCTCGAGCAGATCGCGGCGCACGGAGTCGGCCAATGCCTCGAAGACGTCCACCTCTTAATTGGTAATCGATTGGTTACCAATAGTCAAGGGTGAACGGCCGACGCCGCGCACGGGTGACAGCCCGACCGGCTGGTCGAGCTGTCACCCGTGCGCCGACCGTCACCGCGTGACGTCGAGCGCGAGATCGGTTACCGGAGGGGCCTATTCGGCGAGCCGGTGGGTGCCGTCGCGCACGGTGCCGACGAACTCCTCGATCAGGTCCTCCAGCGCGACGACGCCGACGGTGTTGCCGCGACTGTCGACCACCCGTCCCAGATGGCTGCTGGTGCGGCGCAACCGGGCCAGTGCCTCGTACAGTGGGGTCCCGATGCTGACCGTGGGCAGCGGGCGGATGTCGGTGCGAGGGATGACGGTGTCGGGGCCCGCGTTGTCGTCGGCTACCTCGTCGAGGACGTCCTTGATGTGCAGGTAACCGACCAGGGAGCCGTCCGACGCGGCTACCGGGTAGCGGGAGAAGCCGGTCTCCGAGACTGCTGTCTCCACCTCGCCGAGGGTGGTTCCGTTGCCGATCAACGGCACCGACCTCGCCTGCGCCAACGGCACCATCACGTCGCCGACAACCTGCTCGGAGGTGCCAAGGGCCTGGGTGAGCCTGCGGTGTTCCTCCTCGTCGAGCAGTCCCTCGGAACGGGATTCGCCGATCATCTCGGCCAACTCCACTGTCGACACCGTGGCGTCGAGTTCGTCCTTCGGCTCGATCCGAAACATCCGCAGCGTCATGTTCGCGGCGAGGTTGTACACCGCGATCAACGGTCGGGCGATCCGCAACCACATCAGGTGGATCGGCACCAGCAGCAGCGCCGACCGTTCCGGGCCCGCGAGGGCGATGTTCTTGGGCACCATCTCGCCGAGCAGGATGTGCAGGATCACCACCACCGTGAGCGCGAGGGTGAAGCCCACCGGGTGCAGCAATTGATCGGGCAGGCCGAGCAGTTCGAACGGGCGCTCGATCAGGTGCGCGATCGCGGGCTCGCCGACGCGGCCGAGCAGGATCGAGCAGATGGTGATGCCGAGCTGGGCCGCGGCCAGCATCATCGACAGGTTCTCACCGGCCTCGATCACCGTTTGAGCCTTCTTCTTCCCCTGGGCGACAAGGGCTTCCAGGCGATCACGGCGGGCGGAGATGAGCGCGAACTCGGCACCGACGAAGAACGCGTTGCCTGCCAGCAGCAGGACGGTCAGCACGATTCCGAACAGGTCACCCATGAGTGTTCTCCCGCGCCGAGAGGTTGGCCGCATCGACCGGGATCAACCGCACCCGGTCGATGCGCCGTCCGTCCATCCGTTCCACCCGCGCGACCCAGCCGCCGCTGGAACCGCGGGATTCGGGCAGCACCACTTCGTCACCGGTCACCGGGATCCGGCCGAGGTGGGCGAGCACCAGGCCGCCGAGGGTTTCGTATTCGCCCTCCGGCGCGTCGTAGCCGGTCGCGCGCGACACCTCGTCGATGCGCATCAGTCCCGAGCAGTCCCAGCCGTCGGAGACCCGCCGCACGTCGCGTTCCTCCTCGTCGTGCTCGTCGCGCACATCGCCGAGGATCTCCTCGATCAGGTCCTCCATGGTCACCATGCCCGCGGTGCCGCCGTACTCGTCGACGACCAGCGCCACCTGCATGCCGTCGGCGCGCACCCGCTCGAGCACTTCGTCGCCGTCCAGGCTGGCGGGCACGATCGGCACCGCGACGGCCAGCTTGCTCAGCGGGATCTGCTTGCGCAGCTCGCCCGGGTGGGTGAACGCCTGCTTGACGTGCACGACGCCGAGGGTGTTGTCGAGATCGCCGTCGATCACGGGGAACCGGGAGTACCCGGTGCGGGCGGCGGCGGCGATCAGGTCGGCGATGGTGTCGTCGCGGTCGAGCGACTCGACCTTCACGCGCGGTGTCATCAGGTCCTCGGCACTGCGCTCACCGAACTCCAGCGAGCGGTCCATCACCTGCGCGGTGCGCTGGTCCATCGCGCCACGCATGGCCGAGGTGCGCACCAACGAGCCGAGTTCCTGCGGCGAACGGGCCGAACGCAGTTCCTCGGCGGGTTCGATGCCGAATCGGCGCACCACCCAGTTGGCGGAACCGTTGAGGAAGCGGATGAGCCACTTGAACAGCGCGGAGAACCCGATCATCGGGCCCGCGGTGAGCCGCGCGACCATCATCGGTTCGGCGATGGCGATGTTCTTGGGTACCAGTTCGCCGTAGATCATCGACAGCGAGGTGGCGATGATCAGGGCCAACGCCAGCGCGATGGCGTGGGAGGCGCTCTCGCTCAGGCCGATGGCGTCCAGCGACGGTTCGAGCAGCCGCGCCAGTACCGGTTCGGCGATGAAGCCGGTGATCAGGGTGGTGATGGTGATGCCGAGCTGGGCACCGGAGAGCTGGAACGACAGGGTGTGATGGGCCTGTTTCACCAGGCGCGATCGGGTGTCACCGGTGCGGGCGGCGCCCTCGACGGTGCTGCGCTCCAGCGCGGTGAGGGAGAACTCCGCGGCGACGAACAGTGCCGTGCCGAGGGTGAGGGCGACGAAGCCGAGCAGGCTGAGCGCGGTCAGCAGGATGGACATCCTCAGCACCGCCCGAGGGGTGCCGCAGGGAAACCGGAAGAGGGAACAGACGCTGCAGGAAGGAGGACGCCGGGTTTGTCACCCGGCTCCGTAGAGGAGCCCTCCTGTGTGGCGCCCTTGGACGCGGGTGACAACTGGATCCTTTCGAGGTGGGAAGTCGAGCGGGTGCCGTGATCGGCTACTCCATAGTAATCCGTCGCTACTCGTGACGTGTCAGCGGCGCGGGCCGGAAACGCCGACGGCGGCCGAGCGGAGGACTCCCTG